>JAVCDA010000054.1 GCA_030765145.1 Candidatus Saelkia tenebricola | reverse complement strand
CTTTTTCATCAACAATTATATAGCCCTTTTCATTTATCTCTATCCCAGCCTTTTCTGCCAACTGACTATTAGGAATCTCTTCTAACTGAAAAAAGACACCATCAGTCTCCATTTCTTTAATATCACCTGTATTCTTATCAGACAAAACGACACTCTTTATCTTGACGTCTCCTTTAAGCTCTTTTACTTCCACATTGCTTAAAATTTCCACTTTCTTTTCTGCCAATCTTTCTATAAGAATATTCTTTGCTTCTATGCTGGGCCTTAAACATATCAAAGTTACTTTTGACGCTAAATTGGAAAAGTATACAGCAATCTCTGCAGCGGGACTCTTTTCTCCTATTACAATTACCTTTTTCCCTTTAAAAAAAGCTCCGTCACAAACAGCACAGTAGCTAACTCCCTTGCCGCAAAATTCATTTTCACCGGGAACCCCGAGCGTCTTTGGCGTCCTGCCCGAGGCAATAATAACTACGTCGGTCATATATTCAGATTTGTCTGTTTTAACTATTTTTTCTTTACCCTTAAAATCTAATTTAACCACTTTTTCAAACTGATGTATCTCTCCTCCATATTTATTACATTGCTCAACCATTTTCTCAATAAAACTGCCGCCGGCAATTCCATCTTTAAGCCCCGGATAGTTCTCCAAAAAAGGAATCTCCACCACCAATCCTCCGGGAATATTCCCCTCCAAAATTGATGCCTTAACGCCAAAATAACCGGCATGTATACCCGCGCTAAGTCCAGCGGGACCCGCACCAATTATTATTAAATCCTTTTGCTCCATTTCCCTCTCCAAATCAAAATGTAATAACTTTATCCGCTTCCTTCACCCATTCTGCCAATTCGGTCATTTTTGCTTCCTGAGCCCCTTCAAAATAAGGCTCTCCTTTGTGAATACCGCATCTCACCTTACAAGTGCCACAAACTTTAACCGGAATGCCTTTAGCTATTAAATCCTTCAGCATTTTCCCTAAATCAAAAAATCCTTCTGGCGGCTTAGCCGCATCCCGAGCCATATCTACTGAATCATTCATTAAAAAAATTCTCACTTCAACTCCTATATCAAGCAGTTTATCCACAAGTCGTAAACCGTTCCACGTTACATCCGTCCCATCATAAGGATTACGATTAAAAATAATTAATGTCTTCAACTTTATTCACTATTTAGATTCTGCTTTAAAGAACTTTTACAACACAAATTTTTATTCAAAATTATAAAATTTATTTTTCTCCAACACCTTAAAAATATCCTTTATCAATTGAGTATTTTTTAAAAAATAACACTTTCTCTTTCCTTCCTGACACCAATCAACAATGTCATTGAACCTCAACAAAGATAGATGCTGTGAAACATTAGGTTGATTTACCTCCAACAGCTCTCTCATATCACTGACACATTTTTTGCCTTTTAGTAATTCCGCAACCATCTCGACACGAATAGGATGAGAAAGAGCATTGAAAAAATCAGCAACTTTTTTATAGCCTACAGTATTCATTTTAACCTCCTTTATATTCAAATATAAGAATATCTTTATACCATAGTGAAAAAATATGTCAAGCGATTTTTCTATCCTCCTAAAAAAGAGCTGGCTACTCCCCGTGCAAATATTAGTTATAATATCCTCTCTGAATACGCAAGATCACATTATTGAGGTTGTAACGGAAAATACTGCATATATAGCCAGATCAGAAAGGTTATTTTAAGCAGATTTATTGCGGCAACGCAAGAAATTCAAGCGTATATTTAACAGGTTACATATTTTTCAGAGGGGGTACAAAAATTAGGAAATATTTGAAAAACAAATGTGTTACGAAACAAATAATAAAACACGTCTGCCCCTCTTATTTACACTAAAAAACAGTTGGATTTTTTAAAAGTTTTTAACCATACTTGCGCTTTTACCCTCTTTAAATCCAGAAAAATAACCTAAAAAACTCCATAATTTAGTTTCCATTATTCATTACCCTCAAAATAATTTCTTTAGCATAAGCATCATGGGCTTGAAATCCTGGATGCGTATTGACATATTCCTCACTTGCTACATTATATTTTCTTATTGCATCAAATCCGTTCACAAGGATAATGTCTTTATGTTTCTCCACGGCTCTTTTTAATCTTTTGTCTAATAAATCTTCTTCATTATAAGGCATCCATAATATAATAAATTTCATCCCATAATCTTGTATAATTTTATTTATTTCAGCAATGACAAAATCATATAACTCAAATGAATTGATTATTTCTTTTTTGTCATATTTTTTCTTTATTACCTTTACATATAATATGCCAGGTACAATACAAGACATATAATAAAATCGTTTAAAAACTAAAATTATGTTTCTTCTCTTGTTCATAGAATAATCTTCATATAAAACAGGGTGGTATTTAATACGATGTATCTTGGGAGGTTTTGAGACTTGTATTCTTCCACCCATTTTTGTAATATAAGAATAGACATGCATAGAATCATTGCTTGTTGGGAAAAAGGGGATTAACGACCTTTTAACAAGCCAATTCCCTGCTCCTAATATTAATATTTTCGGTTTTAATTTATCTAAAATTTCTCTTTGTCTCAACTCGTTCAATTGTAAAATAACACTGGCATAGGAATATGAACACACCCCATAATTATAGGAAGGCATATGCAGCTTCTCAGCAGTTAAATAGGTGAAGGTCTGCTCTGCCTCTACTCTATCACCATAAGTAAAAGAGCAGCCGACGGATAAAATTCCACCCTGTTCAATGGACGAGTTATTTGCAAACATAGGAATTCTGTAGCCAAGTTCGTGGGAACAAATAGAGAAACTCTTATCAAGCATTGTTGACGAAAAAGAGGGCGACATATTGTATCCTGTAGTAGCATTGGTTCTAATGGCTCCTTCAGGCCAACGTGATTTCCCTAATGCTCGAAGATATTTGATGGCAAAATAACTATTTATTGTGAAGAGAGAAAACACAATAACAATAACTACTATTATAACATGCTTAGTCCTATCCATAATCTGCTTTACTATTTTAGTTTTCTTTAGTATTAAATTGCTTTTAATTAATGACAATATAACTGAAAAAAATGTTTTAATTATTTATATTTAATTCAATATCATCAATATACTACTAAAAATCAAAATTCAATAGTACAGAATCAAGCTCAATCCTCCTCAGTGAAAACCACTCATAACAAACTAATATTTATAAAAAAAGACCACCAAAAAACGGTCATTTTTATAAAAACTCCTCACCGAAAAAGACTCATACTTTTACTCTCTGGTTACAAGAGATCCCCTCTCTAAATTATCTCTCTATCAATATATTAATCTTGAAGTTATTTTTACCTCATTTGGAAAGGTGGCTTGCATTAATATTCACAGACACCCGCAAAAAACTCGAACTTAGTGGTTAACAGATATATCTTTTGTTTAATTTTCCGAAAGTTTGCTATCTCTTATTTACAAATTTCTTTTCTAGATTAGTCATCTTCATAGTGCACTCCACTGCATTTTAATATCAAGAACAGACGTGCCATTGACAGCATCTAATCCTTCAACGTAGAGAGTAGTACCTTCTATTTTTAACAGTTTGACATCCTGGATACCAATCTTAGACAATCTGTAAGGTGTACGCGAGGCAAATACTCCTACTTTTTTACCATCCAAACCCCGATTAAAAACAGACTTTACCGAACTACTTTCATGTAGATAATATACAACCGTAATAACATTTTCTTCCTCCAGTTTATACAAGAAAGGTCTTTGCGATTCGAATAAATCTATGTGCGATATCCCCTTCTTACCGGCAGTACCAAAGCCCTTTTCGGCACGACTAAGTTTATTCTTAACCACACCTATCGGATAAATTTTAAATGGCTTCTCTTTTCCATAGATACATTCTACACAAACAGGCAAATTGTTGATAATAAGCATTTCTTGACTATTAGATCTTTTACCACATTGTGAACAAATATCGTTATTTCCCTTCTGCTTTGACATAACTTTTCTATTTACGACTATTTATCTTTTTAATAGTTTTATACAATCCCAAGCCACTGTAACCAATGATTAACCGAACGTTATAATAGTTTTTATTCTAACACTCCCCTTAAAAACCTCAAGAAAACTCTTAAGAGTTAATTAGAACCTCTCTCCCTAAAGAACAGAGAGGTATAGAAACTAAACTATCAATTTATTCAAAAATACATTTAACAGGCAAATACACAAAGATACTTATCAGGCAAAACAATTAAATAATGCTGTTAAATACCCCCTTTTGATAATGGTGGAATTGAGAGATAAAGAGAGGTATAAAAACAGATAATTTACATGTTTTTAAGAGAGGTTCCTTCACATTTGCAAGCAGAGAGTTTTTATTGGATAGATTAACTTCTACTATAATACTCTAACTTTTTAACACTTGGTGAGATACAAAACAGTTCCGAACAACAATTGTCACTCGGGACTGTTAAATTCTCTGCTCGGCATTTCCGAGCAAAATAGATGGCTCCCCGTGCAAATATTAGATATAACGCTATCTCTGAATATTATACCTATAAATAGGTACTATATAACCAAAAATATAGGAATCATATGCTAATCAGAGATATAGTTTTAGTGGTATTATCACCGCCCCGTAAGAGGCTCTAACTTGCATTTAGCAAGCTATATGTTTCAGAGAGAATATTATATAATATTTGCACAGGGAGATTTAGTGCCTAAAAAGTGCCCATTCAGGATGAGGTCAATGTAAAAAGTGGGAAGGTAAAGTGGGATTTTTATTTTCTTCCGTTTTTATCTAATTTTATTCACTAGTTTTCCAATAAATAAGCTCCAAATAACTATATTATTGAATCTCCTTTTACAAGAGCAGGATATTCCGATGACGGCGGATCAATAGTATACAATCCGCTTAAATTATATAGCTCGCCTGTTTCTATATCAAAAGCAATTGATCTAAGGTAGAGAGGTTGGATGCCTACTCTTTTTACAATTTTAATCCCCAAGGTAGCAAAAGATTGACAAATAGCATCTATTAAAGCTCCGGAGTGTTCTGTACCTTCAATTATTCCGGCCTCAAGCTGTCCCAAATCTGCTCCATTATCTTTCATGCAATCTATTATCCTCTGTATTGCTGACATGACATCCGAATTGGAGTAATTGATATCCATATGGGCTAATGCTCCTATCTTTGTTGCTCTATAATATAACGTAAAAGCTACACATGATGATAATCCAGTTGTAATCAAATATCGCTGCT
>JAVCDA010000008.1 GCA_030765145.1 Candidatus Saelkia tenebricola | reverse complement strand
TTTCCCCAACCGCTTGTTCATCTGTGTCTAAAGCCATTTTTGCAAGAATTTGACCCTTTGTATGATATAAAATTCTTGCACTTTTATCTAATTTCAAGCCTGATTCAATTTGGCTTAACGCAAGACTGTATTTTTTTTCACGAAGAAGCATCCTAGCATAATGCTGTCGCACATAAGGATTATTGACATCTTTCTTACTTGCTGATTCAAAAAAGCCAGTCCTAGATTCAAAAGACCGAATAGAATCAACGACATCATCATCTTTTGTGATTTCATCAAACACTCTTTTATCTTGATTGTATGCTAAATTTAAATGCCGCATTAAATCTAACAACAGGCTTTCTCTTCTCGAGCCAAGAAAGCATCTGTGCCATACTATTTTTGCAATGATCCGGTGCCTTGAAATTAAGCAAGGGATATCCTCTTTAAGCGGGTCTTCAACTATTCGGATAATTCCTTCTGCATAGCGAGATATTAATGCAGGTACTTCGGCAATGTTGTACTGTATGATGCCACTTAATAACGACATTCTTGACAAGATGCCATACTGATGCATACCTGCTACTACTCCATATAATGTTTTTGCCTCATCATTACCAATGCCTTCAAATTCATTTTCAATAATCGCATCAAATGAATTATTTTCAATCGTTTCTCTCATTATAACTAATAGTTCTTTTTGATGTTTGTTAATCAATATTTTACGCCTATATTCATCATCGAGATTTTCTAATTCCCCTAAAAGATTATTCTTATTTAACACATCTATCAGTCTATCAATTTCTGCTTCAGAAAGCGGTGATAGTAGGTGTTCATTGCATTTCAATTTGGGTCGTTCTTGTCTCCACTCATTTAATCGAGAGCCCAATAAAAAGAAACAATCTCTTCTATCATTTCTACACTTTTGGACAATTCCGCTTAAACTGTTATGTAATCGGCTTGCTTGATCTATGATAAATATAACCTTTCCATCTAAGTTATTTAGTGCAAATTCGACATCTCCGTCTAATATAGTAGCTCCATCTTTTAGGGAGAGTACGTGTAACAATTTTGTTTTAACCGATTTCCATGCAATGGACATTAACACAGTGGTTATACCATACCCGGCAGGACCAAGAAGTATTTCGGCGCGGCATCTTCCATTTGGATCGGTTGCAAAATCAAGAATCTTGTCATATATGCCTTCTTCAATATCTCGTTCAAAATAAGCAGCCGCATCTATCAATGACCAATTTGCTTTTGTGCCTTTATAGTATTCTGGTATGTTAGGTTGAATTTGTATATCAGCAGACCCTACATATTCCCAACCAGATAGCAGACGCTTGCACATTGCTGGGGCATTCTTAAAGGCCTCATTAAGCGCCTTTGGACAGTGCGCTGGCACTCCCCATGTTTGAGATACTGTCCCTTGAATTTGCACATACTTCTTATATTCTTTAATAAGCGTATCAAGATCGCATGCTATGGTCTCTATCCCTTTATTTAAAAGTATCTCTGATTGTGCAATGTCTGGCTTAGGGTCAATCCTAAAGGAACGAGGGAGATTTCCTTCTGGAAATTCCGATTGCATTTCAGAGTGAATCATCTGCCAGTTCGGATCTTTATGGGAATAACCAATATATAAAAAAGTGCATTGAGCGTGATGAATTTTCAGTTGTTCAAACATCATTCTTCGTTTTTCCCGAAAGCGACTATAATCACTTTGGGTTATAACAATTGGGAAAGCAGGTTGATTAAGACATCCGTGAATAAAATAGGCCGGCACATCTGTATAGTTGCTGAAATCTTTAAAATCAGCTGTTACGTAAATAGGCACGATATTTTGAGCAGCAGAGGAGGATTTGTGATACGCAGTTAATAAACCATCATCAAAATTGGTTGTATATATTGCTCTCCAACTCATAGTAGGTAACCATTGATAATTTTCATCAGGATCAAAACCAAGAAGCTGTTTTCTTAGAAAATCGAGTAAAGCTCCACGATTTAGACGGATTTCCACTAACTCAGATGCTATTGATAGATCTTCGACAGCATTATCATCTATATGGAATTCATCACAGAGCTTTTTAGTAAGAGCATCTCCATCAGGACAAGTTTCGCCAATTTGATTTCTAAGGTAATATCCCATACCGGCACCCATAAAAAGCACGCAATTATGAGACCGTATTGATTGAAGAAGTGCTTCAGATGGAGTAGCTTTTAAAGACATATTATAGTCCCCCAATTAATTCTATGAAAAAATAACTGCTATTCAGCGTACATCATGATTGAACCACTTACCACTTTAACAACGTGATCACCGGGGCAAATGCATTGTATATAATAATAGTTACACCATACATGTGACCGAGGCTAACCATATACCGACAACAAGTTATTGAGCGGATATGGATATCATCCCCTTTGTCATGAGATCCGCCTTTTTAAATCTATGAAGGGTTATGTTCACCGCCCCTTGTGGTTTGTTGGGTCGCATATTAAATATTCACTATTTAAACTAAACAGCCTTAATATCATTGTTAATATTTAAGATGTGATCCGCACTTTTTTTATTTACTCTCCAGTATCGGTTTTAAAATATCCGGGCTTTTTTCTGCAAAGCTGTTCATTCGTTTTACGATTTCGCTTTTCGGGTTTGTCCATTTTGTGTGGAGTTGCTCCATTACTTTTTCTTTTTGATTCTCAGTCAACTGGTCAAAGCACTTGTTTTGCAATATTTCTTCTAAATCTTTTTCTACAAAATCAAGAATGTCAATTTTCAGTTCTTTCATGTGTAATGAAAAGTATTCTTGAAAAATCAAACTGTCTATTATTTCAACAAAAATAGTTTCTCTCTCAGACATAATTGTTAAGTAGTAAAGTATTTTGTATAGATTTAGGTTAGTAGGCAAAGCAATTGGAATACGTGAAGTAACTGGATTATCAAAATGCATCGTCCTAATTGCCTTGCCATAAATAAACCTATAAACATACCAGTTTATTAGTGTTGAGTTCAATATTGACCATAAATAATATTTGGAAATAGTTTCATTATTGATAGTTATCTGATTAATAGTATCTAAAATCAAACCATTCTCTTTATTATTTATACATGCAATAATTTTTATGTGGTCAGTAGGATTTAAAATATGAGCTACAATATTTTGACAGATTATCGCATTGGGATTAATTGCTGCATTAGAGTATTCTTTCAATATTTGTTTCCCGACATACCCTTTTATATCCCTTATTCCATATCTGTCAATTTCCTTACCACCTATAGCTGACATAGGCTTTTCAGCAACTTCACTTATGTTTTTCTGAAAGCTTCCACCTCTACGATTTACCGTATAATTTTCAAGTCTCTGTAAATGCAACAACTTTAAAGCTATGGACAAGTCATGTTGAGAGATGCTATTTAGGTATAATTCAAAAATATTAACATACTTTTTATCTATAATGCATTGTATAGTAAACAAATTATTATTAAAGGATACAGAGTTGTATGTCGCAGTATTCGTGCCTTCTTTAAAAGAAAACACGCAAGCTTCAAGTTTTACTTGTTCAAAAGCTTTTCCGCAATCTACGATAAAAGATAATCCTTTAAGTAAGTAATCACGAGTCTTTTTATAGTTTGATGCATATGTCAACGCTTTTGGCACTATATAAGTTAGAGTTCCATTTGCTGACAATAATGTTCTTCCTTTTTCAATGAATAATATTGCTGATTCCATGCAGAATAGTTTTGAGAAAAAAGGTTCCAATCTACCAAACATACTTTTGGATATTTTTGCTCCATACGGCGGATTGCCAATCACAATATCAAATCCATCCCGAATACCAAACATCCACTCTGGGTCAAAAAAAGGAGATGAAGCATTCTGATCATAAGGATCCCAACGGGCAAGCTGGATGGCAGTTTTATGGTTTTCTGATTTATAGTCTTCTTTTATTTTATCTAATTCCTTCTCCCTGACCGCTATTTCTTTTAGATAATTATCCTTTGATCCATTTCGCTTAATCATATCATGATAATATTTTAATTCTGAAACTCTCCTGTTATTCTTAACCACATCTTCGACTTCATCGTTAAATAGTATTTCTAACAAGTTTGATAGTTCTTCTCGTATTTCTTTGTCTTTATCTCTAAGCCTTCTTTTAGTAGGCGGTGATTTTGCCGAAAAAAGCCGGTGCCTCACATTTTCTAGTTCTTTTACCAGATCTTTCACTTCTTTATTATCATTGAAAATGGTCAATTGATCTTTTGGCTTCTCAATGCCGATCAATGTATTGCCGGCCACAAATTTGGTTTCAAGATTGGGCAAGACTCTGATGCCAAAGTTGGGTTTATCTTTATCCACTTTTTGGTCAACAATCAGGGATATAAAAAATCTCAGCTTGGAAATTTGAGCGGCAATCTCCTGGATATCCACGCCATAAATGCAGTTTTCGACTAAAAACAGTTTTCTGGCATAATCCGGATCGTTAATTTTTTCATCGAAGGCATCATTGATTTCGAT
>JAVCDA010000024.1 GCA_030765145.1 Candidatus Saelkia tenebricola | reverse complement strand
GAATAGAGCCTTCTCTATCTCTTAGATCCAAAAAAACTATTTTTCCATGTTCTCTTATTCTGTAAATCCATCCACAAAGAGAAACTTCCTTTTCTACATCTTCCTTACGAATCTGTCCACAATAATGAGTACGTAACAATTTAACCTCCTAATGAGCACGTGACTTATGGAGTGTCAGCGAACATAAGTCACTGTGCGAATTAATCCGCTGAGAGTGTTAAAATTCTTTAAAGAATTTTAACACATTTCTCGAAGCGAAAACACCATTATTCCCATAAGGGACTATATAATTCAACTAACAAATTCTAACAACTTCTCTTTCTTTATATTGATTTGACTCCCTGTTTTCATATCTTTTAGACAGAATTCACCCTGCTCCCACTCTTTTTGTCCTAAAATTAAAACATATCTCGCTTTTTTTTCATTAGCTAACCTCATCTGAGATTTTAAAGATCTACCTTGATAATCCATATCAGCATATATTCCATTTTCTCTTAAATTCATCAACTCTTTCAATGCTTCTTTTAAAAACATTCTGTCCTGAAGAACCAAAAAAACATCCAATTCTATATTCTTTCTACTTTTATTCTCAAGAAGCATGACAATTCTTTCCATACCTAAAGCAAACCCTACGGCTCCTGTAGATTTACCGCCCATTTCTTCAACGAGATTATCATATCTTCCGCCTGCACAAATCACATTTTGAGCCCCTAAATCAGAATTAAGGACTTCAAACACTGTCCTGGTATAATAATCAAGCCCCCGGACTAAATATTCATTTTCTTTATATTTTACTCCTAAAACAGTTAATAACAATTTGACTTCTTTATAATGCTGCATACAATCTGAGCAAATTATACTTTTAATATCTATTTGGAGATTTTTCAAACAACTTTTACAATCCGGATTCTTACAATCCAGAATCCTAAGCACATTTCTTTCAAACCTATTCTGACAATTTTGGCAAAATTGATCTAAATTTTCACTGATTTTATCTTTTAAATAATTCGAAATTTTAATTTTATCATTATCACAACCCAAACTGTTTATTTCAATTCTAAAATCATCAACACCCAAATTATCAAGAAGTTTTTTAACTAAATATATAACTTCAGCATCTATTTCAGGATTCAAAGATCCTATAGCCTCAATACCAACTTGATAAAATTGTCTCTTCCGCCCCTTTTGAGGCCTTTCTGCGCGAAACATAGGGCCTAAATAATATAATTTCGTCAATCCTGGATTTTGATATAGTCCGCATTCTAAATAAGCTCGAACTATAGAAGCAGTTGCTTCAGGACGAAGTGCAATTTTTCTTTCAGACCTATCCTGGAATTTAAAAATTTCTTTCTCTACAATATCGGTGTTTTCGCCGATACTACGCTGAAAAAGCTGCAAAAACTCAATTATCGGGGTTTTTATTTCCTTATAACCAGATACCTCAAATACACCGCGGGATATATTCTCTATTTCTTGCCAAACTTCAATTTGAGGTGAAATTATATCCTCAGTTCCTCTTAATTTTTGATATCTCATAAATAATCTGGCCTTTGGTTATCAGCTTACAACGATTATTATATGTTAGAAACCTTTATCTTTACTATTTAAAACGCCCGCCTTTTTAAATATGTAAAGAGACGGGCTTTTGGTTTTCCAGACAATTTTAGCTAATTTTTTTCACGTTTGCTGCTTGTGGACCTTTAGGAGTTTCTACAATGTCAAACTCAACATCATCACCTTCTCCAAGGCTACGATAACCATCCGTTTGAACAGCAGAGAAATGCACAAAAACATCAGCACCTTCCTCCGGGGTAATAAATCCAAAACCTTTTTGGTTGGAAAACCACTTCACTTTACCTTTGCTACTCATACTTCACCTTCCCTCTTTCTTCTCCATACATGACCAAGGGCATGAAAGAAGAAGAAAATACTTTTATCCCGAAAATAGGGATTTACCTTAACTTTAACTTCAATTCCAACCCTGGCTTAAAAACCACCACTCTTCTCTGAGGAACCGGAACCGCTTCTCCTGTCTTCGGATTTCGACCCTGCCTAGGTTTTCTAGTTTTTACTTTAAAAACACCAAAATTTCTTAGTTCAATATTTTTGCCGTTAATTAAAGTATCTGAAATCGCATCTAATGTAAGCTGGACTATTTTTTTAACTTCTGTCTGCTTATATCCCGTTTTGGACACTACAATATTAACAATTTCTTTTTTAGTCATCCTCAACCTCCTTATTTATTAAGCAATCTAAAATCAAAATACCATATACCAAAAACACTGTCAAGTTAATTACCATAACCAAATAAACATCAATAAGATATCTTAATTTAGACTTTCAATATTCTTATTTTTCCGGTAAAACCTATTTTCTCATCCACAATTATTACTACCCCTCTGATTCCTTTTATTTCGGAGGTATATTTAAGCACTTCTTCAATTTCACTTGAACTCTTAACTCGATTAGCAAGGCTTGTCGCCCAAGCATCTGCTAAAACAGCTGATTTTGACACAACAGTAACTGAATCTGCACAACCAAAGCTCAAAGAATGGCCTACTTTCCCAGATGATGTGCAAACTCCAACTACTCCCATTGTCGGAGTAATTTCAATGCCTATTTTCCCTGATAAAGGAGATTTTCCTGCATAAATAGCCACTGTTCTTTTTTGCAACGTTTTTAAGAATATATCTCCTCCATTTTCAACTAATATTTCTTTGCTGAAATCCAGCAATTCCTTACCCACAAACTCTGCTATCGCTCCTGCAACAGATGCCATAGGTCCCACACCTGCTTTACGAGAAGCCTTAACCATTTCCTGCACAAAAATAGGCGCTCCAGGTTTTATCTCAATAGGAACTAATGATTTAAGAAATACGGGGTTATCACAAAGATACTCTTCTAAGATCTTTCTGTATTTTATAACTAAAACACGTGCTTCATTTGCTAAACTCTTATCTGCCCTGATAAATAAATCCGTTTCTTTAACCTTAACCTCAAAACCTATTAAGTCTTTCTCTTGAGCCCATTTTCTATAAAACCTCTCTTGCATTAAAAATGAACTTCCATCGCCCTAAGTGGGCAAATATTGACACATATTTCACAACCTATACACTTATCTTCCTGAAAAATAACTTCCTGAGTTTCATGATCCACAAAAAGAGCCCCGGTTGGACAATATACAACACAAACCCCGCAATGAGTACACTTCTTATCATTACGGATAACATCTTTGCTCAAAAGCTGGACCGTTACCCCATTATTTTCCAAATATTCCACTGCTTTTTTAAAATCTTTCTCTTGACCTAAAAGTTCTAAAACTAAAAGCCCTTCTTCTTTAGGAGTAACAGAAGCTTTCAAAATATTGAAATCTAAATTAAACTCTCTGATTAGCTTGCAAATAATCGGTTTATCCACCATGCTCTTGGGAAAATGTAACACAATCTTTTTGGATTCCACAGTTTGCCTCCGATATTTTTAGGCTATTTATTTTTTAAAACATCCAGTATCCTATAAACAAATCCCTCAGTAGCTCCCGGCCCATCTGCTGTAATAATATTACCATCGACTTCCACTCCGCTGCCGGTATAAATTGCTCCATACTGTTGAAGCTGAGCCTCAAATCCACCTGAGACAGTAGCATGTTTATCTTTTAAAATACCCGCTTGAGCCAAAATTACAGGTGCAATGCATATCGCCGCTATAATCTTGTTCTCTTGGTGCGCCTTTTTCACAATCCCCTGAGCCAATACGCTATCAAAGAATTCCCGAGCACCGATTCCGCCTATAAATACAACCGCACCGTAATCGGAAACATCAATTTCATCTATTGAAACTTCTGCATTCATACTTTTACCAAGCATCCCCGAACAGACGCCTTGAGAACTTGATGCTACATCAACCGTATAGCCATTGTTTTCTAAAACCTCTTTGGTAATAAAAGCTTCCTCATCACGAAACCCGTTTTTTGCAACTATCATTAAAATTTCTCCGGTTGCATCGGATATATTTAAAACAACTGCTAAAAATATTAAAATTAACCAGAATATCTTCATCCTCTATTTACCTTCTGAAGCCGAAGCTAAAACCTCCATTGCTTTCTCAATCATTTCTTTTTCTGATTTGTAACTCGCAATAGATCTTGCTTCATCTATTACAAACCATCTAACCTCTTCAACTTCATCATCATGCAATTCCAGATTTCCGGATATATATTTCATCAAATAAAAATGCACGGTTTTATTTATTTTCAACTTATCTTCAGCACCGTAAAACCAATAACTAATACTTCCCAGTCCTTTTTCTATCTGACCACTCGCGCCTGTTTCCTCTTTGACCTCTCGTAACGCAGCAACTTCCAGGCTCTCTCCCTGCTCAACTTTACCTTTAGGAAGACACCATACATGCATACCTCTTTTAGTGACTCGTCTAATCAGGATG
>JAVCDA010000066.1 GCA_030765145.1 Candidatus Saelkia tenebricola | reverse complement strand
TTGTTGAAAGATGCTTTAAAACCCAATCTTGTTCAGACTGTAGAAGGCAATCCTGTTTTAGTTCATACTGGTCCATTTGCCAATATTGCCCACGGTAATAGCAGTTTGATTGCGACTAAGATGGCGCTTGGACTTAGTGACTATGTGATTACAGAAGGTGGTTTCGGGGCTGATTTGGGATTTGAGAAATTTATTCATATAGTTGCAAGAAAAGCCGGATTTAAAATAGCAACTGTAGTAGTTGTTGTTTCTGTTCGGGCTTTGAAATGCCATGGAGAATATTCTGGTGAATCTGGTATTAAAGCATTAAAGAAAGGCTGTGCTAATTTAGCGCATCATGTTGGAATTGTTAGAAAGTTTGGTCTTGAGCCTATAGTTTGTATAAACAAGTTTTCTAAAGACAGTACTAAAGAGATTGAGTTTTTAAAGAAATATTGCCAAGATGTCATAGATGTCACAGAGGCAGTATCAGAGGTTTATCAAAAAGGTGCTCAGGGTGGAACTGAGTTAGCTGAGAAAGTTTTAGAAAAAGATGACTCCAATAGTAAGAGGAGATTTCTTTACCCCTTAAAATCAGGTATTAAAGATAAAATAGATGTTATAGCAAAACAAGTTTACGGAGCTAATGGCGTTGATTACTCTAAAGGAGCAGAAGAAAAAATAAAATTTTTGGAAAGTTTTGGGTTTTCTGATTTACCGGTTAATATTGCTAAAACACAATTTTCTTTGACTCATAATCCTGCTCTTAAAGGGGTGCCTGAAGATTGGAGATTGTCAGTAAAAGATATATTCGTTTCTAATGGTGCCGGATTCTTGGTGGTTCTAACGGCTAAGATGCTTCTTCTGCCTGGTTTACCCAGGCGTCCTGTTCTTGAAAAAGTTAAATTGAAAAATGGAAAATTCGAGGGGTTATTCTAATGGATTCACTGGAGAACTTAAGTCTAAGGCAGTATCTCGATAATCTTGCACAAAAATCTCCAGCTCCCGGGGGAGGTAGCGCTGCTGCTGTTGTTGTCTCTGTTGCTGTAGCACTATATAAAATGTGTTTTTCCTATAGTAAGAAAAATTTCGATGCTGTTGAGTTCAAAGATCTAACCGCTCAAATAAATGCATTGTTAGATTCTGCAGTATCATTTATTCAAAAAGATAAAGATGTTTATTCTAATCTTGTTGAGATTTTAAAAGATAAAAGCAGGGGGGATGAAATTCAGTCTGCATATAAAAATGCCGCTATGGTGCCTCTTGAGATAATAAATATTTGTAGAAAGATGATGGATGTTATTCTAATTAATATCTCGAAAATAGAGTTGGTTTTTTTATCTGATTTAAAGAGCAGTGTCAATTTCTTAAAATCGGGGTTTAAATCCGCAGAATATTTTATAGATGCGAATTTAAAATGTTTAAGTCTTGAGGATTTAGAATTTTTTGAGAATTTTAAGGAAAGAGAAATTGAATATTTGAAGTCGGAATTTAAGAGAGTAGAAAAGGAGATTGAAAATGGCAGCTGATATAATTTATGGTAAAAAGCTTGCTGTAAAAATAACCGCGCAGTTAAAAGATGAATTCACTCGTTTAAAAGAGAAGTTTCACCTCACCTCAAAACTTGTGGCTGTTCAAGTTGGTCAAGATGCGGGATCTAATGTGTATTTAGAAGCACAGAGCAAATTAGCTCATGAGTTGGGTATTGAATTCGAAAAAAAAATATTTCCAGATGATATTTCTTTCAATGATTTAAAGGTTAATATAGAGAAGTTGAATAATGATTCAGATGTAGACGGTATAATTTTGATGCAGCCGGTGCCAGGAGATTTTGATTTTGAGGAATTAATCTTAAAAATTATGCCTTTAAAAGATGTTGAAGGATTACATCCCCAGAATCTGGGTAAAATAGTACTTGCTACTTCGGATGTAGTACCTCCAACAGCCGCAGCGGTAATGGCTATGCTGGATGAATGTGTTAAAGAGTATAAAGGACGTGAGGTTGTAATGATTGGCCACAGCCCTATTGTGGGTAAGCCTCTTGTCTTACTGCTCGCGGATAAACTTGCGACAGTCAGATTCTGTCATATTGGAACTTCAATTGCTGACAAACTGCAGGCGCATGTGAGAGAAGCGGATATATTAATAGTTGCAACTGGAGTGTCACATCTTGTAAAAGGCGATTGGATTAAAATAGGAGCTGTTGTTATAGATGTTGGTATCAGCAAGTCGGGGGATAAAATAGTCGGTGATGTGGAGTTTGAAAAAGCTTGCCAGAGAGCCTCCTGTATCAGCCCGGTTCCCGGTGGGGTAGGACCTGTTACAACTGTGATGTTGATGAAAAATCTTTTGAGTGTTTTTAAGAAAAGAAGAGATATCAAAATATAGAAATTCTGTTATGAGAATCAAATTCCTGCTATTATTTCTCATAGTGTTTGTGAAGGTGTCTTTATCTCAAGAAATAACGATTAATGTTTCTGTTGATAAGGAAACTGTTTCAGTAGGAGATGCTATAAATTACCAGATAAGTGTTCTGGTTGAGTCAAAGGTTTCGCCGGAGATTATTATCCCGGAGTTTAAAGATTTTAAAATCACATCCCGTAACCAGATGCGCAATTATAAGATTCAAAATTCTAAAGTAGAATCGTCCTTAAGCTATAATTTTCTGCTGATACCAATTATAGAAGGAAATCTTGAGATTGAAGGTTTTAAGGTAAAATTTGATTCCAAAGAATATGAGGTTGAGGGTGTAAAAATAAAGGTCGAAGGTATTAAAGATATTCCTGAAAAAAACCATAAGCAGCAGGATGACAAAGAGGAAGTTGAAAAACTGTGGATATAAAAGAACGAAGAATAGTCAAAAATGTTTTAATTAATTGTATGGGGTTGAAGCAGCATGAAAAGTTTCTTGTAGTAACCGATGAGAAGCTTTTTGAATTAGCGAATATGTTTCATAGCGGTGCTGGGGAGTTAGGCTATGAATCCCTGATTGTAAAATATGTTTCCAGAAATGTTCACGGAGAAGAGCCGCCTCAGCTAATAAAAGACATGCTCTTGAGTGCAGATGTTGTGTTATTGTTAACTTCAAAATCTCTTTCACATACTTTAGCTCGTAAAGCAGCTTCAAAATTCGGGGTGCGAATGGCTTCATTACCTGATATATCACGAGAAGTAGTTATGCGCACTTTGGGGTTTGATTATAGCAAGATTACAGAAGAAACAAATAAAACCGCTAAGAAACTAACCCGGGCTAAAAAGATTGCCGTTAAAACCCAATCTGGTACGGATATTTCTTTCTCTGTTATAGGTAGAAAGGGGTTTTCAGATACTGGAATTTATAAATATAAAGGTAGATTTGGTAATCTTCCTGCGGGAGAAGTTTGTGTTGCCCCTTTAGAAGGGACGGCAAAGGGAGTAATTGTAATCGATGCTTCAATTGCTGATATGGGTAAATTAAATAAGCCTCTAACAGTGGAAATCAAAAATGGTCTGGTGGTAAAAAGTAAACCCGAACATTTTAAAAAACAACTCGATAAATACGGTAAAAACTGCAGGAATATCGTTGAGTTTGGAATCGGGTTAAATCCCAAGGCGCATGTTACGGGTAATGTTTTAGAGGATGAGAAAGCCCTTGGGGCATGCCATTTTGCATTCGGAACCAATATCAGCTTCGGGGGTAAGGTCAAAGCGCCTGTTCATATTGATGCGGTATTACATAGTCCTGAGATTTGTTTAGATGGCAGACTTTTAAATATAGGAGGTTAATATGTCAGGGGAGATTTTAAAAGAGCTTAAGCACCATGCGCCGTTTACTTTCTTTGGAGCAATAACCGGGATAGTTGTTATGTTGGTTTTTCAAAAATTGCCTCACAATGTTTCCTTTAATATTTTTTATGTGTTACATCCATCACATGTTTTGTTAAGCGCATTAGTAACAGCGTCAATGTATAAATTGCATAAAACCAAGCAGTTGAAAGGTAAATGCAGTTTACCGATGTTATTGATAATCGGATATTTTGGGGCTATCGGTATAGCTACAATTAGTGATTCATTGATCCCGTATCTTGGCGAAAGCATACTTGATATGCCTAATCGCGGGATTCACTTAGGATTTATTGAAAAATGGTGGCTGGTTAATCCGTTAGCTTTAATAGGTATTGCTATTGCATATTTTAAACCAACTACAAAATTCACTCATTACGGACATGTTTTATTAAGTACCTGGGCGACGTTGTTTCATATTATTATGGCTATGGGGGAAAGCTTGCATTGGGCGCTTTATTTTATTGTTTTTCTATTCCTTTTCGTTGCGGTATGGTTGCCTTGCTGTGTAAGTGATATTATATTTCCGCTTTTGTTCATCAGGAAGGATTTAAAAGGCAAATAGCGCCTTGTCCTTATAAAGGCTCTATGTTAAAATCGTTGCATTATGAAGATTTTAATAATAGGTGCAGGTAATGTCGGGGCTCATATAGCATATCTATCTCTTTTCTCCTCTCTCGATGAAGTTGCAGTTTACGATATTCAAAAAGAGCTGGTTCTTGGCAAAACTCTTGATTTATCTCATTCAGCAGGTGTTTTAAAAAAAGATCTTAAGTTTAGAGCAGTTCAAAATTTAGCTGAGGAAGTTGCCGATATTGTTGTTATTACAGCTGGTATGCCAAGGAAAGAAGGTATGAGTAGAGCAGACCTTTTAGATGTGAATGTAAAAATTATGCAGGACATTATAGAGAATTTAAACGAAGATCTTCTTCAAAATGCTGTTTTTATAATTGTTGCAAATCCGGTAGATGTTTTGAGTTATTATTTCTATAAAAAAACCGGGATAGCAAAAAACAGATTGATTGGAATGGCCGGGGCTTTAGATGCGGGAAGATTCAGATATCATCTACATGAAAATATTGATAAAAAAATATCAGATTTAAACCCTGTTGTTATAGGTTCTCATAGCAAGGATATGATGTGTGTCTACAAGGAAGGTGATGCTTCTTTGATAGATAAAGCCAAAGTTGAAACACAAAATGCAGGGGCTAAGGTTGTTTCTTACTATAAAGGCGGAAGCGCTTATTTTGCACCTGCCTCAGGGGTAAAAACCTTAATCGATGCGGTAATTGAGGATAAAAATGAAATTATACCTTCTGTAGCAGTATTAGAAGGTGAATACGGTTATTCTGATATAGCTTTTGGTGTTCCGGTTAGAATTTCAAAAACAGGTATTAGTGAAATAATCAAACTGCAGTTAAGTAAGAACGAAGAAGAAGAGTTAAAGTCTTCAGTAAATGGGATAGAAGATTCTATTGCCTACCTCAGAGAAAAAAACCTCATTTAAAAGTGAAAAATTTTAATCTTGCAATTATAGGTGCTG
The DNA here is from genome assembly GCA_030765145.1 of Candidatus Saelkia tenebricola. GTDB lineage: Bacteria > Omnitrophota > Gorgyraeia > Kaelpiales > Kaelpiaceae > Saelkia > Saelkia tenebricola. The sequence continues at coordinate 10,722 of JAVCDA010000066.1, read as the reverse complement.
GTTCCGGAGGGTATACTGCAGCTCTCTTGGCTTCCCAAAAAGGATTAAAAGTTCTTTTGGCAGAGGAAAATAATCTCGGGGGAGTTTGCTTGAATTCCGGCTGTATTCCTACGAAATTTTTGCTTCACAAAAGCGGTGTTTTCAGCAGTATAAAAGATGTAAATAATTACGGGATAGAAATAGAAGGTCTTAATATTGATTATCGAAAACTTAAAGAGAAAAAAGATGATTTGGTTTCTTCTTTACGAGGGGGAGTGGAATTTCTGCTTAGGAAAAGGGGGGTTGAAGTTGTAAAAGCGCGGGCCAAAATAGTCTCTCAAAATGAGTTGTTGCTGAAATACGAGGATAAAGAGAAGACAGTTAGGTCTGATAACATTATTATTGCAACCGGATCTTCGCCTCTTGAATTAAAAGGTATGGAGTTCGATCATTCTGGTGTAATGTCTTCGGAATCTATCTTGAATTTGGAATCATTGCCTGAGAGTTTGCTTATTGTAGGAGGAGGTGTTGTAGGGGTTGAATTTGCTACCCATTTTGCGCATTTAGGTGTAAAAGTCTATTTAATTGAAGCGATGAGTGGTATTTTACCTAAGCAAGATAAAGAAATTTCAAATATATTAAAAAAAGCTCTTATAAGAATTGGTGTTGAAATTCATACTTCAACTAAAGTGCAGAAAATCGAAAAAAACGATGGTTCAATACATGTTGCATTAGAGAATGGCTTGACTTTGAATCCTGAGAAAATTCTGGTTGCAGTATCCAGAGCCGCAAATATAGAGGGTTTGTGGCAGAATGTAGATATCAATATTGAACATGGCTTTATTAAAGTCAATAGTAATATGCGGACTAATATTAAAAATATTTATGCAATAGGTGATGTTTTAGGAGGTTTTATGCTTGCGCATAGCGCTTCTTATGAGGCTAAGGTTTCTGTCTCTAATATTTTGGGCCAAGAGAAACTCTCGGATTACAGCAGTATACCGATTTGTATTTATACATCTCCTGAGATTGCAACTGTAGGTTTGAGTGAAGAAGAGGCAAAGCGTAGAGGTATAATTGTAAAAATAGCAAAATTTCCGTTTATTGCACTGGGTAAAGCGCGAGCTGTTTCTAAAACAGATGGTTTTGTGAAGTTGATAGCAGATTCTAAAGGAAAAGTTCTTTTGGGGGCTAATTTGGTAGGTCCTTCTGTTACCGAGATAGTTTCTGAATTGACTCTTGCAATTAGACTTAAAATACCATGCAGTGAGCTTTTAGAAGTTATTCATCCTCATCCGACAATCTCAGAAGCTATTCAGGAGGCATTAGAAATACTGAATGATACACCCATTAACTTTATTTAAAGTTAATGGATCGAAGATTGTGCTAACTAAATATTGCCTTGAATAACTTAGGCATAATCGCTTAGAATCTTAAGTATGAAAATATTACGTTTTGCAATTGCACAGATAAATCCTGTTGTTGGGGATTTAGGAGGCAATCAGAAAAAGATTCTTAATTTTATTGAGAGAGCATCTAGATCTAATCCTGATGTTATTGTTTTTCCTGAATTTGCAATTACGGGATGTCCTCCGGAAGACTTGCTTTTGAAGTCGCATTTCATAAAAGATTGCAAGAATTCTCTTAAGGAGATTCTTAAGAAAAATAAATTCCCCGGAGTTTTGATTCTAGGATATGTAGAAGAATTCAATGGAGAAATTTATAATTCCGCTGCAATTATCAGTAAAAATAGAACTATTGCCAATTATAGAAAAATCAAGCTGCCTAATTGCGGTGTTTTTGATGAGAAGAGGTATTTTACTTCTGGGACTAATCCTGTTGTGCTTGTAATAAATGGAATTAAAGTGGGTATTACTATTTATGAAGATATCTGGGCTGATAACGGTTTTAGTGTTTTGGAGTCGCTAAAGGGAGTAGATACTATCATTAATATTTCTGCATCCGGTTATTATATGGGGCGGATTAAACAGAGGATAAGGTATTTTAGGAATATATCCAAAAAATACGATTTGAATATTATATCTGCTAATATTGTCGGGGGGCAAGATGAGCTTGTTTTTGATGGTGCCAGTATGGTGGTTAGTTATGGCGAGGTTAAAGCCATGGCTGCTCAATTTAAAGAAGATATTCTTATTTACGAATCTTGTTTTGAAAAAACCAAAAGACCGTTGCCTAAATGTGTAAAACAGATAAAGCTGTCTTTAAAAGATGCTGGAGGGAGAAAGTCCTTTAAGCTGAATAATTTTAGATTGAAAGATGAAATGAATGAAGTGTATTCTGCACTTTTGTTGGGGACGAGAGACTATGTTAAAAAAAATGGTTTTAAAAAAGCGGTTATTGGTTTAAGCGGGGGGATTGATTCAGCACTTACAGCAGTTATAGCTGTAAGTGCCTTAGGGCGAGATAATATCGTTGGAGTAGCTATGCCTTCTATGTATTCACGGAAATCTTCTTTAAACGATGCTAAAAAACTGGCTAAGAATCTGGGGATTAAATTTATGGAAATTTCGATCACAGATATTTATAAAAGTTATCTGCGGGATTTAAGAACAGTTTTTAAAAATATGCCTTTTAATGAGACCGAAGAAAACATCCAAGCTCGTATTCGAGGTAACATTTTAATGGCGCTATCTAATAAATTCGGGTATCTGGTTTTAACAACAGGTAATAAATCCGAGGTTTCGACAGGTTATTGTACTCTTTATGGAGATATGGCAGGTGGTTTTGCTATGATAAGCGATGTTACTAAAACTCTAGAATATAAATTGGCAAAATGGATTAATGAAGTTAAAGCAACTGCTGTTATTCCTAATAACATCTTAATCAAGCCTCCTTCTGCTGAATTGCGCCCTAATCAAAAAGATCAAGATACTCTTCCGGAATATGAGGTATTAGATGGGATTATGCTTTGTTATATAGAAAAAAATATGAGTTTTGAAGAGATAGTTAAAGCCGGATACAATAAATCTTTAGTCAAGCGTGTTATCAGAATGATTGACAATAATGAGTATAAGCGCCGCCAAGCGCCTCCGGGTATTAAAATCACTCCTAAGGCTTTTGGGAAAGACAGAAAGATGCCCTTAACTTGTGGTTATAAAATTTGATTTTTCTTTTAGTTTGTTTTTGATATACTGTTCTTAGGAGTTATAAAGGGGTGAAGAGTTGAAAAAATTATTATTGTTGTTTGTGTCTTTTAATTTATTTTCAGTGCTTTCTGGATTCGAACATTATTTAACACGAAGGATCAGAGACAACATTCCTCATCAAGCGATTTACTTTTATCAGGATGAACTTGGAATAGTTGGGGATTGGCTTAGTGATGCCGATATATCCGAAGATGAACAAGCTCAGCTATTGCGTATAGCAACTAATTTAGGTATTTTTCGCCAAGAAGTTGAAAGCAGCTTATCCGATATAGTAGAGACAAGAATCTTTATTCAAAAGATAGCTAAGAGAGCGCTTATTTCTTTAGCAGAAATTATACAAGATGGTAATAAACGTTATCTGAATGTTGTCAATAGAATACCTGAAATTGTTCTTGGAATTTTAGGGAATCTGCATCAAGAAGAAGTTTTATCTGAATCAGATTTAATTCTGGCTCAAGATAATTTGGGGGATACTTTGCTTGGGGTTTTGATGTCAAATGATGACGCTATAACAGCAGGTGAACGTATGATAGCCTTAAAGGGATTAGAAGAATATGGTCAAGCAATGCATTTGCGGGATTTAATAAAACTGCAAGATAGTATGCCTGTGGGAATTGATTCCCTGGATTTAAATGCAACAATTGGTGTTTTAGCAGCTAAGTTCTTGCCTGAGTTTAAAAGTTTTTTTGAATTAGAAAATATAGTTAAAAACGCAGAGTTGACACCGGTTGTATTAAGATTGAAAGATGGCTCTTTCGTTGAAGTAGAAAGCGTAAAAACTCATGTAAGATTTTTCGCTGTTTTCTGGTGGGAACATGGTGCTGAGATCGAGTTAAGTGATGGTAGTATTTGGAGTGTCAGCTGGGATGAGTTTTTAGATAAAATCTCTAACCCCTTAATATGGAATAATTTTTTGTAAAACAGCAAGGAATTAACTGTTTTTTTTTGCCACGTGAGTTTTATGATGTGGTGGTATATTTCTAAATGGAGTGACATATTAAAAGATAATCTTAGAAGATTAGCTTGACAGTAATTGTAACCTGTGTTATAAACTCTAAGACCTTTAAGCTGGTCCGGTGAGGCTGGCAAGGAGAAAAAATGATAAGAACTAGAAGTGGGATAGTTTGGAAAATAAGAAAGCCCTCCAAAGGGCTGTTTTTTTATTCCCATGAGTAAAATAATAGAAAAGTCCAAAGTTTTAGATGCTCTTCAGATTCACAAAACACTTCGCCGTATCAGTCATGAAATAATCGAAAAAAACAAATCATTACCTGATATTGCTATTGTGGGTATCAGAACACGTGGTGTTTACCTTGCTCAGAGAATTCAAGCTAATATATCTGAGATTGAAGGGGTAGAGCTTTCTTTAGGTGCTTTAGATATCACTCTTTATAGGGATGATTTAACTTCAATCGCGGCGCAGCCCCAGGTTAAAGAAACAGACTTAAATTTTGACCTTAATGATAAGATAATAATTATTGTTGATGATGTTTTGTTTACCGGCAGGACTATTAGGTGTGCTTTGGATGAATTGATAGATTTCGGAAGGCCTCGCGCAATTCAACTTGCTGTGCTTGTGGATAGAGGTCATAGGGAATTGCCTGTTCGTGCGGATTATGTGGGCAAGAATATTCCTACTTCAATGACGGAGTCGATTGAAGTTAGAGTTAAAGAGGTTGATGGGTGTGATGAAGTTGTTGTTGTGGAGGTAGTAGATGGTTGATTTAAATTTGATAAAAGAATTCACCTGGAGCAGGAAACATTTGTTGGGTTTAGAAAGTCTTGAAAAAATAGAAATAGAACATGTTTTAGAATTAGCCAAGTCACTTAAAGAAATCTTGAATCGTCCAGTCAAAAAAGTTCCTGCTTTAAGAGGTAAGACTATAGCGCTATTGTTTTACGAGCCATCGACTAGAACGAGAATATCGTTTGAGTTGGCAGCTAAGAGGCTCTCAGCTGATACTGTGAATTTTTCGGTTTCTTCATCCAGTGTAGTCAAGGGGGAAAGCTTAAAAGATACGGGCCTCAATATTGAGGCTATGAATGTAGATATCATTGTAGTAAGGAATTCCTCAGCCGGAACGGCGCATTATTTAAGTAAAAATGTTTCTGCCGGTATTATCAATGCAGGGGATGGTATGCATGAACATCCGACGCAAGCACTTTTGGATCTTTTTACAATCTTGGAGTATAAAAAAAAGATTTCAAATCTTACAGTTGCAATTGTAGGAGATATAGCACATTCCAGAGTGGCGAGGTCTAATATATATGGGCTTAAAAAAATGGGGGCGCGTGTTATTCTCTGTGGCCCTCCTACTATGTTACTCCCGGAATTTAAGAACTTGGGTATTGAGATTTCATATGATCTGAATCGAGTTTTAGAATGTGCAGATGTTTTAAATGTTTTACGGATTCAAAAGGAACGTATTAATGAGAGTTTATTTCCTTCCATGGCTGAATACAGAGAGTTTTTCGGAGTAACAAGGGATAGGCTTTTAAAATATGCACGTCCTGGGTTGTTAATATTGCATCCTGGGCCAGTAAACAGGGGGGTTGAATTAAGCCCTGACGTTTTGGATAAAGGTTTGATAAAGAAAAACATATACAGCGTTGTATTAAATCAAGTTACCAATGGTTTGGCGGTAAGAATGGCAATACTTTATTTGATTTCCGGCGTTGGAGGCAAAGTTGAAGCTGTTGATTAAAAACGGTAACGTGGCAGATTTGAAAAAGAAAGATTTCAAAATAAGAGATGTTCTAATTGAGGGAGAAAAAATAGTACAGGTTGCTGAGAATATAAAAGATTCTAAAGCTCGTGTTATAGATGCCTCTTGTTTATATGTTTTGCCGGGGCTGATTGATTTGCATGCTCATATCAGGGAGCCTGGCAGAGAAGATGAAGAGGATGTTTTTTCGGCATCTTGTGCTGCTGTAAAGGGAGGCTTTACAACAATTTGTTGTATGCCTAATACCTCACCTGCTATAGATAATGCCGGTCTTGTGAAGTATATTTTTGAGAAAGCTCAGCAGTTAGCTATGGTAGATATTCTTCCTATAGGTGCTATTACGAAAAACAGAGCCGGTTTAGAACTGAGTGAAATGTTAAAAATGTGGGTAGCTGGAGCTGTTGGGTTTTCAGATGATGGTAATTGGGTGAAAAATTCACTTATGATGCGTCGTGCAATGGAATACTCTTTAATGCATGAAATGTTATTAATTTTGCATTGTGAAGATGAAGATTTAAGTAAGGATGGTGTTATAAATGAAGGAATGGTTTCTTTAAAAATGGGCTTAAGCGGAATTCCAAGAGAATCTGAAGTGATTTCTGTTAAGAGGGACATAGAACTTGCTAAATTAACAGGTGCAAAGATCCATATTACGCATCTAAGTTGCAAGGAATCAGTTGATGCGGTTAATGAAGCTAAAAAGCAGGGTGTAAACATAACTGCAGATACTGCTCCTCATTATTTGGCGCTTACAGAAGAAGCTGTGTTAGATTACAATACCAATGCCAAGATTAATCCTCCTCTTAGGCTTGAGGAAGACAGGATGTCTTTAATTAAAGCATTAAAAGATGGCGTAATCGATGCTATTGCTACAGACCATGCTCCTCATTCTGATGAAGAAAAAGATTGCGAGTTTAATCTGGCGAGTTTTGGTATTACAGGATTTGAAACTGCATTAGCAATTGGAATGAAGAATTTTGAATTAATTGATTTGGCTGAGAAGATGAGTTATAATCCGGCTAAGATTCTGGGGCTTCATGATAAAGGAGAAATAAATCCTGGGTTTATTGCAGATGTTTTAATTGTTGATTCCGGAATGAAATGGAAGTTGCTTGAAGAGGAAGTTGTCTCCAAAAGCAAAAATACACCTTTTCTAAATTGGGAATTTAAAGGCAAGGTGAAACATCTTATTCATAAAGGTGCTGTTGTAATGGATAACTTTGAGATTAAGGAGGTAATATAGTGAAGAAACCAGCTATTTTTTTATTGTTGTTTTTATTCGTATGGGGATCATTTTTGAATGCAGAAGATCAAGAAGTAGAGGCAGTTATTAATGATATTCAGCAGAAATCCGAGTCTCTAGTTTCTTATCAAGCAGATATGGAAATGGTGTTTTTAAAAACACCAAAAGGTATTATGAAGATTGAAGGATATACGAAGATTGTCAAACCTGATAAGTTAGTTATGGTAATGGGGGTTAAGGATAATGAGGAGACATATCAATCTATGTATTCAGATGGGGCGGTGCTCTGGCAATATATAGCTATGTTCAAAATGGTTTCAAAAATAAATATAGCTGATTTAAGAAAAGAGTTCCCCAATGCTGATGATTTGATAAAAGACCAGTCTAATGTTAAGAGTGCAATTTCGGAAATCAAAGAAGGTGAGGTTAGGTATATTGGAATCGAAACCCTGGATGATGAAGAAGTTTATGTTTTTGAAGGTGAGATAAATTCTGTTGTTAAAGATGAGCTTGCGATGACCAGCGATGTAGCTTCTGTTAAAATATGGGTATCGACTGAGGATGGTTTGCAAAGAAGGACGGAGTATTATTCTAAAGATGGAGAATCTGTAGCATATCGTAAAATGAAAGAAGTTAAAATCAATGTTGAAATACCGGATTCAGAATTTCAATTTCAGATTCCCGAAGGAGTAGCTATTATGGATGTTACTCCTCGTGCCAAAGAAATGTTGCAGCAAAACATGTCTGTAAATGAAGAATGAAATTTATCCTTAGCTCTGAACTAGGTAAGCTTTCCAAGTGGTTAAGGATACTGAATTACGATACCTATTATTTTAAAGGAAGAGACAGGGCGCTTGCTTTAAAAGCTCTCCAGGATGGCCGCATTATTCTTACAAAGAAAAAAGATGTTTTTAAAGAGCCTGATATTAAGATTGTAGTTTTGAATCAAGAAAAGCTACTAGAACAAATTAGAGAATTAAAAAATTTATTAGATCTTACTATAGATATAGACAATCTTTTTTTACGTTGTACACGTTGTAATGCGGAAACGGTTGTAGTTGATAAAAAAAATGTAAAGGGAAAAGTTCCTTTGTATGTGTATCAGAAACAGAAAGAATTTTATAGATGTTCTCTGTGTGGAAAAATATTTTGGCCTGGCACGCACAGGGATTTAGCGGGGGATTATTTATCTAAAATAGAAAATGATAATTGTTGATTTGTATATTCAGCTCAAATGTGTTTGTGCAGCAAACCGTGACATGGATTAAAGTAGTTAAGCTTGTTTTGAGATGAAAAAGATATACTTGTTTTAAACGATAAACTGTGATATAAAAGCAAAGTTTTATGAATCGTTGTTAAAAAGAAGGGAGAAGAATATGCCTGAGCTTCCAGAGGTTGAAACTATACGTCGTGAGTTGAGGAGCTTGATTCTTAATAAAAAAATTAAGGACTTCCAAGTTAAAGATTCAATATTCTTAAAAAAGCCTAAATCTAAAGCTGTCTGGCGGAAAAATATAACCTCAAAAGTAAAAGATGTTACAAGGCAGGGTAAGTTTCTGATTATTCAATTAAGCAATGGTTTAAAGGTGGTCATACATCTTAGAATGACTGGACAAATAATATATGGCGGTGATGATGGAGCGAAAATTAAGATTGTTTTTTCAGATTCAAGTACTTTAAGTTATTATGATAAAAGGAGATTTGGAGAGTGGTATTTGGTAAAAAATGAAAAAGAAATTCCTTTGTTGTGTCTTTTGGGTGCCGATCCTACGGAAGAAAGTTTTACTATCGATGTTCTGAGTAATCTTTTGCAGAAGAGAAATACGAAGGCTTATGATTTTTTATTAGACCAGAGAAGTATATCCGGGATAGGTAATATTTATGTTAATGAGATTCTTTATAATGCTAAATTGAGTCCTTTTAGAAAAACAAGAGAGATTAAGGCTGATGAAATTGAGCAGTTATACTATTCAATTAGAGAGATTTTGAACAAGGCTCTTAAGGCACGAGGTTCCTCAGTTGATACTTATTTAGATATCTGGGGTAATCCCGGGAAGTATGCTTATCAGCATGTGGTTTACGGTAAAGAGGGAGAATTCTGTGCGTATTGTCCGAATAAAATTATGCGGGGTAAATTAAGCAGTCGGTCTATATATTTCTGTCCTGGATGCCAACAGTGAAAAAAGATTTTACAAATGTCCAAGTGTTATTTAATAATGAGATTTATCCGTATCATTATCTTATTGGGCTCAAAACTCCTAATCAAGTCTGCTCTTATCCCGGTCAATTCTTGCAGCTTCGTTTGTTAGATAAAAATCAATTTTTAAGAAAACCATTTAGTATTTTTGATCAGGAATCTAATGTCTTAAAGATACTTTATAAAATTAGAGGGCATGTTACAAAAGAATTAAGTACTCTTAAGGAAGGAGATTCTTTAGATATAATTTATCCTTTAGGTCAAGGGTTTCCTGCATCTGGCGCGAGAAAGGTTTTATTGGTTTCTGGGGGAACTGGGTTTGCACCTTTACACTTTTTAGCTAAAAGATATGCTGATAGCTCTGGTGTGGAAGTTAAATTTCTTATCGGAAGCAGCGGTGCTGAGGTGTTAGAGTTTGAAAAATTATTGAAGCCGTTAGGAGTTAAAGCCATTATTGCAACTGAAGATGGTTCAGTTGGGAAGAAGGGGGTCGTAACAAATCTTTTTAAAGATATTTCTGATATCAAGGAATATATTATCTGCAGTACTGGTCCTGTTGAGATGCTTAAAGAAATTTATTCTTTCGCTCATTCAAAAGGAATTAAAACATATTTTTCTTTGGAGTCTCATTTTGCTTGCGGTCTTGGTTTTTGCTGGGGGTGTGCAATAGAGACTAAAAACGGATCTTTAAGGGTCTGTAAGGAAGGACCAATTTTTGAAGGGGATTTAATAGCATGGGAAAAGATTTAATAGATTTCAATATTGACATATCTGGTCTGAAATTTCAGAATCCTGTTGTTGTCTTATCAGGGTGTATGGAATATGACGAAGAGCTTGATTATCTTATGCCTTTAAATCAATTAGCTGCTTTTATAACTAAAACCATCACATTAGATGAGCGAGCTGGTAATCCTATGCCTAGAACATGCGAAGTTACTTCCGGATTAATTAACTCCATTGGATTGCAGAATAAAGGTTTATATTATTATCTCAGAGAGGTGTTGCCTGTATTAAAAAATAAAATCGATTTACCTATTGTAACCAGTATTGCAGGTTTTACAATTAAAGAATATGCGTCTATTGCTTCGCTGTTGGATAAGGAAGAGAATATTTCTGCAATAGAGGCGAATATATCCTGTCCTAACTTAGAAAAAGGTGTTGATGGAAATAGTATATTTGCTCAAGATGAATATATGAGTTACGGGGTTGTTAAAGCTATAAAGGAATCAACCAGTAAGCCGGTAATAGTTAAAATTTCTCCGGAAGTTACTGACATAAGAGCAATTGCTCAGGCTGTTGTCGATGCAGGGTGTGATGCTGTAACAGTTGCTAATACTTATCCGGCTATGGCTGTAGATATTAAGACAAGAAAGTCTAAGTTAGGTTCTGTGTCTGGAGGTTTGAGTGGGC
>JAVCDA010000022.1 GCA_030765145.1 Candidatus Saelkia tenebricola | reverse complement strand
TAGTTTCTCCTGGGTGGTTCGTTTCCTGTAGGTTGCCATTTGAGAGGCCTCCTTTCTTTTTGAGGCCTTTATTATAGCAGATTATTCCCATTTAGAGTGAGTCCTATTATAACAGGGTTCGAAAAGATATCAACCCCAATATATTTTTCTACATCCATCTTTACGTTTTTCATCCAATAGAAATCACCACAAGGAGCATCAAGAAATACTTTCACATTTAATTCTTGCACTAAAAAAGGAATTTCTTGTGCAATTATTTTGGTTTGTGCAAAATCAGATCCTGGTCCAGAGGCAGAGATTTCCCCACCAAACGACGTAGTATGATAAATCCTAGTAAATCTATATTTAATACCCGTAAATTTATAAAGAAATCTTTGAAATTTACAGAAAAATTTTCTGCTTTGTTTCATAATCAAAAAACATGCTGGACATTTTGTTTTTATGAAAACTTTTATCTGTTCGGTTTTATACATTATCTACCCCCTTTTAAAAATAGATTTTTCCACTTACGTTCCGTTCCCTCTTTGCTGATTTACATAGTTCCTTAATCTATATACAGTTAATTCCTATTATACCACTCCTTAAACGAGTATATAATCCGAGTGTAACAATTTGTCCATTTGACATCCGAATGTCCTTAGGTAAATTTTCTTACTCATAATCCTTTCCTTAAATTTCTCTCATGAAATCTTTTTGACAAATATATATATATTACACTAAAAACAAATAACGCTAGAAAATCGATAAACAGAGGAATATGGGACTTACCATCAAAGTTAAAATTAAATATAGCAACTAAATAAGTTATCGGCGAAAAGTAAACCATGTCACCCGAACGTCCTCAGGAAAACTTTATTATTCATAATATTGCACTTTCAAGCTTATAGACATTGTCATTTTTTGATTGTGGTTTTTAAATAGTTCTTCATAAGGAGCAATAAGTTTTTTAAAAAAGGCGTGCGAATCATGCGCTTATAAACTTTCTTACAACAATCAATCACTGCAAGTTTTAATAATAAAATCCAACTTAATCGTTTATCGTTTGGATCAAGTATGCCGTCAACATAATAATGGAAAAATTTGAAACTTCTTTGGATTTCTCTTCTGGATAATCCAGGCATATCTAACACAGCCCTTTGTCTTTCTTTTCTTGTATCAAGGTTTTTCTTCAATAACCCTTGTCTCTTGCAAATAGAATGCAAGGCAGTTCCTGGATAAGGAAAAAAAATCGATGTAAAATCCCAATCTGGCTTACATATTCGGTTAATTTCAATTGTTTCTTTGATATCAGCTAGAGTTTCACCAGGGATACCTATTAGGTTAAAAAAGCATACTTGCAAGCCATGTTTTCTAGCTAATTTCACACAGTTGATGATGTCGTCGTTTGAATAATTCCTTCTCAGTGTCTCTCGGCGTAACTTCTCGCTTCCTGATTCCAACCCGATATTTATAAATCTGAAATTGGCTTTTCTAAACACGGAAAAAAGAATATCAAAATTCGCATTAGAAGTAGGCCGGATATTGGCCCCAAACGACAAGGGTTGTTTTAACCTTGAGTTCAGATTCGTAAGTTCAGCGCATAGTCTCAAACACCAATCCATATTTGAGGTAATGGTTTCGACTTCTAGATAAAGCTCTTTGATCGTTGGAAATTCTATTAATATTTGATTAATTTCTTTTACAATATTATCAGGGGATCTATGCCTAACGTAGGCCCCTTGTGTTATTTTCCGAAGAGCATGATTACAGCAATAGCTGCAGCTAAAAGGGCAACCACGACTTAGCAGTATTGAAACTCTTTCAGGTTCCGCCCTTTTCATCCACTTTTGCCACATTCCTCTATCGGGAAAAGGCAAGTCATCAAGTTTCTGCATGAATTCTCGAGGCAGATTTTTCTCAACATCGGAACCATTTTTTACCCAGATATTAGAAACGCTCGAAGGAAGTTGCTTCTTTTTCAACTGTTCAACAACTTCAAGAGTAGGCTTTTCCCCTTCCCCGATACACAACGCATCAAAATCGTCCAACAAAACCTCTTCTGGATTTAAAGTGGCGTGGACTCCGCCAATCAATAAATACACATGTGGATAATGGCGTTTAATATATCTTGCTATATCTGCAATAAAACGATACTCTGAAGCCACGGCTGTAAAACATATCAATTGTGGGTTGAAATTGCTCATATATTCTTTCAAAAGAGTCGTGTTTTTTCGGCCAAATAATCTGCTCAAAACAAGTAAATTTGTACGGTGCCCATACTTTTGTAAAAATGATGATATATAAGAAATACCAAATTGCATACATTCTTGATTAGCCAACAATTGGTTCGGTAATATTCCAGCATTTGATGAATAGATGAAAAGAATTTTAAAAATCAGGGGACACAATACCTATTTCTCCTTCTTCCTGCGTCCTGCCTTTTTCTTCTTAAGATCCACCTTAAGAAGAGTTTGAAGCTTCTCTATGAATACGTTGTCTCCGAGCGGACGCCCGGTCCGCTCATGCAACTGCAGCAATTTGGTATCATCT
>JAVCDA010000059.1 GCA_030765145.1 Candidatus Saelkia tenebricola | reverse complement strand
TGTACTGGTTGAGATCTGATCTCAACCATTTATAAAGTGAATAATGAAACTTACTTATAAAATCATCAAAGATAATCAGCTAGTATATGAAGAAGGAATCATCAGGTTGGTGGCAAGGACATGGTATGTCTAGGCGTATTGCCCTAAAAGGGGAATGGGGATAGACACAGACCATGATCTTATTTTTACCCTAAGCAAGACTCAAGCTCAAGCCGGAGGAGAAAAGCTTCTTTTTGCCAGTCTAGACACCGATTTTATTAAATTCAGGTAGGATCTTAAAATCCCGAAAAAATAAAATCATGGTTTGCATCTATCCCCCACTCACCCTTCAGGACAATACGCTTAGACATGCCATGCCCTTGCCACCAATCTGAAGATTCCTTTACTTCATATACCAGCTGATTATTGTTATCAACAGTAAAATTTCCCTTAGGATAGAGAGTTTTTCCATCTTTTCCAATTGCAAGCTGGTTATTTTTTATGACCTTGTATGAGAGTTTCATTATTTTTTCTTAACAATGACATTTAGCCAAAATTGATTTTTTTTGCACTGCCTTAAATCTACACTTTTCCAAATTTTCACGACATCAAATGAAGAAAATCCTTCCATCAACTCTAAAAAAGATATTTCATTATAGTCATTAAAGAAACGACCCCTTGCAAATCTTTCCTTGTTACCATGCTTAAAAGACATATAAAAAATACCATTTTTTTTAAGGACTTGTTCTAGCTTAGAGATTATTGAATTCATCTTAGATTTAGAAATATGAATCAATGAAGAACATGCCCATATGCCATCAAACTTCTCCTTGAAAGATATTTGTTCGAAAGATAAGCAGTGAACTGGCTTTTGTAATAATTTTGAAGCCAATGAACTTAACTTTTCTGAAGCATCAAATGCAGTTACTTTAAAACCTTGTTTTTCAAAAAACAAACTATCCCTTCCTGAACCACATCCTGCGTCAAGTATTTTACCACCTTTATGCATAAGAGTTATGAATGGAATATAAATCTGTCTCATGTCTATATTTATTGTATTAGTGTAGAAATTGCATGCATGTTTATTATAATATTTTAGTGTTTTTTCAATATCCATATTAGAATGTTACTCCATGTTCTTTTTCCGATTTCCAATTTTGTACTAGGTGTTGTTTTGCTTCATCATAGACTTTTTGTAGTGTGTTTACACGATTATTGTCGGTTAAGCCAGTTTGCTTAATTAAGGTTTCTCTCAAGGGGTGATGGCTTGCTATTAAATAGGAATTACGTTTATGCAATCTTTCTAGATATTTTAGGCTAGGAACGCAGGCAAACTTTCCGCTTATTCCACGATTGCAATCCTTACAGGCTAATACAAGATTCCAAATACCATTGATATTTATTTTTTTAAGATAAGGCTGCAGTATAAAAGGAAAAAAATGGTCTATGTCTGAAAGTTTTTCAGATTTTTTTTCAACTGTAATAGCAGAAAAGCAATAAAAACATTTTCCCTTTTGATATCCGTTTAGCGCATCTCTGCAGGAAGTGATGTTAATGCGTTTTGATTTGTTAGAATCAGTAAACAAAACATTAAGATCATTATCGTAACCTATATCCAGCAAAGTTGGTGAAATGTTCAAAGACCATGCTGTTTCAACTAATCTCCATCTAGCCTCGATTTCAAATGGTAAATTTTGGTATTGAAAGATATTTTTTAGTTTAAATAAATTATCAGTAATAGTAATTCCATTTTTTGCTTTACGCTCATCGATATAGAATTTTTTTGGTAGCTTTGCGCAGTTTACATTGTGAAAGCAGTCAATAACATCGTTAAATCCCAGCTTAATTGTCGTTTGAACCAAAATATCCTCAGATATTTCATTACGAGAAAATTTTGCACACACATCAAGAAACTTACTTGAACCAAAAGTTCCTTGCTTGCCAACTTTCTTTATATGGCTTGAAATATGTTTTGCAAAAGGAATAGCTAATTCTTCCAGCTTTATAAAGGTTTTTTCCTCGTTGGCGATTTCAATCAGTGTTTTCGCTAAGGCAAATTTATAAGAGGCTACGTTTCTACCAAATAATACAATAGAACGCCAATAAGAATCTATCGTTGGTGTTTTTTCTTTGAAATACAACATGTCTATTAATTTGGAGCGAAGAACCCCTAATCATTTAAAATAGAACCGTCCTTTTTTTCACTCCTTATATACTTCTAAATCTTTAAATGCAGCTTTGATTGTTAATAGATTAACATTAAAACGTTTAGCAAGGGCGGTTTTTGATATGGAGTATAAGTCTTCTCCACCCTCTTTAAGCAAAGCCTGGATTATAAGAAGAAATTTCAGGCGCATAGTCAATTTGTCATCATCAGGCTGAATAAGCGAATCTGAAGATATAGCAAAAGTATCCTCCGAAATATCTGTAAGCATAACATTTGCATCCCGGTTATAGACAAAGTTTACCTCAATAAGCTGATAGCGTTTTTGCAGTTTTTTTAAGCTTTTAATTACTTGTCGCCTTAAAGCGGTGCATGTCCATGAGTCAGGCATACCTAAACTTAAAGCCATAGCTTCTAAACTTATTAGAAATTCTTGCTTACCTGTAGTCTGACTATGAGCTAGAAGTAATAGGTAAAGCTCCATAGCCCGTTTATCATAGCTGGTAACCATACGGGAAAGATATTTTTTATTCAAAAGAAACTCTTTTGATAAGTTTAAATTTTTAGGTAGGTTC
>JAVCDA010000051.1 GCA_030765145.1 Candidatus Saelkia tenebricola | reverse complement strand
TTAATAGTTTAGTTATTTCCCCCTTAGATACAGCTGAAGTTGTCTCATCATAAAGACAAATTAATTTCGTCTCTTTTTCTGCTGAAGAAATTTTAAATTTCACCCCGCCATAAACAATGAGGAAAATCGGCAAGATAAAAAAGATTTTTTTCACAATTAAGATTTGAAGATACCTATTATCTGTTTTGTAATTCTTTCAACATTAAAATCTGTTGTATCAATAAAATGATCAGCTCTTTCATAATAGGAAGCTCTTTTACTAAGCAGTTCTTTAATCTTAGCTAACTTATCATCAACATTTAAAAGGGGCCTGTTCTTTTCATCTTTCATCCTTTCAAGAATAACACTCGGATCTGACTGTAAGCAGAAAATTATACCATTACTTTTTAAAACCTTAACGTTCTCTTCGTCTATCATAACACCACCGCCGGCATCAATTACAACCCCATCTAAATTTGAAACTTCTTTAACAACACTCCTTTCAACATCCCTAAAATACCTCTCATCCTTTTCTTTGAAAATATCATTTATACTCCTACCCTCTTTCTGCTCTATCATTTCATCAGTTGATATGTACCTCATTTCGCAAAGTTTAGTGAGTTCCTTTGAAATACAGGTTTTTCCAGTACCCATAAATCCAACTAAAACTATATTCATTAGAATTTTTTAATTTTTTCTTTATAATTTTTGAAATTATCTTTTATCTCACTCATATTATCTGAGCCAAATTTCTCTAAAAAACTGTTCATTAAAGTATAGCTAATCATGCTTTCTGCAATCACCCCAGCTGCCGGAACTGCACAAATATCAGCCCGCTCTTTAGTTGCCTTAGCTGTTTTTTTACTGGCTACATTAACTGAAGATAAAGGCTTAGCCAATGTTGCAATAGGCTTCATATACCCTCTTACAATTAAAGGCTCACCATTCGTAATTCCCCCTTCAAGCCCGCCTGCAGCGTTAGTCTTTCTGTTAAACCCGCTTCCTTTTTTATAAAATATCTCATCCTGCACATTTGAGCCAAAAAGTGATGCATTATTTATACCGTCTCCAACTTCAACCGCTTTAACTGCAGGAATAGAAAGAACGGCTTGAGCTACCAAACCATCCAGCCTCTTATCCCATTGAACATAACTTCCCAGTCCTACAGGTAAATTCCTAACAATTACTTCAAACACCCCACCTAATGAATCTTTCTCTTTTTTTGCCTTATCTATCAGCTTAATCATCTCAAGCTCTGTTTTTTTATCCGCACAGCGCAATTTTGAGTTTTCAGCTAAATTTTTAATTTTGCTTAAAATATTTTTTTTATTCAATTTAACATTTCCTATCTGAGTCACATGGCTGAATATAGAAACTTTAAACTCATCCAAAAACTGCTTGCATAAAGCTCCGATAGCAACTCGAGCAACTGTTTCTCTTGCACTGGCACGCTCTAAAATAAGCCTAAAATCTTTCAAACCATACTTCATCCCTCCTGCTAAATCCGCATGACCTGGTCTAGGCGACACAATAGAAGGCATTTTATCTATTGAAAAATCTTTATTTTTTATAAAAATCGCAATTGGTGCACCGAAGCTTAGGCCTTTCTTTAAACCGGATAAAACTTCCACCTTATCTTTCTCTATCCCCATTCTTCCACCGCGACCATAGCCAACCTGACGTCTTGCGAGCTCAGAATTGATTTTTTTAACATCAACACCAACTCCTGCCGGATAACCTTCTAAAATAGAAACCACCCCTTTACCATGAGATTCACCTGCAGTTAAAAATCTTAACATTTTCATACCTCCTAATGAGCGCATGATTTATGGAGCATTAGCAAACATAAATCATCTGCGCGAATTATCCCCCCTTCTTTGCTTTCGCAAGAAAGCGCGGGGAGATTAAACTAATTACCTTCTAATGAACAGTAAATTTTTAACCTCTCCTAAGGCTGCAAATCTTAGGCATCAGCTCTCTGTGTAATGAGCCCGCAATTTACGAAACGTAGAGAACGTAAAGTGCATGGGCGAATTATCCCCGCACATAGATTTCGAATAAATCTGCAGAGGGGTTGTATCATCAAAATTGTCACAAATAAAATATAACATCCAAAATTTTCTCCCTGAAAAATAAAACAAAAACAGCCGCAATCGCAAGAAAAGGCCCGTAAGGCAAATAATCATCTTTATATCTTATCTTACGATACACGCCGTAGGAAAGAGCAAAAAACGGCGCAATAAAATAACTGAGGATTACAAGTTTATACCCTAAGAATGCACCGATAAGAGCCATGAATTTTACATCCCCAAATCCCATTGCTTCTTTCTTAAAAACAAGCTTACCTAAAACACCTGTTAAATAAATCATTAAAGCACCAGTCAACGCCCCTATTAAACTTACTACCAAAGGGTTTTGAGAATAGGCCTCTTGAAATACAGGATTAAAAAAAGAAAACACAATTCCTAAAGGCAGAATCCCAAGGCTTACCTCATCCGGAATCAGCCTGGTTTCCCAGTCCGAAAATGCGGCAACAATTAAACCTGAAGTAAAAATTGAAAAGAAAATCATCTCAATTCCTAATCCAAAGATATTGTAATAACTGCTAAAAACTAAGGCACTCAAAGATTCAACTAAAGGATATCTCTTAGAAATTTTTTCCTTACATCCTCTGCATTTACCTCTTAAAATAAAAAAGCTTAAAACAGGAATATTATCAAACCATTTAATTGGTTTATTACATTTCACACAATGAGAACCCGGAGTAACAACCGACTCTTCCTTAGGCAACCTGTAGATACAGACATTCAGGAAACTCCCTATAATAAGACCAAGAACAATAAAAAATATCTGTAAAATCATTTCCGTAACTCCTTATTTAAAACTTCTCTCATAATATCAATAGGCGCCTTAGTACCAGTCCAAATCTCAAATGCAGCTGCCCCTTGATATAAAAGCATTCCTTCACCTGTTATAGCTGCTAACCCTAAAGAACGCGCATCTTTGATTAAGTCGGTAATTCTGTTGTAAACAACATCATATACAGATAAATCTTTATGCAGCAAATCCTTCTCAACAGGTGAAGCATCCCCTTCTTTCATTCCTACAGGAGTTGCATTAACCAATAACTGACACTGTTTAATTACTTCCGGAATTTGCTGGTAAGTTATAAATTCATATTTTCCTGAAGTATAATTATTTTTAGAAAAATGTTCATCCACAACACCAGCCGCCTCACTATTTACTTCATAGATATATATCTTCTTTACACTGGCCTCTGATGCAGTCAAACTACCAACAACCGCTCTCCCTGCACCACCACAACCAATAAGCAGAATGGTTTTATCCTCTTTTTCAAATCCAAGATCTTTTTCCAAAGAAACAGAGAATCCAACAGAATCAGTATTGTAAAATTTTATCTCTGGCTCTCTGCTCACTGTATTAACTGCGCCAGTAATTAGAGCCGCTATCTCGGGCATATTTTTTACACTCTCTTGAGAAGGAAAATAACGCTCTAATATTTCCTTAGCTTCCACTTTATGTGGAATAGTAATATTAAATCCCGCAACATCTTTTCGGCTGATAAGAAAATTTTCTAAATCATCTGGCGTAACTTCAAACAGTTTATATTCTGCATTAATACCTAAATGCTCAAATGCTGCGTTGTGCATTAGGGGAGACAGGCTATGTTTAACAGGATAGCCAATTAAGCCGTAAATCTTTTTTGGCAGAGACATCAACTTACTATTTTATTCACTGCATTGAGATAGGCTTTAGTGGAAGCTTCTATAATATCCGTTGAAGTCCCACGTCCAACAATTTCCTTATTTTTATGTTTTAATCTCACAGTCACCTCGCCTAAAGCATCGCGACCTGAAGTAACCGCTTTAAGATTGTAATTCAAAAGTTTTGGTTGAAAACCTATGATTCTATCTATTGTATTATAGCAGGCATCTATTGGACCATCGCCACAAGCTGCATCTTCATGTATTTTATTATCTTTTTTAAGTTTAACAGTAGCTGTAGGAACAGTTGAGGAACCTGTTACAGTATGCACATAAACAAAACTCCAGACCTTCGGAGCTTTTTCAATTCCCTCCTCGACAATAGCAATTATATCATCGTCAAAAATCTCTTTCTTTTTATCAGCAAGTTTTTTGAATTCATCAAAAGCATTTTCAAAATCATGCTTGCTTAATTTAATATCCAGTTCTTCAAGTTTTTTCATGAATGCATGGCGACCGGAATGTTTACCCAAAACCATATTGCTCTCTTTAAAACCTACATCAAAAGGTGTCATAATTTCATAAGTCTTTGGCATCTTTAATACCCCATCCTGATGAATACCTGATTCATGCCTAAAAGCATTAGCCCCTACAATTGCTTTATTAGGCTGAACAGGAATAGCCATCAAATGACTTACCAATCTGCTCGTTTTATGTAATTCCTGAGTTTTTATACTGGTTTTGAAGTTAAAAAAGTCTTCTCTTGTCTTCAAAGCCATAACAACCTCTTCAAGTGACGCGCTACCTGCACGTTCACCAATACCGTTTATCGTACATTCAACTTGCTTAGCACCTACTTTAACTGCAGCAAGTGAATTAGCACACGATAAGCCTAAATCATCATGACAATGAACACTTATAATTGCTTCATCCATATTGGAAACATTTTTTTTAATCTGGATTATAAGATCAGAAAATTCATCCGGAACAGCATATCCAACAGTATCGGGGATATTTACAACAGTAGCACCTGCATTAATAACCTCAGAAATCACCTTAAACAGAAATTTTCTCTCTGTGCGAGATGCATCTTCGGGAGAAAATTCCACATCATCTGCAAACTGCTTAGCATATTTAACAGCCTTTACTGCCTGTTTTAATACTTCGTCTTTTGCTTTCTTTAATTTATACTGCATATGGATATTGGATGTAGCAAGAAAAACATGAATTCTTTTCCTCTTAGCAGGTTTTAAAGCATCACGGGCTGCATCAATATCTTTTTTTAAAGACCGTGCCAGTCCACAAATTATAGGTTTCTTGAGCTTTTTAGCAATTAAATTAACCGCCTCAAAATCTCCTTCCGAGGCAATCGGAAAACCGGCTTCAATAATATCCACATTAAGCCTCTCAAGCTGCCAGGCAACTTCAATCTTTTCTTTAACCGTTAAAGATGCCCCCGGAGCCTGTTCTCCATCCCGCAATGTAGTGTCGAATATATATACCTTATCCACAATTACCTCCTTAATGTTTTATTCATAAAGAATAACACAGGGATTTTCTTTCTTCAATGGTTTTGTGTTATAATTAATGCCATGAAAGTAGATCAAACTGCAAGAATCAGCAAAGAAGCAAAAATTGCTCAAAATGTTGAAATAGGACCATATTGTGTTATAGAAAAAAATGTTGAAATCAAAAACGGCACCCAAATATCTGCTTATACCCATATCAAGGGTAAGACAACAGTAGGTGAAAACAACTTGATTCATTCCGGATGCGTAATAGGAGAAAAACCCCAGATGCTGGGCTTAAAAGAAGATGTTGGGAAATTAGTAATCGGAGATAATAACATCATAAGAGAATATGTCA
Organism: Candidatus Saelkia tenebricola; assembly: GCA_030765145.1. Lineage (GTDB taxonomy): Bacteria > Omnitrophota > Gorgyraeia > Kaelpiales > Kaelpiaceae > Saelkia > Saelkia tenebricola. The sequence continues at coordinate 40,581 of JAVCDA010000051.1, read as the reverse complement.
CAATCCATACCTCCACAAAAGAAGAGGCTTCTACTCTAATAGGAAACAATAATTATCTTATGGGTTTTTCTCACATTGCCCACGATTGCAGCTTAAGTAATAATATCACATTAAGCCACGGCTCTTTAATTGCAGGCCATGTTGAAATCCAGGACAATGCTACTATCTCAGGCAACGCTTCTATTCATCAATTCGTAAGAATAGGCCGGCTTTCAATGATTGGAGGATTAACCCGGGTAACCAGAGATATTCCTCCCTTTATGATGTGCATAGGGAGCTCTAAAATATGGGGCATAAATCTTGTAGGACTAAAACGAGCAAAAATAACTTCCGAAGAAATACGCGAAATCAAAAAAGCATACAATATTCTTTACCGGGAGAGAATGCCTATTAAAAAAAGTATCGAAAAACTGGAAAAAATAAACTCACCTAAAATACAAGAAATAGCACTGTTTATCAAAAATTCCAAAAGAGGCATTTCAAGTGCTAACCGCTCAACAATTTTTGAAAAGATATTCTTAGACTACCCCTTCCTTCTGCGCCAAGAAATTGAATCTAAGAGAATATTTAAAAAAATAGACTTTTAAATTTTAAATACTGGAAATTATATCAAAAATGAGTTGCAAAAATTATTCCATAGATGATTCAGAAACAACCCCCATATTCCTGAATTTTTGATATCTATTTTCAATGAGCTTTTTAGTAGATAAATCCTTGAACTCGGAGATAGAATGCAGTATAAATTCTTTAAGATTATCTCCTGCAGCAATAGCATCTCGATGAGCTCCGCCCAAAGGCTCTTTTATTATTTCGTCGATTATTCCAAGCTCAAGCAAGTGTACAGCAGTTAACTTTAAAGCTTTGGCCGCTTCTTCTGCCTTAGCTCTTTCACGCCACAGAATAGCAGAGCATCCTTCAGGTGAGATTACAGAGTAATATGAATATTCCAGCATTGCTACTTTATTTCCCACACCAATCCCTAAAGCACCACCGCTTCCTCCCTCACCTATTACAACTACAATGATGGGAGTCTTAATCTCAAACATATCCCTTATATTCTCTGCAATCGAATGAGCTTGACCTCTCTCTTCAGCTCCTACCCCAGGATATGCTCCTGGAGTATCTATAAAGCAAACCACGGGCAAAGAAAACCTTTCTGCTAATTTGAACAACCTCATTGCTTTTCTATACCCCTCTGGATGCGCACAACCAAAATTCCTGTCTAAATTCTCCTTGGTATCTCTTCCTTTCTGATGTCCTACAACTGCAATTCTGTTACCATCTATATTGGCAAGACCAGTAATAAGCGCTTTATCATCTCCAAAAACCCTGTCTCCATGAAGCTCTATGAAATCCTTCATAATCATCTGCGTATAATCTAAAGTTGTAGGGCGATCTGTATGACGGGATATTTGAACTTTCTGCCAAGCATTCAAATTTCCATATATCTCCTGCTTTAACTGCCCTAACTTACTCTCGAAATTATCAATCTCATTACTAAGATTAATCTTTCTCTCAAAAGAAAATTTTTGAAGATCTGCTATTTTTCTCTCAAGTTCCAGTATTGGTTTTTCAAATTCAAGTTCAGCCATAACTAATCAATAATAATAACCTCTGCACCAACAGGCATAATATCATACAGCTCCTGAACATCTCCATTATACATCCTGATGCAACCTGCTGTAACCTGTTTACCTATACTTTGGGATTCAGTTGTCCCGTGAATTCCATAACCTTCCAAATCAAATCCCATCCAACGGGTGCCTAAAATATTCTCCGGGCTTCCGGCAGGAACTATTGCTCCCGCTTTAAACCAAACAGGGTCAATCAACTTGTTTACAATCCTAAATTTTCCTAGAGGCGTAATATTAAACTCGCCAGTTGAACAAGGATATACTTTTATTACCTCATCGTTAATTTTTAAAATCAAAAGATTCTGCGATTTATCTACTATTGCACTTACCTCTGCCGTAACAACTTTGAATCTCTGGCCAATACGAATTAAATCGGAAATTAAACCGTTACTTCTTTTTAAAAGCCCGACAGTAGTGTTGTATTTTTTTGCAATTGCAACTAAAGTATCTCCTGATTTAACCTCATGGATGGTAGAATAATCTGTCCCGAGAGGAGAAAATAATATCTTTATATTGGTAGCCCATAGTTTTTTCTCCAAATCAGATATTTCAGGATGCATTGATAAATTTTGAATTAATTTCTTATAAACATTTTTTGCTTCAATCAATTTATTTTCATCAAGTAATTTCTGAGCAAATTCAACACCACTTCGAAAAGCATCTTCCCCATCACTTTCTATTAACACATCCAACTGGGATAAATCTTGAACTGCTGAATCTATATTTGCATTAAGATCTTCTTGTGGAATAATATCAGAAGATTGTTTCACATTTAGATCCAGCTCTTTTTCTGAGTTAGATTTTACACCCCAGATAAGTATTCCTATGCCTAAAACCGCTAAAATAGCTACAATAACAACCCTTCTTTCCATATTTTCCTCCCAGACAAGTTAATGCTGCAACAATTTTAAAAACAAACCCTTTTTACAAAAAATAATCTAAAATTAATTTTTATAATTATAAAAGCGAAAAGAATAAATTGCAATCAAAATGCTCTTTTGATCTTACTCCAACGGTGTTATTAAAATTAATTATTTAAAACTTTTAATCTTTGATTTTACTGATAAAATGAACCTATATGAGCATACTCGTAATCGGATCTATCGCATTAGATACAGTAAAGACACCTTTTGGAAAAGCCAGCAATATTCTCGGCGGTTCAGCTGTATATTTTTCAACAAGTGCAATAAATTTTACTTCTGTTAATCTCGTCGCGGTTGCAGGTGAAGATTTCCCCAAAAAACATATCCGGTTTCTAAAAAGTAAGGGCATTGATTTAAAAGGACTTACTATTGAGAAAGGTAAAACTTTCCACTGGGAAGGTGAATACGATTGGGATTTTTCAAATCCGAAAACACTAACCACCGATTTAAATGTATTTGCCAAATTCGCCCCTAAAATCCCACAGAATTATAAAGATAGCAAATATGTATTCCTGGCAAATATTGACCCCGAGATACAGAGTAAAGTTTTAGATCAGGTTAAAAAACCAAAATTAGTTGCCTGCGATACAATGAATTACTGGATCGAACATAAACCTAAGATTCTCCTTAAACTTCTCAAACGTATAAATATATTTATCATCAACGAAGCAGAATCAAAAGAATTAACTTCAGAAACTAATCTCCTCAAAGCAGGCAAAAAAATATTAAAACTCGGCCCCCAGATAGTTGTAATTAAAAAAGGTGAACATGGTGTACTTTTATTCACAAAAAATCACATATTTTCAACCCCTGCATACTTGCTGGAATCTGTATTTGACCCTACAGGTGCCGGAGATACCTTTGCCGGAGGATTTATGGGGTATTTAGCGAGTTCTAAAAAGATTGATCAAAAAACCTTAAGAAAAGCAGTCGTCTACGGAAGTATAATGGCAACATTTGCTGTTGAGGATTTTAGTCTACGCAGATTAGGTACAATATCAAAATCTGATATTAAAAAAAGATTAAGTGAGTTTAAAAAACTTACCTCTTTTTAAAAAATCCGGAATATAGAAAATATTTCTTTAAAATCAGTTATCTTTTAAACACATTTTTTAATGGATTTTTTCAAACTTTATAAAAAATCTGGCACCATTCTTTTTCACTAGCAACTTTTACATCTCCTCCTGCAAGTAAAGTTTACATATAAAAACATACTCTCCAGCACCCTTCTTTATAACCTTTTTATTTGCAGGCATTTCTAACTTGCAACTTTTGGCACATATATTGCATAATTACAATCGACAATAAAATACTGGGAGGTAAAAATGAAGATGAAAAATATCGGATTAGTAATTGTTTTGTTATCTTTTTTCTGCCTGAGCTTAGAAGCCACAGATTATAAGAAAGAAGCCTCTACATCAGCTTCCAAACCGCAGCTACCTATTGATGAGCTTAACTTAATCAATTTGATCTTAACCGGCAGTAATCCCAGCGCAGACTTACAGGGCTCAGAAGATGTTTCCGGCACAACTCTCTTCAGCGGTGAAAACCATGATACAGACGGCAATGTAATTACAGGCGGTAAATATACAATCGGATTAAACTTGGGTGAAGACTACATAGATGTTAATGACGTTACATTAGAAGGCACTTCTGGGACCATAGAAGACAATGTATCCTATACTTTCAATATAAGCACACTGGCACCTTTTCTGCGTAAAAATGCTGATACAACAATAATCGAAGATACAGAATATACTAATACAACTCTCGGTGATACGGATGATTACAGAATAATATATATCAACAATTCTAAACTAACTCTTTCAACGGATTTCACCGGTTATGGGATTATCTACATTGAAGATAAAGACCATGCAGACGAAGAATACATACTTGAGATGCTCAACAATGCCACCTGGTATGGAGCAATCATTGTCCATCAATCAGAAAATGAGAAAGCATCAAAAGTATTCTTAAACGGCACTGCCAGTGATGAAGAAGTCGGTATTGGTGATTTTGCCATTATTGCAATAGATTCTATGACAATCGGAAACAACCTTAATCTTACTGATGGCAGCATCGGTGTTTCATCACAATTAGGAAGTATAATCGTAGGAAATAACAATAGCTTCTCAGAATCTCTGCTTGCTAATACAATAGTCCTCGGAAACCATGGTACCATAGGAGAAAACATCTACCATAATATATTTATTCATGGCAATCACCTCAATCTAAGCGGAGAAGAAATTACTCCTTTAACATTCCCCGTATTCACACTGCCAGCGTTCCCGTCATTTACTCAAGGATCTACAAGCATAACAAGAAATAATAATACCACTTATACTCTTAACGCCGGGGATTATAACAACATAGCATTCGGCAATAATTGCACACTTTATTTAGCCGGAGGAGAATATAACATCAATAAAATAACCATGGGCAATGATTGCGAAATCAGATACCAAGCTGCGGCTGCTTTAAATATAAAGCAAAAAGTAGTTATGGGCAACAATGCCGTAATAATAAATGATTCCTCGGGGCCAGATGCAAGTGACTGTGTTTTTTATATTGAAGGCTCAGGTCTTTCAAGCAGTACAAATGTATTTTCTTTAGGCAACTGCGCAACAGTTTATGCTAATGCTTATGTACCTAATTCCAATATCACTATAGAAAACAATATCAATTTTAAAGGCTCTCTTATCGCAAAAACAATATTGATTGGCAATAACGCCGTGGCATCAATCGAAGTAATAAGCGCATTTGGCGAAGACGATAATGATGAAGCCCAGAATGCTGAAATCTACGGAAGCTTGTTATTCATAGGAAATGAATTCCATATCCCCACTGAAGGCGCTTATGTGAACAGTTACTATTGCCAAGAAGCTTTAGAAAACGTGAATGATGAATTAAAATCCCGTCCTTACAATATATGGTTTGAGTGGAAAGAGGTAGAATAAAATGCGTCTTAAACGAGACATCTTGAGCATTTTCTTAACGATAATCGCAACAGCCTGTTTAAATCTCCCTGCAGAAGCATTATTTAAAAAAATCACCCAGGAAAGTGGCTTTAAAATTCAGCTTGATATCAACGAATTGGCAGCGGTTAATTTCATGCTTACCGAAGATGGTGCAACCATTAAAATGCATGGAGAAACCAATGCTGATATACTTCTCAGCGGTAAAAATTATAATGTAGACGGCTCAATCGCAGAGGGTGAAAAACCTGCCGTAAGATTAAATGCATCTACAAGCATATTAGATATTGATGAAGTAACCCTAGAAGGTACTCCGACTGAGGAAGGCAACTATGAATATGAGCTCAGCATGAATGAGCTTGCAGCTTTTCTTAGAAAGAACGCAAATCAAACAATTATACAAAACACATCTTTAGAAGACTCAACAATAGGCACCCCTTCCAATTATCAAATTGTATATGTAGATGATGCTCAACTTATACTCTCACACAATTTTACAGGCTACGGCATCCTTTATATAGAAGATACCACTTATTCTGCAGAAGACCCTATTTTCAAAATGCTTGGAAATTCAGCCTGGTATGGATTGATAATAGTCAACCAATATACAGAAGAAGATAAAGATTCCAAAATATTTTTACAAGGAAGTTTGGTTATGAATTTAGATGAATTTGTACTTTTAGGCATAGATAACTTGACCATAGGTGATAATTTAGTAGTAAACAACGGGAGTGTAGGTACCTGGGCAGAAGGCGGAATTCTAACTGTCGGTGATAATGCTTATTTTGCAAATAATATTATCGGAGATACCATTAATCTTGGGAATAACACCACAATAGAAGAAAATGTTTACTATGATTCCGATTTTACCTACGGTCATAGCCTTATTCACAATGGTGATGAAATCACACCTTCCAATACCCCCTTGATAGATTTGCCTGATTTCCCGGAATTTGCAGCAGGCACACAAGATATCACTGTTGCAAACAATTCAAGTTATACTCTTGCCCCTGGAGATTATAATGATATTACATTAGGCAACAGCTCTACTCTTTACCTTTCAGGCGGTACTTATAATATTAACAAGATAACTGGTAATAACCTTTGTGAAATAATCTATCAAGGAGTTTCTGAAGTCAGAGTTAAAGGTAAAATAGAATTTGGCAACACTCTCATAATCGAACCGCATTCTTTACCTTTAGATGCAGATGATTGTGTTTTCTACATTGAAGGAGAAGATTATTCTCCAACAGAAGATGTATTCTACGCATATAATAACCCCATAATTCATTGTAATATCTACGCGCCAAATTCAAGCGTACAGATAAAAAACAACGGCAACTATAAAGGTGCCATCATAGCTAGAACAGTAACCTCTGAAAACAATGTTGCAACCTCTATTGAACTAAAAAGTGCTTTTTCAAGCTCTACTCGTTTTATTGAAGTTTACGGCAGTATACTTTGCTCCGGAAACAACTTCTATATTCCCAACCTAGGCAATAACGCAAAGGTCTATTATTCTCAGGAAGCTCTTGAAGAAGTTAATGCAATGTTAGATTCTCTACCGCTTACCTGGGGAAACTGGAAAGAAACAGAATAACTTGATTTTATTTTTTAAGCCCTAGATGTTCCTTTTCTAACTTCCAACGCATGCCTTCTAATACACCTTGAGCAATATTTGTTAAATGATCACCGATTTTCTCCAGATTATCTACAAAATCAAGAAATACAATCCCGGATTTAAGATTGCATTTGCCTTCACTTAAACGATCAACATGAAATCTTTTTAACTCTGTCTGAAATTTATTTATACGTTCTTCACGTATGAGCACATTTTTTGCCACTTCAAAATCATTATTTTTTAAAGCACTTTCAGATTCTATCATCATGCTGGAAATCTCATTCCACATTAAAACCAATTCTTTTATTGCCTCTTCTGTAAAAGACAATTTATTATCTATACTACGTTCTGCCAATTCTATTATATTTTCCGCATGATCTCCTATTCTCTCCACATCATTAACACTATGTATCAAAACCGGCAGTTCCTCTGACTCTATATGGCTGAGATTTCTTTGGGAAATTTCAATAAGATACTGCGTTATTTCTGACTGCAGACTATCAACTGTTTGTTCCATTTCACAAACCGATTTTACATCGCTCAGATTCTTTTCCATAAATATTTTTACAGCAGTTGATACCGACTTAGCCGCTACAGCAAGCATGCGAACAGTCTCTTTACGCGCTTGGTCTATAGCTATGGAAGGCGTCGCTAATAAATGTTTCTCCAAATATTGCGGACCTATTTCAATTGTATCCTTTTTCTTAGGAATTATCCATATGCATACTTTCTCCAATTTATTAACAAATGGCAAAAAAACCAAAGCATTTACAATATTGAAAAAACTATGTGAAACAGCTATATAAAACATAACATTTTTTAAAGTTATATCACCCGGAATGATAAAATTTATCAACCTTATAAACCAACCGTTATATATAAAAACCAACATATAGCAAACACCTATTATGTTAAATAGCGTATGCGACATAGCAGTCCGCCGAGCATTAATATTTGTGCCTACAGCAGCCAACTGAGCAGTAATAGTGGTTCCGATGTTATCTCCTAATATGATGGGTATAGCTGCAGAAAAGCTTATCAGCCCATTAAACGCTAATACCTGAACTATGGCTATAGTAGCACTTGAACTCTGCAGCAATACGGTAAAAATTATCCCCACTAAAATTCCTAAAAGAGGATTATTGCTAAAAGTGACAAATATATCTTTCATGCGTTGGCTTTCTTTAAACGGCTGAAAAGCATCCTTCATAAAGCTCAATCCTATAAATAAAATGCCGAATCCCATTATCACCTGCCCCCAAAATTTAGCATTTTTTGTTTTACCGAAAGTACTAATGGCAAAACCAATACCAACAAGCGGAAGAGCATAATGAGTTATTTTAAAAACTGACATGGAAGAAACAAGCCATGCGGTAAAAGTCGTCCCTATATTGGCACCCATTATAACGGTTATGGCCTGCCTCAATGAGAGAAGACCAGCATTTACAAACCCTATAACCATTACGCTAGTTGCACTGGAAGATTGAATAAGACAAGTCACTACAGCTCCGGTTAATACAGCTATTATAGGAAGTTTTGTAACTACTTTTAGAATTGATTTAAGACGTTCACCTGCTATTTTTTTTAACCCTTCTGACATAATCTGCATGCCAAAAAAGAAAAATCCCAATCCACCAATAAGCAAGAAAATTACATTTTGTACAACCATTTTTTAATCTCCCTTATCATCCTACAAAAAAAAGACACTTTTCTTCTCAAACGTCTTTGTATGATTTATACTGCTATTGCACATCTCACCGTTACATAGGCAACATATTACCTGAAAGAACAAATCCGTCAAGATAATATTCTAAAATTTATTAAATACGAATGTTTTGGTATAAGATAGACACCGTTTGGTCACAACAATATCAAGTACGCATGCTTGCTTTCAATTCAACTTTCTATTATTACTTTTATTGATTAACAACTTTTACTACTTAATACTGAACTACTCTACCTTCTTCATCTATAAAAATATGAATTGGATTTATCTCTCCGCTGACACTTAAATCCATAGGGAAAGATTTGATTTGACCGATAACTTCTCCATTTAACACTACCCTCCAATCGTCAAGAACTTCAAAATCATTCAGTTCTGTTCCCGGAGATAAGATTGATGGTTCTTCCGAAAAAACCACTTCATTACCATCAATTCTTATTTCACACATTTCAATTCCAAAATTTCTATCATCTGCTTTACCAATGAAAAACGCTCCAACAGCTCTAATAAGCTCAGTATTGTTCAAATTGGTTCCCAGCTTTATTACGCCTACAATATCAGGTGCAGCATAAATAGTCGTTTCTGGTATTGCAAGATGCCTCATGATAGAAATTATTAGAGGATTTTGAGCTGTAAAATTATTAGGACAAGTAGCTGAAGTAAAAGATCCCGCCATGTCAATTCCTTCGACCATATTTGAATATCGCATAATCCAATTTGCTACACTTGAACCAATACCTTCTTGACGTTTTTCTTCGTCCATACTGATATCACCAAATATTAACCAATTATTGCTAATTTCCCAACTTCTAAACCCCGCATATTCCCCTGCAATATATATACTTGCCTGCCGTCTAGAACTTTCTTCGCTTTTCTCTATGCGCAGTTCTATCTCTTCTCCTGTCTTAATATTTGTTGTTACTACTCTGTCCAATTCAGAATTTTCGTAATAATAGCTTTCTAGGAGATGTCCAAATCTATCAACAATTCTTGTTGGTCTAAGGCTACCCTCATAACTTTCGTAATGAGTAACTGTTCCAAAATTATCAACCTGCGTTGATATTCCTTTGATCCTTCTGGCAAAAGAAACATTGGAAAAACAAACAACAAAACTTACTGAAATAAAACACGCCCACAAAGTAATCTTAAATTTATAATATTTCATAATTTAACTAAACTCCTCTTATATTTATTTATGCCATATATTCCTATCTATTGCAAATTAAGAGGTTTTTTTAAAATAGGCACAAAATGTACACAAAACAAAAATTCCCCACATTTGTTCTATACATTTAAACAATAAATGGTTTAATGGCGGAGGGAGGGAGATTTGAACTCCCGGTTCCGATTACTCAGAACACCTCATTTCGAGTGAGGCCCATTCGTCCACTTTGGTATCCCTCCAGATTTTACTTATTGTTGATAGTCAACGATTTAATTCTCAAAAGCTATTTATGAATGAGCTTATAAAATCGACATATTTATCTCGGGAATCTAAAAAAGCCTCATCATGACCACCTGTTAATTGAACCAGATTCTTCGGTTCATGTGCCTTATCATAAAGCCTCTTCCCCAGTTCAAAAGGTACGGTATTATCATCTCGAGCATGAATAAATAGCTTAGGGACATTTATTTTATCAATCTTATTTATAGAATCAAATTTATTCGTAATAAGAAATCGAGACATTAAGGGGTATATTTTCTTCGCTATATCTTTAACACTGCTAAATGCTCCTTCTGTGATCAGAGCTTTAATTTCAACTTTTAAAGCAAGTTCAATTGCTACAGCCGCACCTAATGATTCCCCATACAATATAATCTGATCTGGCGTTACATTGATAGTGTTTATTAAATAGTCATAAGCTGCTTGAGCATCAATATATACCCCTTGCTCTGTAGATCTGCCTTGACTTTTTCCATACCCCCTATAGTCGATAAGAAACAAATTGAGTTTTAACCGATTAAGCAACATTATTTTATCCAATCTATGGCCTATATTACCTCCATTTCCATGAAAAAAAAGCACTGTATATTCTGCTTCGTCATGTGGAATAAACCAACCATGTATTCCTATAGCATCAGGTGTCCTAATATTAATATTTTCAAAAGATAAATTAATATCCTTAGGACTAAGTTCTATTTCTTTGGCCGGGAAAAAAATACTTCGACTTTCAAGATGTTTCATGTACCCAATAAAAAAAACAAACGTAATCCCTGCATATACTAACAACTTAATAGCCATATTGCATATTTGATCTAATTACACTTGCAAAATAAAAAGTATAAGATATTAACCAGATAAGATATTTTTAACTTCATCAGGAATTGACCGGGGCTTAAAAGCACTCGACACACAAACCCATATGGTCTTAGCTTTAACAAGGACTAAATCCACTTTCTTTACCTCCTGGTAAAATACAAGCGAAGATCTTTTAACCTCCTCTACACGTGCAGTAATTTTTATCTTATCGCCATATTCAGCTGTTGCTTTATAGTCAATTTCAACACGCGCAACAACAAAATATATCCCCTCTTGACCAAACATTTTTAAATCGATACCATTTTTAAAACAAAATTCTGTGCGAGCTTCTTCCAAATGTTTCAGATAATTGGCATAGTAAATCACCCCTTCACAATCGGTGTCATGGTAATAAATTCTTTTCTCTATAAAGAAATTATCCATGTTTATATTTTAAACAATTTCACATTTAAACTCAATACATTTTACTATTGACAAAAAAAATAAACTACCTACGATGGGAAATAAACCTATACTACGAGGAGGTGATATGATGACTAAAGGTATTTTGTGTCTTGTATTGGCAATTTTTCTGTTAACCAGTTGTTCTTGGGCACCATTTCAAAGTAAAGGTGAGTTTTGGGGAAATGAGGGCTATATGCTCCGAGACGATGAAAGAGATAGAATAGAAAATGCATCCGAAATAGCAAGGCTTAGAGAAGAGTTGGAAAAAGAGCGCAGAGCACAAGAAGAAGCAGACCGCAAGATTAGAGAAGAAACCGAACGCAGGGCACAAGAAGAAATCGCGCTCAGAGCACAAAAAGAAACAGAACGCAAAGCGCAAGAGGCATCGAAATTACAACAGAAAGAACAAGTAAAAGAAGATACTTGTCCAGATGTAGCATATTATCCTATTTTAATCGCAGATTTTAACTCTGGGAAAAAACCAAACAACCTTGGCGAAGACTTTGGTTGCTGGGATAAAGACCCTAATGATTATACTCAAACTGCTACCGAAAGTTTCATAGCTGATATACAAAACGGTAATAAAAAAGGATTCTTCATAGAGATCCATTATGATGTCAATTCTCCCAACCCTGCTTTCAACGGATTCTGGACAAGATTGAATAACTTAGATGCATCTTGTTATAAAACCTTGAGTTTCCGTGTAAAGGGCAATGAAAGAATGGGATTTACTAAAGTATTTAAAATAGAACTGAAGAATTCAAAAAGAGAAACTGGGATATTCTACGTTAACAACGTATCTAATGAATGGCAGGAAATAATTATTCCCCTTAAGGACATCAGGATAAAAGAACTGTCAGGTTTGAGGGAGTTTGTAATCGTATTTGAAGACTCATTAGCAACTGAGAAAGAAGGTACTATCTGTATTGACGATATTTACTTAAGATAATAAGTTACCACTTTCTTTTCTTAGAAGATAGAGTTTCAAAACGCAAAAGTCCTAGTATTCCTATACCTAAATAAGCCCAAATGGTAAACCAAAACCCCGATTCAATTTTGATTTTTAGAATGATATTTTCTAAATCAGCAGTTTGTATTTCATAAAAAGAGATCAAAAAAATCCCGCAACCTATAATCGTATAGGCAAGATTTATAAACCTACTCTTATAAAATCGACCTGATAGAAGAAAAATAAACCATGCTAAGACTGGAACAAACCAAAGAAACCAAACTTTTTTCTCTACATCCTGTATCGAAGGATTAAATATCCTTGCGATGCTCACAATAAGACGCACATCTTCACTGCTTGCAAGTATTGGAATCCTAAAACCGCTTATTTTAGTAAAAGAAGCATCATCTTTGGTAATTAGAGCTGTCGTAACTTTTCCAACCGGCTGCGTGTTAACACTTATCCAAGGCAGAAAAAAAGATATAATCACAGAAACTGTGAAGATAAACATTGTAAACTTATAAAGCCTATCTATCATTCCCCGTATCAAGTGTTAGTTTTATCTATATATAGTGTTTGAGTCGGATATGCAAATTCAATACCTTTCTTTTCAAACTCTTCATATAAATCAAAATTAATCTTCTGCTGAGTATCCATATACTTATTGTAATCACTACCCACAACATAATAGACAACTTCAAAGATAAGACTATAATCCCCGTAAGAGAAAAAATGTGCTCTATCAAAAACAGTATCATCAATATTTTTAATAATATCTTCAACAATATTAGGAATTTCTTTTAATTGAGTAAGAGATGTCTGGTAAATAAGACCGAATTTAAAAGCCACTCTCCTTTGTTCCATTCTTTTATAGTTACGAACCCGGGAATCAGTAAGATCTGTATTAGAGAAAATAACCTGTTCACCGCTCAAGCTTTTAATCCGTGTAGTTTTAGCTCCAATATAATCCACTGTCCCAAGATAATCCCCCACGATAATAAAATCTCCTACTTCAAATGGCCTGTCAAATATTATCGAAAAATAACTGAATAAATCTTTTAAAACAGCCTGGGCGGCTAAACCTATGGCAATACCTCCAATACCTAACCCTGCAATAACTGTTGATATTTTAAACCCTAAATTATCCAGGAAAAACATAATCGCTAGCGCCCAAATAATAAATTTTATAATCTTAAGAGTACTATCCAGACTACGCTCTAAAGTGGTATCCTTACCCCGCTTCTTCAAATAAACTGTAAATCCATAATTTGCAAACATTGTCATAAAACGAGCCACAAATACCGTCAACAAAGCCAATGCGATAACATTAACGCTTTGTACTAATACCGGTGCAAGAGTTAACATCTTTAAACTGATGTAAAAAGAACCAAAATATAATAACGGTAAAATTGCTTTACCAAATACAGAAACAAAAAAGTCATCAATAGTCGTTAATGTCTTCTGTGCAAGATTTTTGAGATGGCGTAATACAACAAATTTTAAAATCTTAACAGCTATTAAAATTAGTAAAAATACCACTGCACATGTAATATATTCTAAAACACTATTGCCCCAAAAAATCTGCTCTATCAAGTTTTTTAACATAATTCCGCCTCCCTATCTGTATTCAAAAACATAAATATAATCATAAGAATCAGAGGTGTAAATACTTGCTAAGCACCTCTGACATTTTTGAACAAACATAACTCGTAAATCTCTGTTCATCATTTTTATCAATATCCAGAATCTTAACACCGATATCGAAAACTGTTTTATCTCCTCTTGGAACAGAATTAGACCATTTAACCTCCCCCTTCAAAAAAAAAGGTTCTGAACCTTCTGTCAACACCACCTTTACTTTTAATATCCCTCCTACAGCAAGTTGTTTATCTGAGACAAAACAAATTCCTTCTGCACTTATATTTTTTGCAGACGCAGAAAACCCCTCAAAAGATGATTCTTGAGCATCATCTGCAACAGACACACCTATTACAGCATCAACCTCAAGCCTTATGTATTTTCGCTTTTCGTCTTTACTATGTCCCATATGCTTTTATCCTCTTACTGAATTCTCAAATTATACAGAATAAATAATTAAAATACCAATAACTAAATAAGCAACAGCTGCCCAACGCAAAACAGAATCGGGTTTTACAAGCCAATAATCAATAATCTTTTTTATTCCATTAGAACCGATAGCAAAAGTTAAGATACTTTTAATAATAGATAAAACCCCGAGAAAAGGTATAAACCAGCCGCTAACAGAAGATACGGATAAAAAAATGATTCCGAACAAAAGCTGTAAAACACCGGCTATATAAATTTTACTATTTTTTTTCCAAAACCCAATAAATCGCCTCAGTTTTTCAGGATTAACCAGAAAAACTACTCCTAAAGCAACCAATAATATTCCTATTGTCTTAACAATTAGTATCATATCTTACCTCCTTTATAATTGCTCCTGCTGCCATTTAATAACGGTACCCACAATAGGCTTAGGTGTATACAATGGCGTTTTTCTTTCCTGCAAAACAACCGCATCCCCACCCATTTCAGCTGCCATTTCTTTCAACCTACCGAGCATATGAATGCGATTAGAATGTGTAACACCAAAAACAGTCACTTGCCCCAATTCAACATATCCTTTTTCGGGATTATAAGAAAATAATTGAATATTTTCTACATGGGTAGGAGGAGAATATTCCTCTCCATAATGTATAGATTGAAAAGCTGCACATCCCTGAAAAAACAACGCCACCAATAATAAATAAAAAACCTTTCTAATGTTCATATCTTAAACAACATATTACAGTGTAATCCAAAATATTTAAGTTATCAACATTTCATTGTATTTTATTATCCAGCTTAAAATTGCTAAATTAAACCCAAAAGAGTAAAATCAAACTATGGATTATTTATCAATCTTTATTGTCTCTTTCACTATAGCCCTTTCCGGAGCATTGGTTCCCGGACCACTACTTGCAACTGTTATTTACCAGAGTACAAAACATGGTTTTAAAACGGGCCCTTTAATTATCCTGGGTCACGCTATACTGGAAATTGCAATGGTAATTATAATTGTTTTAGGCCTCAACCGTTTCATAGACAATGCCCTCACAACGAAAACAATATCTTTATTAGGTACATTTATCTTATTAATTTTTGGCTTAAATATATTATGCAATCTACCTTCTATGTCTCTAGATCTACAAACTAAACAAAAAAAATCATCAAACCTTACTCTTCTGGGTATAACAATGAGCATAGCCAACCCTTATTGGACAATATGGTGGCTCACAATAGGTTTAGGATTCGTTCTTAGCGCTCAAAAAACAGGATTTGTTGCACTGGGTGTCTTTTTCTTAGGACATATCACAGCAGATTTAGGATGGTATAGCATTGTTTCCTTTACAATAAGCAAAGGACGCAACTTATTATCAGATAAAATTTACAAAGCAATACTTTGTGCTTGTGCGATAATCCTCATAGGATTCGCAATATACTTTAGCCTGGGAATTTTTAATTAAATCCGTAATTATTATACTGCCTCTATAGTCGAAGGTGGTTTTTGGGCTATATTGTACGTCACACTCACTACCCCTGTTACCTCATTTGTAATTCTATCGGCCAACTTCCTCAATAAATCAAAAGGTAAATTTGTAGGCGATGCTACTCTGGCATCTACACTATCCCAGCACCTTACTTCTATTTGTAAACCGAAATCACGCTTACCTTCACGCACCCCTGTAACTCTATCTTCATGCAATATCCCAAGGCATTGGAATGCATCAATATCAGCTAATTCTTCTTCAATTATTTTGGTCGCATGCCGAACAGTTACAATCCTCTGGGATGTCACTTCACCAATAATCCGAGCTGATAAAGCCGGCCCCGGGAATGGAGGCCTGTTATAAATCTCTAAAGGTAATCCCAGCACCTTCCCAAGCTCACGAATAGAATCTTTCCTGAGCTGTATTAATGGCTCTAATACCTTATACCCATATTGCTGTTCGGTATCTATTCCAAGCTGCTCTAATATGTTATGCTGCCTTTTTACACCCGCAATGGTTTCCTCAACATCAGTATAATTGGTACCCTGGAGAAGATATCTTCCACCACTTTCTAAAAC
The DNA here is from genome assembly GCA_030765145.1 of Candidatus Saelkia tenebricola. Classification (GTDB taxonomy): domain Bacteria; phylum Omnitrophota; class Gorgyraeia; order Kaelpiales; family Kaelpiaceae; genus Saelkia; species Saelkia tenebricola. The sequence goes on along the minus strand of JAVCDA010000051.1, from coordinate 23,920 downwards.
AAGGTTGCCAAAAACAACTTTATAAAAAGCATGAGTTATGGCTTCCCTTTTCTCTTCTGGTTCTGTAATACCGCTTAAAGCAGAGAAAAATTCTTTTTTTGAATCAACAAGTTCAACAGAAACACCCAGTTCTTTGAAAAGCCCAACGATATACTCAGGTTCGCCTTCCCTCATTAAACCGTTATCTATAAAGTAAGTCTTTAACTTATTCCCTAATGCACGATGGGCTAAAATTGTAACCACTGATGAATCCACTCCTCCGGAAAGAGCATTAATAGCTATTCCATCACCAACAATAGCAGCAATTTCTGCTACCTTTTCTTCAATGAATTTCTCCACATTTAAATCAAGCACCGTTACTTCCTGAATATCCATTTTAACCTCCAATTTTTATTTTAACCCCTGCGACCATAAAGCTTTGACAACAATCTAAGTATCTCAATATATAGCCAGATAAGAGTGACCAAAAGCCCAAATGCCGCATACCATTCCATAAATTTCGGTGCTCCTGATTCTGATCCACGTTCGATAAAATCAAAATCTAAAACCAAATTTAACGCTGCAATAATAACAACAACAACGCTAAAACCTATACTTAAAGGAGAGCTGCTGTGCATTATACTGAAATTAACGCCAAAAAAACCCATTATTATTGATACAAAATAAAATAGTGCAATCGCACCTGTTGCAGCGACTACTCCCAATTTAAAATTCTCAGTTGGTTTAATTAAACCTGACTTATAAGCAAACAGAAGGCAAAATAATGTCCCGAACGTTAATACAACCGCCTGCATAACAATCCCTGGAAACCGCGCTTCAAATATAGCTGAAATAGCTCCTAAGAATAACCCCTCTAACAATGCATATATAGGCGCAGTCATAGGCGCCCATTCTTTTTTAAACACTGTAATTATTGCAACAATAAAACCACCAAACATCCCCCCCCACATCCAGGGCATAACTACAGCAGGGTTTCCGAATGCAAAAAATTTATTCCAAACAAAAGATGCAGAAAATACTGTTAAAAATAATAAAATAAAAGTTTTATTAACCGTTCCCTGAAGCGTCATAACTTTTGAGTCAGCAAAAGCACCGATATGGGTAAATGTCTTAGAATTAAGTGCCGGATTTGCAGTTCGCATCATAATAAAATCTCCCTAGCATTTAAATAATACTTTTAATTACTCGCCTAATCTGTGCCAACAAAACAGTCTAATTATAAATCAAAACCATTTTTGAGGCAATTCTATTGTGTCAATTATTGTTAAATATAAGGATAATTATGTCAAGTAAGGTTTTAAATTTTTAAAGAAGCATCTTGTGTTTCCAGCGACCGCTTAGATAGTAAACTAAATTCAAAACTGTGGCAACAAAAACACCAGCCGGAATCGCTATCCAGATACCTGCTTCCTTTAGCATTGTATGATTTGCAAGAAAATACGCAAAAGGTATCCTGAAAACAATTAAAGAAATAAAAGTAAAAAGCAATTGGATCTTTATATCCCCCGCCCCCCTTATAACACCATGAAAAGAAAACATTATTGCAAATAAAATGTATCCAAAACTAACAATGCTTATATAACGTATAGTATTGACCACTACCTCAGGGTTTTGTGTAAAAAGAGCTGCAATTCTATGTGAAAATATATTTAAAAATGCAAAAACAATTCCTGCTATACAAAGTGAGAATAAAAGCGCCCATTTTAAAATTGTCGGCACACGTTCTATCCTTCGCGCCCCCAAATTTTGAGCAACCATTGAAGAAACTGCAATTCCAATTGAAAGTGCCGGCATAAATGCAAACATATCCAATCTTATTCCAATACCGTATGTCGCAATAACCGCAGGGCCAAAAGTATTAACTAAGGCTACAAGCAAAAGTGCACTTAATGATTTTATAAACATTTGAAACGATATCGGGATTCCAAGACTAAAAATTTTCTTTATAATCTGCTTATCAAATTTCAAATGCCAGTTTGCAATATCTAAGAACTGGTTTTTCCTAATCAAATAAATATATCCTATAACTGTTGTAATTAATGTTGATATAACAGTACCTAAAGCCGAACCTGCAATTCCCAATTCCGGCAATGGTCCAACTCCAACAATAAGAAGCGGGGTAATAACGATATTCAAAACAACTGACATACAAAGAAGAATCAAAGGTGTTTTAGAGTTGCCAAGGCCTCTTAAAACCACACTGAACCAGTAATACGCCGCCTGCAGTATTAATCCACCCAGAATTATAATGAGATAGATATATGCATCTTCCATGATACTTACGGGAGTATTGATAATTTTTAAAAGATTACGGGCAAAGATAATGCTAATGCAAGATATAAACACACAGGAAACACCAACAGTTAGAAACGAATTAGTCAAAACTTTAGATAACAAATCATTATTTTTGGCACCAAAAGACTGTGCAACAAGTATATTCGTTGATGCATTTATTCCGATAATTAAGGATAGTAGAAAGAAAATCAACGGCGTACTTGCGGATACTGCTGCTAAAGCCTCATAACCTATGAGCCGGCCAACCCATACAGCATCTACGATAGTATATATCCCTTGTAAGATATCACCGATAATTATCGGCAGAGAAAAAAGAATTAAACTTTTAAGAATATTGCCTTTTGTAAAATCACGCATAAAATACTTTTTTGCTTTGAGAAAATAGATACATTCTAATTTAGAAAATAGACATTAAATAATATATACTTAATGGAAAATTTTACCCATTTTATCCTGCAAAGTACCCATTGGACAAATTGCACACCACGCTCTCTGTTTTGTCGATACCCCCAAAACAATAGCAACAATAGTAGTAATTAAACACATAGAAACAAACATTGCACCTATAGCAAATAAATCCCCTCCTATGTGAATAATACGCAATAAAAACACACTAATAAATACAACAAATACGAGCCAGCGAAACCACATTTTAGTAAATATTTTAGGCAACGGCTTTTTGAAACTTACCTTGGATATAAGTCCGTCTAACAATGCACCCCTGGGGCAATAATTCCAGCACCAGTAACGTCCCTTAAAATATGAAAGCGTCAAAAAGAAAGCCATCATTCCCACAACTAAATAACCCAATAGCGGATAAAACAAACCCCCTATTACAATAATAAGTAAAAACCAAATCATGATTTTTTGAGATTTTTTCATCTAACCTTCTCTCGCCTAAGCCCTCCTGTAGAACCGATTTCAACAATCTCTTTAACTATAACTTTGAATATTATAACACTCTTAGGAAATGTTATTTCAAAATTGACATGCGGTTTTTCTTCTTTTATCCCTGAAACCAGCCGCTCAACAGATAAATTTTTAACTCTCTCGTGAAGTTTCTTAGTAAGCTTTTCATACTCTGGTCCCTTCTCAATAATCTCGCAGTCACCGTTTATCTGATAGCCATTTAAAGTATCAAAGTTCATAGCAGGAAGTGATACTTTAGGATTGATATTAATATTGTAATAAGTCTTTCCGATTGTATAATCAATAAGATAGATACAGTTTCCCTCATGTTTTAATAAAAATTTTGGTGCAGCATTAGGTCTGCCTTCAAAATCGCAAGTAGCAACATCTATAAATGTAGCGTTTTTAAGCAGTTCGTTTAATTTTGATACTATCATAACATACCTCTATAGTATCCCGCTAAACAACAGGATAATTCGGTTTGATCACTTAGCTTAATCTTCTCCATCCCGAAGAAAATCTTCGGGATATTTCGCACCTTATAACTTAAGAGCGCTGCCTCTTCTTAAGTTATGTGCTCAATAAAAAAGCCCGACTTCCACCCCAGAGCCGGGCAATACTTAACTCGTTTAACCACATCGTTACTATAGTTTTTAACACTGTTCTTTTAAGCTGTCAAGTCCTAAAACAACATCGTTTAAATACACATTCTTTGTTTACGTCACACTGTTCAAATATGCTTAAAAATATTGAAAAAATAAAACATTCATTTTATTGATGCAACTGTAATAGATGCTAATTGCTCTTGAACATATCCATCTATTTCATCTAACTTCTTTTTTAAATTACACTTCTTTACCCTAGGACATTTCTTTTTCTTAAACATATGCTCGCTTAATTTAAACTCTCCTTGAAAAACACGCATAATATCCGCCAGACAAATATTCGAAGGGTTTTTTATTAGAGAAAATCCTCCCCCCTTACCTCTATAGGATTTTGCAATACTTTTTTTATTTAAAACCTGCAATATTTTTCTTAAAAAGGGACGGGGAATTTTTGTCTCTCTCACCAATTCATCAACAGAAATTATTTTCTCCCTACTCCTCGCCATTACACAAAGCGCGCGCATGGCATAATCTGTATCACGTGTTATTAAGTTCATATATTATCTCTATAAAAAAGGGTAGTTTAACGTCATACCCAGGACACTATACCACAGCCTTCTTTACAATGGGCAACTGCTCTAAGCATAAATTTAATGGTTCTATTCATATCTACACCTCCTTATTGTTTATTATATCAAAGTTACTCCGCCTTTGAACATTGATTATTTATCATATGTTTACCAGATTCTGAATAGTTAACATTACTTTTTAAACCAGAGCCTATTTGTCTACACTTATAACCTGTGCCTTCACTACTATTTGCATTACTCACTATTGGATAGCTGTTAGACTGCCCCTCTGCTGCGAATGTAGCAACCTTTTGTCTAAAAGGGCAACCTGTATATGCTATGTGCATAAATAAAAGCACACTAGTAACACTAACGATGCTTACAAATAAATTTTTCATGATTCACCTCCTTTTTCTATAATGATACTTAAATAGTATCATTATGTCAAGCAAAAAATATTTACTAAATCCAGATTAAATTTTAGAGATCAAACAATATCCTAGAGACTACTCTATACCAATCTGCGTTTTATATTTCTTAAACTCTTCTGAGGAAAAAATTTCATCCAGGTAGGGTATCGGAACCACTAGAGAGATTTTTCCTCCAGTTTGATCTGCAATAGTTCCGCTTTGAATCCCGATTAGTTTTGGAGGAGAATTGGTAAGAACAATCTTATTCCCTTGCATCTGTGGCTCAGGAGAGATAAAAACAGGCGCTCCGCTATAACCAACGGCTAAATCTTCATCTAAAAGAATAAACTTTGCATCTAATCTTATATTGGGATAATCAATGGTTGTTATCCAGCTTGCTATCTCAGCCTTCTTTGAAATAGGACTTAAAGTATCATGTAAACCAAGATTTAATGGAAAACCTAAAACATAAACCTTAGTCCCTAAAGAAGCAACCTCGTTTTTCTTTATAAACAATTCTTCAGGAACTAAAATATGCTCTGTTTTCTCAGTAAAACCAAAGGGATGAACTGCTATATCTGCAAAAGTATGAAAAAACCACTTAGAATAAGGCAATTTCTTCTCTAAATCTTCAATGGTAAAAATTCTTGTCTCATCCGATGCTGTATTCCATATTATCTCCGCCTTATTAGACATGTCTTTTGCAACATGAGCTGCAGTCACAATGTAAATATGCTTGTTATGTACCACTAAAAATCCAGTGCCCTGCTTAGTAATAAGTTTAGGAGTTAACTCACCGGTCTGAGTATCTTTGAACCAAATTTCATACTTCCTGCCCCCCTTCATCTCATAAGAATTAAACTGCTCACGTATGTATACTGTCGTCTTCCCTAATTCATCAATAGTTATGGCTTGAGCAACAGTAGAGATAAAAACTAAATATAATATTACAAAAAACAACTGCTTTATTGCCTTCACAATTTACCTCCAATTTTTTTAGGTTTTCCAATTTCATAGGAAAGTATTATGGCTTCGGAAATATTTTTCATTGAAACACGTTTATTCATACTAGTCTTACGCATTAAAGCAAACGCCTGATCCTCATCCAGGTTTTGCTCTTTCATCAATATACCTTTTGCCCGCTCTATCTTTTTGCGCGCCTCAAGTTCAGCTTGGGCAATCTGAGCCCGAACAAAAAGCTCTGTGTTTTCAATTGCAACAGCAGCCTGATCTGCAACCATGCTTACTAAAGCCATTTCACTTTTAGTAAATTTATGCAACGTAGTTGTATAAAGATTGATTACTCCAATAACCCTATTTTTAACCATCATAGGCACACTGAGCATGGATACTAATTTTTCCTTTTTGGCTAATTTTTTCTCTTTATATTTAGGCTCATCTAATACATTCTGAATACTTAAAAAACTTTTCTCTTGAGCAACTAACCCTACTATTCCTTCACCAACTTTTAAAATTCTCTCTTTTAAATATTCCTTACTCATTGCCTGAGTAGCCCTTATTTTTAACTCACTTTTTTCCTCATCCAAAAGCCAGAGAGAACAAATTTTGGCATGCAAAACACTTGCAGTTAAAGTAACTATCAGCTTAAGAATATCTTCCAAGTATAAATCCGATGTAATAGCCTTACTGATCTTACTTAAAGCATGTATATGCTCTTTATAGGAGGTTTTCATAAAACAGGAAGGTAATTCTCTGTCTCATATTCATGAACCCTTTTTCTATATTCATCCCACTCAATCTTTTTACTCATAATAAGATTGGAAAATATATGTTCCCCCAGCGTTTCTTTAAGAAACTCACTGCCCTCAGAAATCTCAATCGCCTCAATTAAACTTCCCGGAAGACACTCAACTCCCAGCTCCTGCATTTCCTCAGAGGTAAGATTATAAACATCTCTTTCTAAAGGCTCGGGTAAAACATAATTTTCTTCCATTCCTTTTAATCCTGCTGCCAGCATACTAGCAAAAGCAAGATAAGGATTGCAAGCCGGATCAGGTGAGCGAAATTCAATGCGTGTTGCTTTTTCCTTACCTGGCTTATACATGGGAACTCTAACTAAAGTGCTTCTATTTTTCCTTCCCCAGCATATATATACTGGAGCTTCATAGCCGGGAACAAGCCTCTTGTAGGAATTAACCCATTGATTACACACCAAGGTAATCTCTTTGGCATGCTTTAGGATACCGGCAATGTAACTTTTCGCCTCACTGGAGAGATGATGTTCATCATTAATATCAAAAAAAGCATTGCTGCTGCCTTTAAAAAGCGATTGATGCACATGCATACCTGACCCATTCACTCCATATATCGGCTTAGGCATAAATGTAGCATATAATCCATGTTTTTGAGCAATCTCTTTAACAACCATTCTATAAAGCATGACAATATCTGCCATATTCATTGCATCTGTAAAACGTAAATCAATTTCATGCTGAGACGGTGCAACTTCATGGTGAGCATATTCAACATGAATACCCATATGCTCCAAAGTTAACATTACTTCACGCCTAACTTCATTACCGGCATCTAATGTTGTAACGTCAAAATACCCTCCTTCATCGAGAATTTGAGTAGACTTATCATCTTTAAATATAAAAAACTCTAACTCCGGACCTATATTAAAAATAAATCCTTTCTCTTTCGCTCTATCTAAGGTCTTTTTCAAAATATAACGAGAATCTCCCTGATAGGGAGTTCTATCAGGATTTAAGATATCACAAAGCATTCCTGCAACTGCTTCCTCTTTAGGTCGATATGGCAGGATTGTAAAAGTGGATGTATCAGGCATGGCAATCATGTCAGACTCATCTATGCGGGCAAATCCTTTGATCGAAGAACCGTCAAAACCCATTCCATCTTCTAAGGCATGATCTAACTCCTCACGAACGACAGTAAAACCCTTCATTTGACCTGTAATATCAGCAAACCAGAGCCGGATAAATTTTATATCATTCTCTCTGATTAACCTTGAAACATCAGTTTTACTCAATTTTTTTCCTGCCATATTTGTCCTCCTTGTACTTTTTTAAATTTTAAACCAGTTGCCTATATTGCGCAACCTAATTCGTCCCTGATTAGTTAACAAAAAGCGCCCTTTTAAAAGGGCGCTTTTTAAGTTCTATTTCTACAGTTAATCGTTAAAAAGATTTTAACCAAGCTTTGGAAAGTTTTACAACAGTTGTATTCACTAATTCTTTACCAGCATTAGTTATTTTTAAACTGCTTCCACCGGTTTTGCCTATCACCTGCAAGGGCACATTATTTTTTTTGGCAATTTCCTGAATTTTTTTAACATCTTTTTGCTTACATGATACAACCACCCTGGATTGAGTTTCTCCGAATAAAAGAGCATCATTTCTTATTCGAGTATTCAAACTAACTGCTGCACCAACTGATTTTTTACCAGAAATACAACTCTCAGCTAGAGCTACAGCTAACCCGCCTTCAGAACAATCATGAGCAGAAAGAATAAGTTTTGCTTTAGCCAAAGAAAGTAACATTTTCTGTAACCTCTTCTCAAGTGCCAAGTTAATGCTCGGTGCAATACCTTTTTTAAGACCATGAATAGACTTCAAATACTCACTGCCGCCAAGCTCCTGCTTATTCTTACCAAGAAGAATAACTATATCTCCGGAGCTTTTAAAGTTCTGAGTCACTGGATTTACTCCTTCATCTATTACACCCACCATACCTATAATTGGCGAAGGGTCGATTGAACCTTTAGGGTTTTCATTATTAAAACTGACATTACCGCTAATGATAGGTGTATCAAATTCAGCACAAGCCTTGCTGATTCCTAAGACCGACTGCCTGAACTGCCAGTAAACACCTTCATCATAAGGACTTCCAAAATTCAATCCATCGGTAACAGCTAATGGCCTGGCACCTGAACAAGCAAGGTTTCTTGCAGCTTCACTAACAGCAATCATTCCCCCCTTATAAGGATCAAGCAGGCAATATGTGGAATTACTATCAACAGTTACAGCTATTTTTTTCTTAGAACCGGGAATATTTAAAACCGCTGCATCTGAACCGGCATTTACAGAAATATATTTCGCCGTAGTCTTTGATGCTTTATAGAGAGAATATTTACTCCGTATTGTGGGCGTATCAAGGAGTTTCAGCAAAATATTGCTAAAATTCTTGGGTTGTTTTACTTTCTCCGTATTTAGAGTATTGAGTTTTTCCAAATAGACCGGTTTTTTATATTTTCTTGTATAGACAGGAGCCTCAACTAATGCAGCTGGCGAAACTTCCGCAATTACCTCACCACCCTCTTTTACGCGCACAACTTTTTCTTTGATAACTTTTCCGATAACAGACACTGACACATTCCATTTCTTAAAAATAGTTGCAACACGCTTTAAATTTTTTGACTTAATTATCACAAGCATTCTCTCCTGAGACTCAGAAAGCATGATTTCATATCCAGTCATACCTTTCTCATATCTAGGAACCAAATCTATATCTATCTCCATTCCGGTTCCGGCTTTATAAGCAGTCTCAGATGTTGAACATGTAAGTCCAGCAGCACCCATATCCTGCATGCCAATAGCTAAACCTGATTTAATTAACTCCAGACACGCTTCACGTAAAACCTTGCCTATCTTAGGATCTCCGATAGCAACAGCACTGGTCATCTTTTGAGCTTCCTCGGTCAATCCTGTTGATGCTAAAGCAGCTCCTTCCACACCATCACGACCGGTAGCACGTCCGACAATAAGAACCAAGCTTCCCACTCCTTTAGCACTTGCTATAACAATATCTTTATGTTTAACAATTCCTACCGTATAAGCATTCACCAAAGGATTACCTTCATAAGACTCATCGAAATATATCTCCCCTCCCACAACAGGAATATCGACTTTGTTTGCATAATCTACAAACCCACTAGTTATTTTTTTAAGCAAATATTTTGTGCGGGATTTAGCAAGCTGGCCTAAACGCAGAGAACCCAGAAGAGCAACGGGTCTTGCACCCATTGTAAAAACATCTCTTAGACAACCTCCACCGCCAGTCGCAGCAGCTTCATAAGGCGCAATAGCTGAAGGATGATTATGAGATTCTATTTTAATGGAAACACCTATTTTATCACCGATATCAGCAACACCAGAATTTTCTCCCGGACCTTGTAAGACTTGCTTACCAGTTATCGGAAATAATTTCAAAATCTTCTTAGAGTTTTTATACGAACAATGTTCACTCCACATAGCCGAAAACATTCCTAATTCTGTATAATTAGGCTCTCTTTTAAGCTTATTCTTAATCATTTTGTATTCTTCCTGCGTTAATCCCATTTTTTTGATAATTTCTTTATTCATCTCTTTCTCCTATACCTGAAAAATTAAACAAGACCCTGCGCCATCATAGCACGGGCCACTTTTAAGAATCCTGCAATATTAGCACCATTAACAAAATTCCCCGGTGTACCATATTTTTGGGCTGCCTCATTAGTAGAATTATATATATCCACCATAATTTGATGTAATTTTTTATCCACTTCTTCAAAACTCCAGCTAAAACGCTGTGAATTTTGAGCCATCTCTAATCCTGATGTTGCAACTCCGCCTGCATTAGCAGCTTTACCGGGGCCGAAAAGCACATTATTCTTTAAAAATACCTCTACTGCCTCAGGAGTAGACGGCATATTAGCACCTTCTGCAACAGCAATGCAACCGTTCTTAACTAAAGCTAAAGCTCCTTTTTCATCTAATTCATTCTGAGTAGCAGAAGGTAAGGCTACATCGCACTTTACATCCCAGATCCCGCCTGAACCTTCATGATACTCGGCTAACTTATGTTCTTTGACATATTCTTTTATACGTTTACGCTCAATCTCCTTAAGCCGCTTCACCGTATCAAGATTAACTCCATCCTGATCATAAATAAAACCACTGGAATCAGACATTGCTACCACTTTAGCACCCAACTGGGTTGCTTTCTCATGAGAATATATGGCTACATTACCCGAACCTGAGACTACAACAGTTTTACCTTCAAAGGATTCACCTTTAGATTTTAGCATCTCTTCACAGAAATATACGCAGCCGTATCCTGTAGCTTCAACCCTTACTAAAGAACCGCCAAAATCAAGTCCTTTACCAGTTAAAATACCGTTAAAAAAATTGGTAAGCCTCTTCCACTGCCCAAACATATACCCTACTTCTCTGCCTCCTACTCCGATATCCCCTGCCGGAACATCAGTATCAGAACCGATATGACGATAAAGTTCAGTCATAAAACTCTGACAAAATCTCATCACTTCAGAATCACTCTTTCCCTTAGGGTCAAAATCTGAGCCACCTTTTCCTCCGCCCATCATAAGACCGGTAAGTGAATTTTTAAAAATTTGCTCAAAACCCAAAAATTTAATAATACCTATGTAAACTGAAGGATGAAATCTAATTCCACCTTTATAAGGACCAAGAGCTGAGTTAAACTGAATTCTAAATCCGCGGTTAACGTGCATCTTGCTTTTATCATCCTGCCAAGGTACTCTAAAAATAATCTGCCGCTCAGGCTCAACTATCCTTTCCAAGATTGCCGTATCTTCAAATTCAGGATGTTCATCAATAACAGGAACCAGCGATTCTAAAACCTCTCCTGCTGCCTGATGAAACTCCTCCTCACCTGGATTACGTTTTTTTACTACTTCAAGAACATTTTTTACATATCCTATCGCTGACATAATCATACCTCCTTTTTTAAGAACTGTTTTTCACTTCTTATCATTATTCTTTTTAGGTGGTAATGACGCTTTGGAAATCGTAAGCCTTAACTGGCATCTTAAGCACCTCTTCGCCTCTTTCAGCGCTTTCTCTTCATCGAAACCGCATTCTACCTGAGAAAAACCTGAAATCCTTTTTTTAACAGCAAGAGTATCCATTGTAACTCTTTTTCTTTCTGCAAAACCATCTTCCCTTCCTAAGCAACCCGACTCTTCCTCATCAGGAATAAACTTCTGTTCAATCTCACCTTCCCCGCCTAAATACTTATCTATAGACCTGGCCACACATCTTCCTGCCTGAATAGCCCCAATAACAGAATCAGGTCCTGTTACCACATCGCCGCCGGAAAACACATTTTTTATAGAAGTTAAGAACGTCTCTTCCTCAATAACAACATAACCTTTTTTATCCAGTGCAATGCTTAGCTTCTCATCCACTAAGGGTTTCTGTCCTATTGCTATTACCATCCTGTCGAATCCAAACACCTCTTCACTTCCTTCAATAGGAACAGGTCTTCTTCTCCCCGATGCATCAGGCTCACCCAGCTGCATGCGAATACATTCTATACCCAATTTATTCTTTTCAGGTAAAACTTTTTGCGGAGTTATTAAAAAATCTATTTTTACTCCTTCTTCTAAGGCTTCCTCTATCTCTTCTTCTAATGCAGGCATCTCATTTCGCGTCCTTCGATAAAGAACAGTAACGCTTTTTGCTCCTGCCCGTAACACACTCCTGGCTACATCTATTGCCACATTGCCTCCTCCAACTACAGCAATATCTCCTGTAATATCCACATTCCCCCCGCAATTTATTGCTTTTAAAAGGGCTAACCCCTCTAATACTTTTACATCATCTTCTCCGGGAATTCCCATCTTACTACTACAAGACGCACCTGTAGCAACAAAAACTGCATTAAATCCTTCCCGGAACAATTCATCCAGCGAGGTTATTTCTGTATTAATTTTTAACTCTACACCGAGATTAATTATATCTTCTATCTCTTTATCTAAAATATCCCGCGGTAAGCGATATTTAGGAATTGCTGTCCTCATCATCCCGCCTGCTTGGGAAAAAGATTCAAAAACAGTTACCGAATGACCCTGCTTTTTTAAAAACCAGGCAGCAGTTAAGCCACATGGCCCGGAGCCCACAACTGCAACTTTTTTACCCGTATCCGAAGCAGCTGTTATTTTAGAACGCCAGCGGCCGGAATCCAGTTCTGCAACAAACCTTTTTAACGCTCTTATCGCTATAGGCTCGTTAACTTCTCCTCTGAAACAGGCATTTTCGCAGGGATGTGTGCAGACACAGCCTAAAACATGAGGAAAGGGAACTTTTTCCCTTATAACCTCTAAAGAATCCTGAAATTTTCCTTCTGCAATTAAACGCAGATATCGCGCAACATCTATCCCCGCAGGACAAGAATCATTACAGGGGAGCAGTTTTCTATCACGTTCATCTTCTAGATAAACTTCTTTATCTACCAAAGCCCCTGAGGGACATACTTCAACGCATGCCCTGCAGAATTTACATCCTGAATCTTTCAAGGAAGAACTAAAACCTGTACTTACAATTGTATCTATCCCACGCTGGGCTAGACCGATTGCACCGATACCTCTAATATCCTGACAAATCCTTACACAACGCCCACATAAAATGCATCTATCCAAATCCCTGATAAATAACGGCTCCTCTGAAATAACAGGAATATTTTTGCTCTTTAGAAATGAATGCGGCAATGCCTCATCTAATCCCACCCAATCAAGCACTTTCTTAAACTGAGAAGATTCTATTAGGTCTTTAGGATGTTCGCTTAACATCAACCATAAAATATATCTTCTAAGCTTCTGAATCTTGTCGCTATCTGTCCGAACAACCATTGCTTCTTTAACTCTTGTCGTACAAGATGCAGAGAAACCTCTCATGCCTTCAATCTCTACAATACAGAGCCTGCATACAGCTATAGGAGGTAAGTCAGGGTGATAACATAAATTAGGTATGTAGATACCAGCACTAAGTGCTGCCTCTAGCACAGTAGCTTCAGGCTTAGACTCTATTATTTTTCCGTTAATCGTTATCTTCATTATTATTCTATCGCCACAGTAGGGCAGATATTAATACATGCTTTACATTTAATACATTTGGCCTTATCTATTTTTGCATAATCGTTCTTCTGCCAAACAACAGCAGAAACAGGACATACCTTATAACACTGCCCGCATTTAATACATTTCTCTTCAATCACTTCAAATTTAACAAGTTCAACACAAACATGTGCAGGACATTTTTTTTCCTTTATATGAGCATCGTATTCATCTAAAAAATACTTTATTGTCGTTAACACAGGATTAGGAGCAGTATTACCAAGAGCACAAAGCGCTGTATCTCTTATAGCAGAGCCCATCTCTTCTAAAAATATTATCTGCTCTTCCTCTCCTTCACCGCAGGTTATCTTCTCAAGAACTTCCAGCATTCTCTTTAGCCCTACCCTGCAGGGTGTACATTGCCCGCAGGATTCTGCTACGGTAAACTTCAAAAAGAACTTTGCAATATCAACCATACAGGTCTGTTCATCCATCACAATCATACCGCCCGAACCCATAATTGCACCTGTTTTAGTAATAGATTCATAATCAATTGCCGTATCCAAAAGCTCTTCAGGCAAACAACCTCCTGAAGGGCCGCCAATCTGTACGCCTTTAAAAGGAATATTGTTATTGACCATGCCGCCTCCAGGCCCATAAATAAGCTCGCGGATTGTCATTCCCATCGGAACCTCTACAAGCCCCGTATTTTTCACTTTTCCTGCCAGTGCAAAAACTTTTGTACCCTTACTCTCCTTGGTCCCTATTGATGAAAACCATTCTGCACCTTTAACAATAATATGCCTTATATTAGCAAACGTCTCTACGTTATTAATAAGTGTCGGCTTAGACCATAACCCTTCCTGCGCCGGGAAAGGAGGACGTGTTTTCGGCATACCTCTATGGCCTTCTATTGAGGCAATCAGTGCAGTCTCTTCCCCGCAGACAAATGCTCCGGCACCTTCTTTTATAGTAATGTTAAACGAAAACCCACTACCTAGGATATTACTCCCTAAAAATCCCTTTTCTTTAGCTTCTGATATCGCCTTTTTTAATCTCTTTATCGCCAGCGGATACTCTGCACGGCAGTATATATAACCCTCGCAAGCTCCAATAGCATAGCCTGCAATAATCATACCTTCTATTACAGAATGAGGATCCCCCTCTAAAACACTGCGGTCCATAAAAGCACCGGGATCACCTTCGTCTGCATTGCAGACTACATATTTTTTATCACTTTCCGGCTTGCTGCAAAATTCCCACTTTAACCCGGTAGAAAATCCCGCTCCACCTCTACCTTTGAGTCCAGATTTTTTAACTTCCTCTATCACTTCCTGAGAGCTAATTTGAAATACTTTTTTCAAAGCATCATACCCGCCATGAGTTTCGTAATCATTGATATCTTCAGGATCAATCTCCCCGCAGTTAGAGAGCACAATGCGCATCTGACCGGAAAAAAACTGCTCGTAATCTTCGGTTGCCTGCAATTTCCTAACCGGCTCTCCCTCTAAGAGATGCTCCTTAACTATAATTGAAACATCTTCCGGCTTAACATATTGATAAGTAATCCGATTATCAGAGATAATGATATCTACCAAGACATCCCTAAACAACCCTCTATCTCCGGTATGAACGATTTTACACTTCTTATCCAAACCGCAACTCTTGAGTTCGGTAATAAAATTTCTCTCAACCTCTAACGCTCCGGCTGAAACTCCGCTTGTTCCCATACAGATAAGTATTTTTATCTCCATCTATATACTCTTCTCTTTTTGATAGTTACTTAAAATATCTTCCATTTTTTTGATTGTACACTTTCCGTAAAAATCATTATCGACCATAATGACAGGCGCCATACCGCAACACCCAAGACATGCAACTCTCTCTAAAGAGAAGATGCCGTCTTCTGTAGTCTCCCCTTCTCTTATCCCCAAAGTATCGGATAAATAACTAAGAATCTCTCCCCCTCCCATCACATGGCAGGCTGTTCCCTGGCATACTTTAATAGTATGCTTACCGCGAGGGGTAAGATAAAACTGGGCATAGAATGTCAATACTCCATAAATCTCAACGGGGAAAATTGACAATTCTTTAGATATCAGCTCTACTACCTCCTCGGGTACATATCCATAAATAGCCTGAACATCCTGCAGGAGAGGTATTAACGCACCCTCTTTAGCACAATATTTCTTAATTATATTTTTCGCTTCTGACAAATTTACTTTCACATTATATATATTCTACTTTAAAATCATCAATCTTTCCTATAATAAAAAAAGGCACCTACTCTTTAAGTAGACACCCTTGTCCTTTAATCAGCAGAAATTATACCAGATACCAACTTGGTGTCAATATTTTTCCTGCCTAATTATTAGTCTTTTATTTTTGCACGAATCATTGATATAATTTAGAATCATGAAAATACTCAAAAGAATAAATTCTAAGTTATCCATAATAGGAGAACTATTTTCATTCCTCTGGGCAAATAAGCTTTGGTGGATGATGCCTATAGTCATTATTTTCATATTGTTAGGCCTGTTTATTTGGCTGGCACAATCATCAGCTGTAGTTCCTTTCATTTACGCCCTGTTTTAGATGAAAAAATTCTTTCGCATATTTAAACAATTCGGGGAAAAAATAGCTTCCTTCATTATTACTGTTGTTCTCTTTATATCTTACTTTCTGGTAATCAGCCCCTTTGGAATACTCGTAAAACTCTTTAAAGATTATTTGAAAATAAAAACTAAACCTATATGGGAGAAACACAAAGAAGTCTTAAATACTTCTGATTTTTTACATAAACAATAATGTATATTTTAGGGGTAAGTTGCTACTATCACGATTCAGCTGCTGTTCTTTTAAAAGACGGCGAACTAATCGCTGCAGCTGAAGAAGAAAGATTTACCCGCATTAAGCATGACTATTCCTTCCCGCATAATGCGATAAAATTCTGCTTAGAACATGCAGGCATTAAAAGTGAAAATTTAGATTTTGTTGTTTTTCATGAAAAACCGTTTTTAAAATTCGAAAGAATAATTAAAACCATCCTGGCAACTTTTCCTAAATCCTGTAATCTTTTTAAAGACGTAGCAATCACCTGGCTTAAAAGTAAGCTATGGATAAAATCAACCATCGCTCAATCTTTAAATATCCCGGAAAATAAAATATTATTTTCCCAACATCATTTATCTCATGCCGCAAGCGCCTTTTTTTCATCACCCTTTGAAGAAGCTGCTATTCTAACGATTGATGGAGTCGGCGAATGGGCAACAACTACTCTTGGGATAGGCAAAACAAATAAAATCACTCTCCTTAATGAGATTATGTTTCCACATTCTTTAGGACTTTTATATTCCGTTTTTACAGCATTCTTAGGTTTCAAAGTAAATAACGGAGAATACAAAGTTATGGGCATGAGTGCATACGGTAAACCCAAGCATATAGATAAAGTTTATCAGCTTATTGAAGTAAATGATGATGGAAGCTTTAAGCTAAATATGAAATATTTCTCATTCCATTATTCAACCACTCATAGTTTTAATAGAAATTTCATAAAACTGTTCGGCACTCCGCGTGAAAGAGAGAAAAGATTTGTTTTAGATAAAGAATTATTTGAACAAAATCAAATTCCGATTACCGAGGAAGAGATAAAAGAGAACCGATATTTCGCAGATATAGCTGGGAGCATTCAAAAAGTAACTGAAGATATTTTAATAAAAATAGCAAATAATCTTTATCAAAAAACTCACCTTAAAAAACTTTGCATATCAGGCGGAGTAGCATTAAACTGTGTTGCTAATTATAAGATCTTACAAAACACCCCATTCACCGATATCTATATTCAGCCTGCATCAGGAGATTCTGGTGCTGCATTAGGAGCTGCGTTATATGCTTGGCATTGTTTATCAGACAAAAAAAGAGCAGCTATTATTTCACACAGCTATTGGGGGAAAGAATATTCTAACCAAGAAATAGATTTATTTCTTAAAAAAAACAATATCGTTCATACAAAACTAAATCAAAATGATCTAATTGAGTATATAGCAGAAAAAATAAAAAACGGAAAAATCGTAGGCTGGTTTCAAGGTCGATTCGAATGGGGACCACGTGCCTTAGGTAACCGCTCGATCTTAGCTGATCCACGCAACCCCAAAATGAAACAAATAATAAATACGAAAATCAAGTTCCGTGAATCCTTCCGCCCCTTTGCCCCATCTGTTTTAGCTGAACATGCAAGTGATTTTTTTGACATAGATGCTATAGCCCAACAATATCCAGCTAAATTTATGCTTTATACAGTACCTTCTAAAAGAGGGGATTTAATTCCAGCTGTTACTCATATTAACGAAATGAGCAGGATACAAATAGTTAAAAAGGAAGATAACCCTTTATATTACACATTGATTGAAAAATTTTATCAAAAAACAGGTATACCTTTACTTTTAAATACCTCTTTTAATTTAAAAGGCGAACCTATGGTTAACTCGCCTAAAGACGCCTATACTACTTTCTTAAGAAGCGGCATAGATACTTTAGTGATGGGAAATTGCATCATAGAAAAATAAATCTAACCAAACTATAAAATTTCCAGGGAAAAATCCACAATAGGAGCAGAATGGGTAATACTGCCGAGAGAAACTCTATCTATTCCTAAGCTTGATATCTTCTTAAGTTTACCAAAATCTATATTACCTGAAATTTCAACCTCAAATATCCTTTTTTTAAGCATCTTTAAAGCTGTCTTAATATCTTCGGGATTCCAGTTATCTAACATTACAACATCAGGATTTACTTGCATTGCCTGGATCCACTCCTTTAAATCATGAACTTCAAGAACTATCTCCCTACGAGAATACTTTTTCTTCAACCTCTTTACCATCTGAACAATATAATCATCCTTAAGGTATTCTTTTCGAAAAACATGAATATGATTATCTTTAATCATAATAGAACCGGATAAATTAAAACGATGATTATAACCTCCTCCTATTTTAACTGCATATTTTTCTAATTTTCTTAAACCGGGAGTAGTTTTTCTAGTATCATAAATCTTTATCTTCTTTTGTTTAACAAGCTTAACGAACGTATTAGTAAGTGTTGTGATACCAGACAAATGTGAAAGAAAGTTAAGCGCAACGCGCTCAGCTGCTAAAATAGTTCCTGCTTTAGCTTCTAAATACACAATCTTACATCCTTTTTTAAAACACATACCGTCTTTAAAATCACTCTGCCACTTCACCTCACCACAAGCCTTAAATATCTCTTTGGTTATATCTAACCCGCAAAGCATACCCTCTTGCTGAGCAAAAAGAACAGCCTTTATCTTTAAATCTTTAATACCTAAACCAAAAGTAGTAAAGTCGCACTTTATGCTGTCTTCTTTAAGTGCTTGCGCTATTAAAGTTTTAAAATCAGGAGTAATCTTCATAAATTATTTATTATTACAACAAGGTCTTTAAGTTGAACTTTTAGAGATTGCTCTTTCTGCTTCGTTTTTAAAACAACTTCCGGATTAGCCTTATTTAAAAAGTCTTTATTTTCAAGTTTTTTCTGGACTTGTTTTAATTCTCTCCCCAGCCCTTTTTCTTTCTTCTCTAACCTCTTCTTTTCTTGCTCCAAATCAATTACACCTTCCAGCAATATATATATTTTTAACCCGCCTGCTGCACCGAATGCAGAATTAGCCGGACGATTGATATCCTGACTAAAAACTTCTAAACTAGATACCTGTGCAAGAGGCATAAGATAATCACTATGCTTTTTAAAATCAGCTAATAATCTTTCTCTTTCCCCTACAAGCACAAGAGCTGTCTTTTTAGAAGGGGGAACATTTAACTCCGAGCGAATATTGCGAATACATTGAATAATTGCTATTATATCTTCCATTTCATCTTTGCTTTTCTCATCCTTAAATTGTCTAACCTCTTTAGGCCAAGATGCAAGCATCAGACTATTTGTATCCTGAAACTGCAATCCCATCACTTCATACGACTTCGTTAAATACACCTTTAATTTCTGCCAAATATCTTCGCTGATAAAAGGCATAAAAGGATGCAAGAGACGTAAGAGATTATCCAACACAAAAATCAGCATAACAGAAGCTCTGTTTTTAACATCTCTATCTTCAGAATAAAGATCCTTCTTCTTTAACTCAATATACCAGTCACAGAACTGATGCCAAAAAAACTCATACAATAAATTTGCTGCTTCATTAAAACTATATTCTTCTAGAGCTCTATTCATCTTTGCTATTAAATTATTAAGATTATTAAGAATCCAGCCATCAAAAAGAGAAAAATTTTCTATTGTAAAATCTCCATCTAAATCATCTAGATTTGAGATTAAAAACCTCGCTGCATTCCAGATTTTATTTGTAAAATTACGGCCGAAAATAAATTTATCTTTAGATAAAAACACATCCTGCCCAACTGAAGTAATCGAAATCAGACTAAATCTCAAAGCATCAGCCCCATATTCATCTATAATCCCTAAAGGGTCAATTGCATTCCCCAGAGATTTAGACATCTTCCTGCCCTTATCATCCCTAACTGTACCATGAATATAAACATCTCGAAAAGGCACTTCTCCAGTAAATTCCAACCCTGCCATAATCATTCGGGCAACCCAAAAAAACAATATCTCTTGAGCCGTAACCAAAGTTGATGTGGGATAGAAATATGCTAAATCATTTAATTGAGAATTTTCAGCTTGAAGTTTTAAATCCTCTTTTGGCCAGCCCATAGCTGAAAAAGGCCATAGCCAGGAAGAAAACCATGTGTCTAAAACATCCTCATCCTGAATAATATTTTTCCCTCCACAATCAGGACATACCAGAGGCTGTTCTTTAGATACCATAACTCCTTTAAGCTTACTTACATCTTGAGGCTCAAAACTATTTTCCTTATCACCTTCCCAGCAATTTTCACAGTAATAAACAGGAATCCTATGCCCCCACCAGATTTGACGTGAAATACACCAATCACGTATGTTTTCCATCCAATGCAAATATACTTTTTCCCAGCGAGAAGGCAATATTTTAATTTCTCCATCTTTAACCATCTTTATACCCGGCTGAGCCAACGGCTTCATTTTTACAAACCATTGCCAGGAAATATACGGCTCTACGACTGTATGACAACGGTAACAATGCCCTACAGAATTAACATACGGCTCTGTTTTTTCAACTAAATCCTGACTTTCTAACTCTTTTATTATTTCTTTACGAGCTTTGAACCTATCCATACCTTTAAAATGAATAGCATTTTCATTCATCTTGCCTGTATCATCCATAATGACAACAGGTTTTAAATTGTGCCTGAGCGCAATTTCAAAATCAGCCACATCATGGGCAGGTGTAATTTTAACCGCCCCTGTTCCAAATTCAAGATCAACTGCATCATCACGCACTATTTGAAGCTCCCTGTTAATGAGGGGGAGTAAAATCTTTTTGCCCTTAAGAAATTCATAACGTTCATCATTAGGATGTACTGCAACCGCAACATCACCAAGCATAGTTTCAGGCCGCGTTGTTGCAACAGTTACAAATTTTCCCTCTGCATTAATAACCGGATATTTTAAATAGTAAAGAAAACCTTCTTGCTCCTCATGTTCAACCTCTTCATCTGAAAGCGCAGTACGACATCTGGGACACCAGTTTATAATATAATTCCCCTTATATATCACCCCTTTGTTGTACAATTTTATAAATGCCTCTAATACCGCCTCACTCAATCCTTCGTCCATTGTAAAACGCTCTCTTTCCCAATCGCAGGAAGCCCCGAGTTTTCGCAATTGTTTTACAATAGTAGAACCATATTCATTGCGCCACTGCCAGATTTTTTTTATGAATTTTTCTCTTCCTAAATCGTAGCGAGTTAAACCTTCTTTAAAAATTTCCCGTTCAACAACGTTCTGAGTTGCAATACCGGCATGATCCGTTCCCGGAATCCAAAGGACACAATACCCTTGCATACGTTTCCAACGAATTAAAATATCCTGAATTGTATTATTCAAAGCATGCCCCATATGTAAAATTCCAGTAACATTGGGAGGGGGAATAACAATACAAAAAGGAGGTTTGTTGAGATCAGGTTCTACATGAAAAAAACCGCCTTTTTCCCAATAATCATACCACTTTTGCTCTGTTTTTTTTGATTGATAACGGGATTCCATACGACTCAGATTCTTCCTTTCGCGCGTTCCTTCATCAATTTGCATTCTACACCATCTAATAATGCCTGCCAGCTGGCCTCAATAATATTTTCTGAAACACCGATAGTATTCCAACTTTTTTCTTTATCCTGAAACTGGATTAAAACTCTAACCTTAGAAGCTGTCCCCTCCTTCTCATCCAAAACCCGAACCTTAAAATCTGAGAGACTCATTTCAGAAAGCACGGGATAGAATGGATACAAAGCCTTTCTTAAGGCAGAATCCAATGCATCTATAGGCCCATCCCCCTCGGCTACTGTATACTCTGATTTATTATTCACTTTAAGTTTGACCGTAGCTTCAGAAACAATTTCCTCTCCCTTCTCTTTTTCTACAATTACTCTAAAACTTTCTAATATAAAGAATTTTTTAAATTTCCCTAAATGTTTATTCAATAAAAGCTCAAATGAACCTTTAGCAGCCTCAAAATGATAACCCTTGTGTTCCAAATCCTGTAACAACTGATGCAGTTTTTTGGTCACATTTTTATCTTTTATTAGCTTATGTCCGAGTTCTTGCGCCTTAACAACAAGACTAGACTTACCGGATAACTCAGAAACTAAAAGCTCTCTTTTATTGCCGATTAACTCCGGTAAAATATGCTCATAAGTCTTAGATTCTTTTATAACTGCATTAATATGAATGCCTGCTTTATGAGTGAAAGCACCTGCTCCTACATAAGGCTGATTATCTCTTTGCTTCATATTGGAAATCTCAGATACAAAATGTGAAATCTCTGTAAGATGTTTTAATTTTTTATCCGGAATACAATTCAATTTAAGTTTTAATTTAATATTAGGAATAATAACGCATAGATCAGCATTGCCGCATCTTTCTCCATAGCCATTAATCGTACCCTGAATATGATTACAACCTTCCTCAACCGCTACAATAGAACTGGCAACTGCCATACCGCTATCATTGTGAAGATGAACCCCTAACTCAAATTCAAATTCCTTTTTAACATTAGAAACGATATTTTGAACCCACCGAGGAAGCATACCACCATTAGTATCACAAAGAACAATCGCATCTGCACCTGCTTCTACTGCAACTTCTAAAGTCTTTAAAGCATATTCCGCATTTGCCATATACCCATCAAAAAAATGCTCAGCATCAAAAAATACAAAACTTTCCTTTTTCTTTAAATAAGAAACAGAATCATAAATCATAGCTAAGTTTTCTTGCAGGGTTGTTCTTAAAACCTTATGAACATGCAAATCCCAGCTTTTACCAAAAATGGTTATATGTTGTACTCCTGACGTTAATAATGCTTTTAAATTACCATCCTTTGAGGCTTTTACTGCTGTCCGCCTGGTAGAACCAAAAGCAACGATCTTAGAATTTTTAAGCTTTAACTTCTTAACAGTATTGAAATATTCCATATCCTTAGGGTTAGAACCCGGCCAACCTCCTTCAATAAAATGCACACCTAACTTATCCAATTTTTCTGTAATTGCAAGTTTATCTTTAACAGAAAACGAAATTCCTAAAGTCTGAGCTCCATCTCGTAAAGTTGTATCATATAACTTAATTACTCTTTTCATAAAAATCACCTCTTAAATTTATGCAATTCAAATACTTTATGTAAAATTTTGACAGCCTTATCTGCACAATGTGCTCTAATTACACAAGCTATCTTTATCTCTGATGTAGATATCATCTCGATATTTATCTTGCTATCCGCAAGAGACTGAAACATGCGAGCTGCAATTCCAGCATGAGATTTCATCCCAACACCTACAACAGAAATCTTGGCAATCTTGTCATCCGTAGTAACTCCCGAGGCTTTTGTTTTCTTTGCTATTTTTTCTGAAACCTCAACAGCTTTTGCTAAATCAGTCTTTGAAACCGTAAATGAAACATCAGTATGCCCTTTTCGAGATACATTCTGAACAATCATATCAACATTGATATTTTGACCAGAAATTTGTGAAAAAATCAATGCCGCAACACCAGGCTTATCCGGAACATCACAGATTGTAACTTTAGCCTCGCTTTTATCCACAGCTACTCCTGTAACATATATATCTTCCATAGATTTTACCTCCTCCATAATAATTGTACCTTCTTTCTTGGTAAAACTGG
>JAVCDA010000031.1 GCA_030765145.1 Candidatus Saelkia tenebricola | reverse complement strand
CAGCTGTAGGTAAAGTTGTATTCCAATCCGATGCAGCAGTTGAAGCGGCGGGAAAAGGAGAGAAGGTGATTTTGGTGCGTGCAGAGACCTCGCCTGAAGATATCGGCGGCATGGCTTCTGCTGAAGGTATATTAACTGCAAGAGGCGGCATGACATCTCATGCGGCTGTTGTTGGACGCGGTATGGGTAAATGCTGCGTTGTAGGCTGTACAGCAGTTACAATTAATGAAGAAGAGGGGCATTTTACAGTAAATGAAGTAAAAATAAAAGAAGGCGATATTATTACACTTAACGGTTCTACCGGAGAGGTGGTTTTAGGAAGCGTTAAATTAATCGAACCTGAAGTAACGGGTAATTTTAAGGTTTTGATGAGTTGGGTTGATAAATATAAAAAAATCGGTGTTAGGACTAATGCTGATACACCGGAGGATTCTAAAGTAGCTCGTGATTTCGGGGCTGAAGGAATAGGGCTTTGCAGGACAGAGCACATGTTCTTCGGAGAAGATAGATTAAGAGTAGTTAGAGAGATGATTTTAGCAGAGAATAAAGACAAGAGAGAGCAGGCTTTGGATAAGCTTCTTCCTTTGCAGCGTGAGGATTTTAAAGGAATATTTGAAGCAATGGATGGGTTCCCTGTGACAATTAGGTTGCTTGATCCACCGTTGCATGAGTTTTTACCTTCCAATGATGAAGATATCGAAAAAATTGCCGGAGACCTCAATATAGACAAAGACAAACTGAAAATAAAGATTGAGCAATTAAAAGAATTTAATCCTATGCTTGGACATCGCGGATGTAGATTGGGTATTACCTATCCCGAAATTTCACGTATGCAGGCACAGGCTATATTTCAAGCGCAGGCAGAACTTATCAAGCAGGGTAAGGAAGTACTTGCTGAAGTAATGATACCGCTTGTAGGGCATGTTAATGAGCTGAAATTCTTAAAAAAGGAAGTGCTTGAGGTGGCGAAAGAGGTAGAGGAGAGTACAGGAGTTAAATTAGAGTATCTTATTGGAACTATGATTGAAGTGCCGCGTGCAGCAATTACTGCAGATGAAATAGCCCATGAAGCAGAATTTTTCAGCTTCGGAACAAATGATCTGACACAGATGGCTTTTGGCTTCTCTCGTGATGATATTGCAAAATTCCTGCCTGATTATTTAGAGCAGGGTATTTTAAAAGAGGATCCGTTTATGGTTTTAGATCAGGCGGGAGTCGGTGAGCTTGTTAAAATGGGAATTCAGAAGGGTAGGAGTGTCAATCCTGATCTTAAAATCGGAATTTGCGGAGAGCATGGCGGAGAGCCTCAATCAGTTACTTTTTGCTATAAAGCAGGTATGAACTATGTAAGCTGTTCACCATATAGGGTTCCTGTTGCTAAACTTGCTGCTGCTCAAGCAGCATTGAATGATGAGTAAAGGTAATTAATGAGTTTTGAGGTATTAAGAGATTATTTTAAAGAAATAAGAAAGATTCCCGTATTAAATTCGGTGGAGGAAATAAGCCTTGCTAAACGTGCCCAAAAGGGTGATGAAAAAGCCCGGATTAAGTTAATAAGGTCAAACTTAAGGCTTGTTGTTAAGATTGCCAGAAGATATGAAAGGTTGGGGCTGTCTTTGCCTGATTTGATTGAAGAAGGAAATATCGGGCTTATGAAGGCTCTTAGCAGGTTCAATCACCGCCTGGGTTTTAGATTCTCGACATACGCTTCCTGGTGGATCAGGCAGCATGTAATCAGAGCTATTGCCAATCAGTCAAGAGTGGTTAGAATTCCTGTTTATATGAGCGAGCTTCTGCATAAAATGCGTAAAGCTCAGGAACGTTTAGTACATAAATATGGTAGAAAACCTACTAACGGAGAATTAGCTAAGGCTTTGAAAGTTACTGTTCGAAAAATTCACGAATTACAAAGAGTTTCATATAGAGCTTCCTCATTAGATAGGCGTGTTAGTGAAGATGCCGATATGGAATTTATTGATCTCTTACAGGATGACGAGATAGAGGCAGTAGATGAGCTGGTAAATTTATTTGAGAGAGAAGAAGTAGAAGTTATACTTTCTGTAATGGATGAAAGAGAAAGAAAAATAGTTGAGTTGAGGTTCGGAATTAAAACAGGGCTTCCGAAAACATTGGCTGAGGTAGCGCGTGTTTTTGGTATCACAAGAGAACGTGTCAGACAGATTGAAAAAGAGGCTTTGGAGAGAATGCGTGATTTGATTAATTCCGGGGAGCCTATTTTGCGTATAGCTAAGGAAGAGAAGGAAAAAGAAGAGAAAAAATTAGAGAGCCAAAAACCGGTGAAGAAGAAAAGCTCTGTTAAGACAAAGGGTAAAAAACCAAAAGCGAAACCTACGAAAGCAAAGGTTAAAAGTAAAAAAATAGTTAAGAAAGCTATAAAGAGCAAGAAAATAAAAGTAAATAAGTTAAAGATAAAAAGCAAAAAAGTAGTAAAGAAGGCTGCAAAGAGCAAGAAAATCAAAGTAAATAAGCCAAAGATAAAAAGCAAAAAAGCAGTAAAGAAGGTGGCAAAAAATAAGAAGGTAGTGAAAAAGACAGCTCAAAAAGCCAAGAAGAAAACAGTCAGTCGAGCGAGAAAAACTAAAGTGCGTAAGGGGAGGAAGTAATGGATTTAAAATCTTATATTAGAGAAGTTCCTGATTTTCCAAAGCCTGGGATAGGTTTTAAAGATATTATGCCGCTTCTTCAGGATAAAGAAGCTTTTAGAGCTGCAATAGATGATTTATATGAAATGGTACAGGGGTATGATTTTGATAAGATTGTTGCCATTGAATCCCGTGGGTTTATTTTAGGGGGTGCTTTAGCTAATAAAATGGGTGTTGGTTTTATTCCTGTACGTAAAAAAGGAAAGCTTCCTTCTGAAGTTATTTCATATACTTATCAACTTGAATATGGAGAAGATACTTTAGAGATGCATGAAGATTCTTTGGTTAAGGGTGAGCGGGTTTTGATTTTGGACGATTTATTAGCTACGGGTGGGACTGTAAGTGCAGCAATAAATATGGTTAGTCAGCTTGGAGCAAGTGTTGTGTTGGTTGCATTTTTGATAGAACTGAAATTTTTAAGTGGCAGGGAAAAGATTAAAGATTATCCCATCAAAAGTCTTATACAGTTTTAATATTAGCCTTGGGGGTGTATTGGAGATTTTACTAATTGATTTGACGGTTTTTGGTTTCTATCATAAAATTCTGTAATGGTAAATATGGATAAATATAATTTTAATACAATTGATGAGATTTTAGAAGGTCTCTTAACCGGTGAGATGGTAATTGTTGTGGATGATGAAGACCGGGAAAATGAGGGTGATTTGGTTATAGCCGCTTCCTTCATAAAGCCTGATGATATAAATTTCATGGCTAAGTACGGGAGAGGATTGATTTGTGTGCCTATGGAAGGCAAAAGATTAGACGAATTAAACTTAAAGCCGATGCTGGAGAAATCAGAAGATAAGTATTCTACTGCCTGGGCTATTTCCGTAGATGCTAAAGGAAGTACTACAACAGGGATTTCAGCTCATGATAGAGCGCATACTATACATGCTCTTATTAATTCTAAAATGTCTTCTGAGGATCTTATTAAGCCTGGTCATATTTTCCCGCTTCGTGCAAGGGAAGGTGGAGTATTAGTTAGAGCAGGACATACTGAGGCATGTGTGGATATGATGAAATTAAGCGGGCTTTATCCTGCGGGAGTAATTTGTGAAATTATGCATGAAGACGGAACTATGGCAAGGGTTCCGGATCTAATTAAGGTAGCAGAAAAACATAATTTAAAAATCTGTACTATTAAAGATTTAATTGAATACCGAAGAAAAAGAGAACGCTTGATAAGCATGACAATAAAGACTCAAATGCCTACAGTATACGGTAATTTTGAATTATACCTTTATGAAGACAAAATAGATAAAGGTTATCACCTTGCTTTGGTTATGGGGGATAAAAGTAAAAAAGTTCCTATAACCGAGAATCCTGTTTTAGTTAGGGTGCATTCCCAGTGTCTTACTGGTGATATTTTTCATTCTTTAAGATGTGATTGCGGAATTCAACTTAATCGTGCAATGGAGATGATAGCAAAAAAAGGCGAGGGTGTGATTTTATATATGAACCAGGAAGGAAGAGGGATAGGATTGGTTGAGAAGCTGAAAGCTTATGCCTTACAAGATAAAGGTCTTGATACAGTCGAAGCAAATGAGGCGTTGGGTTATGAGGCGGATTTACGGGAGTATGGGATTGGTGCCCAGATTCTTGTTGATTTAGGAGTTAAAAAAATTAGGTTGCTTACTAACAACCCTAGGAAGATAATTGGGTTAGAAGGATATGGACTCAGTATAATAGAGAGAGTGCCTATTGAAGTAGAGCCGAATCCTTTTAATAGAAAGTATCTTGAGGTAAAGAAGAAAAAAATGGGACATGATTTGCATAATGTTTGAAAGTAGTTCCCACGCTGATTTGCCCTTTGCAATCTGAAAGATTGCGAGGACTCGGTCTCGGCAATATTTCACATTGCACGAGGCAAGGCAAATCAAAGATGCGGGGATAATTCGCAGACGGCGAGTACCTAAAATTCATAGCCTCTGGAGAGGCCATGAATTCACTGCTCATTAGGAGGTGAGGAATGAAGAATGTAAAAGCAACATTGATGGCAAAAGGTTTGAAGTTTGGGGTTGTTATTTCTAGATTTAATGAGTTTATTACAACAGAACTTTTAAAAGGATGCGTTGATACTTTGGTTGCTCATGAGGCGGATGAGAAGGATATTGATGTCTACTGGTGTCCGGGGTCTTTTGAAATACCTGGGCTGGTACGTCAGGTTGGGAAAAAGAAAAAATATGATGCCTTAATTTGTTTAGGGGTGGTTATAAGAGGAGATACTCCTCATTTTGAATATGTGGCAAGTGAGGTTTCTAAAGGAATAGCGCGCATGAATATGGAACTTGATATCCCTGTAAGTTTTGGAATTATTACTTCTGAAAATTTAGAGCAGGCAATTGAACGTGCAGGTACCAAAGACGGTAACAAAGGAAGAACTGCAGCGCTTTCTGCAATTGAGATGGTCAATCTGTATAAAAAAATAAGGTAATTAGATACCGTTTTTAGAAAAAAGGTATTTCAACTTAATTACATGTTCTTTAATAAGTGAGGTTATAGATGCGCAAGAGAACTCAAGCACGGGAAATTGCTTTAAAGGTGCTTTATCAAATAGATATTTCAGGCGGTACTCATCAGGATGTAAAAGCGGAGTTTTTTAAGCCAATAGAAGACCAAAATGTGCTTCAGTTCGCCAAAGAACTTATCTATGAAACTCTTGAAAAAATCGAAACTATCGATGGTTTAATAGAGAAACATGCTTTGCATTGGGGTTTGGATAGAATGGCTATGATTGATAGAAATATTTTGCGTTTTGCAACTTATGAGTTATTGTATTGTGATAATATCCCACCTAGGGTGAGCTTGAATGAGGCAATTGAATTAGCAAAAAAATACGGTGATCAGGATTCAAGTAAATTTGTAAATGGTATTTTAGATAAAATTACAAGGCTTGAATGTCCTGGGAAGTCGGCTTTTCTAAATGGATAAAACAGCGGATTTACACGTTCATACAATTTATTCTGACGGTACTTTTAGCCCTCTTGAGGTTATAGATTTTGCTAAAAAAGTTGACCTGAGTTGCGTGTCTATTACGGACCATGATGCTGTTGGCGGGATTGAAGAGGGTATTTCCGAAGGTAAAAAGCAAAACATAGAAGTTATCCCCGGTATTGAATTGACCGTAGATTACAATAACATAGAGGTTCATGTTTTAGGTTATTTTATTGATTATAAAAATCCAGAATTTCTTAAAAGATTGAAGTATTTAAGAAATATCAGAAAAAAGAGATTTTTACAGATGGTTGAGAAATTGAAAGAATTTGGTATTAATATAGAAGCTGATACATTGATAAATAAAAACAAGGTCTCTTCTATTGGAAGGCTTCATTTGGCTCGAGAGCTTTATCAAAAAGGTCATGTCTCATCAATTAAGGAAGCATTTGCACGTTATATCGGCGATGGTAAGCCTTGCCACGTGAAAAAAGAACCATTAACTCCAAATGAGGCTGTTTCAATGATAAATGATTTAGGCGGAGTATCTGTCTTGGCTCATCCTCTTCTTCTTAGAAATGATGATTTAGTGCAGGAGCTTATCGCACAGGGTATTGAAGGTATAGAAGTGTATCATTTTGATAGTAGCGATTCTGTTAAAGAAAAATATTTAGCTCTTGCGGTGAAGCATAATCTGGTTGTTACAGGAGGTTCTGATTGTCACGGTAAAGCTAAAGATAATGTTTTACTTGGTAAAACAAAAATGCCTTATGAGGTAGTTGATAAGCTAAAAAAATACAGGGATGAAAAATTACAGCGATAGTTATTTTATGGGGGAATGTCTTAAGCTTGCTGAAAAAGGAAGAGGCAAAACACTTCCTAATCCTATGGTTGGAGCGGTTTTGGTCAAAAATGGTAAAATCGTCTCTTGGGGCTTCCACAAAAAATCCGGATTACCTCATGCTGAAGTTGTTGCAATAAATCGTGTCCAGGGAAATCTCAAGGAAGCAGCATTATATGTTAATTTAGAACCGTGTTCGAGTCATGGTAAAACCCCACCTTGTGTAGAAAAGATTTTGCATGCAGGTATAAAGAGAGTTGTTATAGCAACTCGTGACCCCAATCCTCTTCATAATGGTAGGGGTATTAAAATTCTTAAGCAGAAGGGGATAAAGGTGAAAGAAGGGGTTTTAAAAAAAGAAGCCCAATATTTAAACAGAGTATTTTTTAAGCATATTGTTGATAAAATGCCTTATGTCAGCGTTAAAGTTGCTCAGTCTTTAGATGGAAGGATGGCAGATTTTAAAGGTGAGTCTAAATGGATCAGTTCTAAAGATGCTCGATTATATGCACACCAAGAGCTGCGTTCTAAAGTCAGTGCTATAATCGTAGGAATAAATACTGTTTTAAAAGACAATCCGTATCTTACTGCACGAAATAAAAACGGAGAGTTGTTTAAAACACAGCCTCAAATAGTTGTTTTAGATACCAGACTTAGAATTCCACTGACTGCCAATATCATTAAAAAAGGAGCTGGGAGAACTATTGTTGCAGTTGATAAAAATTTAATTAAAGATAAAAAGAGAGAGCTTGTTAAGAAAAAGGGTGTTCGGGTTTTTAATATCAGTTCTTGTGATGGCAAGATCAATCTTAAAGAGCTGCTTAAAAAGTTGTATAGAGAGGGGATATATCATGTGCTTGTTGAAGGAGGAGGGCGGGTTATAGAGAGTTTTATAAATGATAAATTTATAGATGAGATGTATGTTTTTATGAACAACGCTATTTTAGGTGGAGATTATTCAGTGTATAATGGTAAGGGATTTAAAATATCCAGTGCCCCGAGGTTGAAAAATACGGAATATAAAGTATTTAAAGATACGATTTTGATTAAAGGAGAACTTGATTATGTTTAGCGGAATCATCGAGGAAGTTGCTCCTATTCAAAGCTTATATAGAAAGAGCGGCTGTTACGAACTTAAAGTTAAAAGCAAACTCGTTGCTCAGGATGTAAGTAATGGCGAGAGTGTGGCTGTTGATGGGGTCTGTTTAACGTTAACAGGGAAGACGAAAGATGTGCTTATCTTTGATATCATGGAATCAAGTTATAAAAATACAGGGTTTGAATATTTAAAGGCAGGTAGTTATGTTAACCTTGAGCGGGCTTTAAGGATTAATGCTCCTTTATCGGGACATTTAGTCTCGGGGCATATTGATACGGTACTTGAAGTTTATAGATACCAGAAGAAAAAAGAGAGTAATAACATTTTCATAAAAATTCCATCCCAATATTTGGTATTCGTTGTAGATAAAGGTTCTATTGCTTTAAATGGAGTCAGCCTTACAATTCAGGAAGTTAAAGGAAATGTGATTGCTGTAGGTGTAATTCCTTATACGCTCCGAGAAACAAACTTAAGAGATTTAAGAGTTGGGTGTAAACTCAACGTGGAATTTGATATTTTGGCTAAATATGTTGCGAACTATTTAAAAAATATTAAACATTAAATAATTACGGGATGTGGCTCAGCTTGGAAGAGCGCTCGGTT
>JAVCDA010000023.1 GCA_030765145.1 Candidatus Saelkia tenebricola | reverse complement strand
TGGTTTCATCCTGCATCTCAAAATAAGCTGTGATTTCCTCATCCGTATATCCTTCCTCCTTCAACTTATCTTCTGCATCCTCTTTGCTCATGCCAAGCAATTCTTCAATCAAATCCTCATCAGTAATACCTAAGGTTTCTCTTAAATATTGCTCCATATCTGCTCTCATTTTATTAAACATCTCGATGAAAGCAGTTACTTCTTCATCTGTATACCCTAATTTCTCAAGATACATCTTAATAGCGTCTTCTTCAGTAAGAGAGAGTAACAATTCATACAAGGCTGCTGCTTCCTCTTCGGTAATACCCAAAACTTTCATAAGATAAGCGATTGCCGCTTCTTGATCGCCCATTATGCTCATCAAATGTTGGATCTGCGTCTCTTCCAAACCTATACCGCTAAGATACATTTTTCTGGCATCATTCGCAGTAAGTGCAAGCATCTCTTCACGCCACTCTTCACCACTTGCCAAACCTGCTCTCTTAGCCATTTCATCAGCTACTTCATCAGCACAATTTGCCACTTTATTAGTAAAACTTTGTCTCATGAACTTATCCACCTCACTTTGAATCTCATTCCCTAATGCCCCAGCAGGGTTAGTAGGCTTACCAGTATCTCCACCCGGCTGCTGCTGTCCAGCGCCACCTGGAGAAAGACTGCCACCCCCCCCTGGATTTGTAGGATTATTTGCAGGGTTATTAGTTCCTTCGGCTGCCTTAGTAGGATCCTGAGTTGCGACTAAATGAGAAGACTCATGTGCATAATAAACCTTTTTTCCGTCTGCAATTTCTTGCAAAACATTGTTCATTAAATACTGTTTTATAGTCATTGTTTGCTCACTAACTTCAACTTCTTTCTGTAAATGTGCCGCCATTTCAGGACTATTGTTTGAGGATAAAATCTCATCTAATTTGGCCCGCGCAGCGCTTAATCCACCTGTTGCAAAAGCCTGGGCAATAGCTTCCATTTCCCCTGCTTCAAATGTAAGCCCTCCAGCACCCTGTAAAGTGTTCTCTATTGCAAGTTTGTAATAAGCTGCAAGTTCTGTTGGATCAGTCGGTAAAGCATAAGCATCTTGATCATATAATCCGTTTGTATCTTGTATTAAAGTTCTGGCAACTGTTCCGGCTACATCAACCACTTCGCCTTCTCTTATATCATAAGCTGTTCCCCCTTCTGCAATTATCACTTGAAGGCTGTCGCCAACACTACCATTTCTATATGCAAGAAAATCTCCATCTGTTCCTTCTGCAATAGACTCATTTCGTGCTGCAATCTGTTCACCATCCTTAGTTTCAACAATATTCCTTGCAAGAGACTCGCCTTCTTCGTTAACATCATAAGTAATTGTTCGTATAAACGAATCATCTGAAAACACCTCTTGTAAAGAGCTTATTTGCCAGCTATCAGAACCTCTTTTATATTCTTCAGTAATTGTTTTAGAAGTTGCCCAACCATCAATCATCGCATCTCCACTCATATCAGTATACTCTTTAGTAGACGTTAAAACAGGTTCACCCGAGACACCAGATATACCAAGCAACCATGTTAAACTTCCACTTCCAGAAGTTGCATCTGCAGCAATAGATAGAGATAAATTGCCATCTTCCATCGTAAGCAAGCTATTATCGCTATCTATTGTCCAAGCCTGAACCATATTACCACTTGCATCTGTATCTATTAGAAGACCTTCTATCCCAATCACTTCTTCTCCATCCCATTCAAATTTAATTCGAATTTGAGGAAAAACTTGAGCACCATTATCAGTGGTAGACACATTTGCTCTTCCAACTCTGATTTCTGATAATTTATTATTCCCATCTAAATATATTGTTGTACCATCATCAAGTGCAATCTGAGATCTACCTGTAGGAACCTGCATTGTTTGACCTGATATATCCTGAGATATAGTTTCAGCTGTAGCACCAGTAAAATCATCCCAAGTTAAATCGACTTGGAATAAATCCAGCATTACTTTGGCATCTTCATAAGCCAATCCTTTTGCAGAAAGCTTTTCTCTGTCATCCAAAGTAGTTGTAATATCAGCTCCGCTAGCATCAAATACTCTGGCTTGATAACCTTCTCTTTCAGAACCGTCAGCCATTGTTGTTGTAACTTCAACCTTAACCCTGCCATTTGTTGTATCAAAATAAACTTTGTTTGATAAAATACCATCGCTACCTAAATCAACACTAGACATAGTCTGTCCATCTTCTATGATTAACTCCTCACCAAGTTTGCTTAATATAACCTCCATATCAGCAGAAGAAATAAACATATCGGTTTCTCCGATTTCGAAATTATAATTTGAATCGGTTGATTCCTTTAAGTCTATAATCTTATAGCCGTTGTTTATATTAAGGATAATTTGATTACCTATCTCCGAACCTGCAGTATTTTCTTTTAAACCATAAATAGAAGCTGCAAAACCCTTAAGAGCTTGAGAGTTTAAGCTACCTGTGATACCTAATTGGGCATAATCCGCCTCTCCTATCGCTATCGTTTTTGGATTTGAAATCGGATCATTTACATTTACCAAACCACCGAAAGTCAACTTTACTTGTGTGCCTGCTGAATAATCAACCTCACATACAAAATCACGAACGTTGAATGTAGAACCATACCCTCCAGCATCAAGAATATCCCTGGGTAACTGCTCGGTATTTTGTCCCAATCTAAATACTCTATACACCAAACCTTCGCTGTCAGTTTGCAAAATAATTGTTTTGGCATCAAAATTATAGCTTAACTTGCTTAAATTGGAAAACTCACCTGCTATACTTCCTACTATTTTATGCAGATTATTTATGGAGTTAATTTCACTTGCTTGTAAATCTCTATAAAATCTGATTTCGCTGTTGCTAACACCAACAATACCTCTCCATACATCACTATCTAATTCTTGATATATACGCATATTGCTACTTCCTAAACTCATACTCCAATCGCCTTTTGAATTAAAGACCAACGCAGGGGTACCCTCTCCAAGACCAAGTGATTCAAGCATCTCAGCCGTTATTGTTAAAGCATTGTCTATAATAAACTTTTCAAAATCTTCACCTGATTTAACAATCTCAGAGCTTCCGATAACACTTGTTTTATCATCGCTTAATTTAAAGTCATAATCATGCGTTGTCGTTATTCCCTCTACTGTTTTCTCAACCGAACTTAATTTCATAGTTAAACCATTGTCTGCAATCTCAATATGCTGAGCTATTTCTACCTTACTTAAGATAGATTTTTCTAATGCAGCAAGCACAGCTTGACCATATTGATAAGACGGAATCGTGTCAGGAGAAATAAGCGCAGCAACCACTTCTTCGCCTACTATACCAGCAGCATTGGTAGAAGCTGTCACAGAAGTAAGGTCTCCTTTATATAGTGTAATGCCCTTGTCACTTATGTGAATAAGGCTTTCATCAGTTCTTAATGCAGCCGAAGCACCAGAGCCTGGAACGTATACATAATATTCATTTCCAGAGACAGCATATATATACCTTCCATTTTCCACTGCAATATTGTCGATAGAATAACCACCTACTCCCAACGCTTCCACCAAACTCTCTATCGCCTTAGCAACATCATCCGGCACGCTAGATCCACCTGCTACTATAGCTTCCCCTACAATAGTATAATCTTTTTCAACTCCAGCTATTTTCACAACACTACCATCAAGTGAAATGTTTAAATTGTCAATACTTGAAGTTGTCCCTAATATATCTGAAACAGACTCACCGAATAAGATACCGCTATAAATAGGGTCGGTGCCCCAAGCATCTTTTGTTTTTTGCCATATAGCCAATCCTTTTGTGTTATTATTAAGATATCCACAAATATTCTTATCTTTGGTAATAAAAAGGGCAATATTCCCGGACTCAATAATCAATTTATTGTTTTCAAAATCCCAACGCATATTTTCAAGAACCACCAAATCCTCTAATGACTCGCCTCCCGGCAATTCAATACCACTAAAATCAACAAAGTATTTATCAATAGTACTGTATTGCATTTCTCCATCTTCTTGTTTTAAAAAATGATATTCAGTAGGACTTTCAACAACCAACATGTCTGAGGTAATAGCTAAACCATTGG
Organism: Candidatus Saelkia tenebricola; assembly: GCA_030765145.1. Lineage (GTDB taxonomy): Bacteria > Omnitrophota > Gorgyraeia > Kaelpiales > Kaelpiaceae > Saelkia > Saelkia tenebricola. Next base: position 1,481 of record JAVCDA010000023.1, on the reverse strand, counting down.
CAGTATTTAACAAAGTTTCCATGATTTTTGTCTCGGAAAGAATACCCGTACTAGGCAATATATTTGTATCTATTGTAAGAAGATTTACATTTGTATTTCCATTATAGACAATTATACTATCCCCATCTTGTACTATTTTATTTAATACGTTTCCATCTGCATCCTTGCGATAAGAATATGTTCTTCCCTCCACGTCCTGACTTATAAGACCATCTGCTGTATAATACCAGTTTCCGGATTCATCTTTAGTAGTTGTAGAATCCTGGCTATAAACTACCTCTTCCATCACTTCTTCCAGCTCAGATTCAATATTTTCTAAACTCACTCCTTGGCCTTGGATAATGTTCCCTTCAGGTTCAATAAGTAAGGCACCTGATTCTATTAATTGCCAACCATTCGCTTCAACTATCTCCCCATTAACATCTAATGAATATTGAACATCTGGATTTTGCTGATATATAGCTCTTTGTATGTGTATTGTGTCAATAACCCCAGGCAATTCGGTATTACCTTGGCCATCTTTAATGTACTTATAAATCGATTTTGCACCAGCAAGAGGAATTGAGGCATAAGATTCTGTAGGAGTATAATCGAATGTCATTGTATCATGTACAATATTGCCGTTTTCAGCAATGCTAACTTTATGTAGTTCATTTCCAGAATCATAATAATACGCATCACCTACAAAGCTTCCTAGAGTTACACCTTGGGCTGCTACATAGGCTTCTATAGTAGTTTCTTGTTCACCTGTTAATACCTGTTCTAAATCTTCTGACGGTTCAGTTGGTGGAGGTGACAGCTCAAACTCACCTGTCCCTTCATTTTCAAAAACTTCATTCCACCCCATACCTTGCGCCCCTAAGCCAACGGCTTCACCAGAAAAATAATCATAATAGCGAGTATCAACAGGAGGCTCATTGAAGTTAATATCATCAAGACCTTCTGTTGCATCATAAGAATCAATTTGAATAACATCCACACTATCAGACACGCTAATTCTGCAAACAACATCATCTATTGTGTATAGATTATCCGGCATTGTGAGATTATCCGGAAAATTTGAAGTATCAACCGGAATAAAATTAAAATCATCATCCGATGCCGCATTCGCACTGCCTACAAAATTATCAATAGCCGGCTGATTACCATCTAAAAATGGATCTGTTGTCCCAGGAATACTAGAAGCAGGCGGAATCCAGCTACCTAAATCTTCAGAAAGCTCCCATGAATAAGCAAAATTTAAAGGAATAATCAAAAGAAAACTAAGTAATAAAATTTTGGTTACTTTCATTTTCACACCTCCATTATTAACTTTTAAAATCTTTTTATTTAACAAGAAATAAAAAACACTTCCTTTTTTATTCATTATTTGTCTCCTCATTTCCGCTTATATCATATATTTCAAAAGCACCTGTTCCATCAGGATTTATACCTTCTGTATTAATATAAAAAGTACCATCTTTTTTTTCTACAGTTGTAAC
>JAVCDA010000007.1 GCA_030765145.1 Candidatus Saelkia tenebricola | reverse complement strand
TATCCTGGATAGCCGAAATTAAATATTTTAAATTCTTTTTTAATATCGGAACTGTTTAAATGATTTTCAAGCAGGAAAGGAAAAGATTCTTTGCTCTCCACCCCTAACCCATAAGTAGAACTATCCCCTAAAGTTATAATCCTATATTCGTTTAATTGTTTATTATATTGGGTATAAGAACATCTATAATTATTAGAATCAATAGGAACTACTTTAGGTCCTGTCTCTATGTATTGATCTCGGTCAATAGATTCTTTTTTACCGTCAATTAATCTAAAATTCAAAAAACTTACTTTTTTCTGAATTGGTCCTTCTCCAGTGTTAACTTCAATATGGAGCATTCTTAATGTCAATTCTAAAAGACCAAAAAATAAAATTGGTGTTAAAAAAGCTAAAAGCAACTTTTTGTGAAATGTTTTAATGCTCATTTTTCTAAAATACTGTTTTTTAATACCAATACATCTATACCGCTTCTTAAGAAAGTAGAATAGGCATCTTCAGGCGAGTTAACCATAGGTTCGCCTTTCAAATTAAAAGATGTATTTAAAAGTAAAGGAACACCTGTTTTCTGATAAAAATTTTCAATCAATGTGTGATATAAAGGGTTGTCTTCTTTTGTAACTATTTGTATTCTGCTCATTCCGTTAACATGAGTAACAGCTGGAATTAAATCCCTTCTTTTAACAGGTACTGTATAAAGCATAAATTTAGCTGGGTATTGCTGGGCTATAGCATCTATGTCAAAAAAATCACTTGCGTGTTCAGCTAAAACAGATGGTGCAAAGGGACGGAAGGGTTCGCGGAACTTAATTTTTGTATTTACTATTTGTTTCATTTTAAGGTTACGCGGATCAGCTAAGATTGAACGATTGCCTAAAGCACGCGGTCCCCATTCGAATCGGCCTTGAAACCAGCCTACAATTTTTCCGTTTTTTATTTTTTCTGCTGTATATTCAATTAGCTCATTTTGATTCAGGTATTTATGGGCGATGTTGTTTTCTTTAAGAAATATATCTATTTCTTGGTTAGAATATTCTTTTCCCCAATAGCTGTGTGAAATAATAGTTTCCCTTTTTTTGTCTAATAGACAATGCCAAACATATAGCGCAGCTCCCAATGCAGCACCAGAATCTCCTGATGCAGGCTGAATGTAAATATCAGTGAATGGGGTGTTTTGTAAGATTTTATAATTGGCAACGCAGTTTAATGCTACCCCGCCTGATATGCAAAGACTTTTAAGGCCAGTTTTTTGATAAACACTATTTGCCATTTTTATTAAAATATCTTCAGTTACTTTTTGAATACTCGCAGCTATATCTGCAAAATTCTGGTTCTCTTTTATTTCATCCTCAGTAATCGGAGTTTGATTATGTTCAAATGATTCTCTATCTAAAACAAACCTTTTCTCTCTTTCACGTGGAGTGCCGAACAGTTTTATGAAGTTTTTATTAAAACTATGTTTAGTCGAATAATGGAATGAGAAATATTTCATATTGAGCTTAAAACTTCCATCATCATTTACTTCAATAAGCTGATAAATTTTATCGATATGTTTAGGTGCGCCATATGCACTCATGCCCATGACCTTGTATTCTCCATTATTGACCTTGAACCCCAAAAAAGCTGTAAAAACGGAATATAAAAGCCCTAAAGAGTGCGGGAATGTAATTTCATTAAGAAGGGTGATTTTATTTGTTTGCCCTTTCCCGAAAGTAGTTGTTGCCCATTCACCGACCCCGTCAATTGTTAGAATAGCAGCTTCTTTGAAGGGGGATGATAAGAATGCGCTTGCAGCATGAGATAAATGGTGTTGGGAAAACAATATTTTATTTTCCGGCATATTTAAGGATTGAGCAATGGTGGATTTTATCCAGAGCTTATCTTTAAGCCAGGTAATTGCTACGTCTTTAAAGAGATTGCAGGATTTAGGAAAAGTTGCCAGGATGGTTTTAATGATTCTTTCGAATTTTAGGAATGGTTTTTCATGGAAAACAACAAAATCTAAATCTTCACTTGTAATGCCCTCATGTTCTAAGCAGAATTTTATCGCATTATGCGGGAAGGAATAGTCATGCTTAATACGGGTGAATCTTTCCTCTTCGGCTGCAGCGGTTAATTTGCCGTCTTTTAAAAGAACGGCAGCTGAGTCATGATAGTAACAGCTTAAACCCATTATATACATCATTGTCTATGTATATAATCTGAGATATTTAAGACTTCTTTTGGTTTCTCCCAGTGAGGCTTGGCTTTTATTTTTAAATAATCTTTAAAGAGTTTTATGAATATTCCAAAGAGGTTGATTGATATAAAATAAGATATAAAAAGAACAATAGTAATAATAAAGGAAGCTATTTTTTCCCCGAATTGTTTGAACTTTGTGAAAAATTTTTTCATCTAAAACAGGGCGTAAATGAAAGGAACTACAGCTGATGACTGTGCCAACCAGATAAACAGGCCTAACAATATGAAAATAATAACTATCGGCATCATCCACCAAAGTTTATTTGCCCAGAGAAATGAAAACAGTTCTCTTATTACAGATAACTTAGAGTTAATTTTTTTAAGCAGTTTCATTACTATAGATTATATCAATGATTTGTGTAAAAGCAAAAGACCAATATTAGGCAGAAAAAATATTGACACCAAGTTGGTATCTGGTATAATTTCTGCTGACTAAAGGACAAGGGTGTCTACTTTATAAGTAGATGCCCTTTTTTTATTATTGTGAAAAATTGGTAAGTTTAAAGTAGAATAACAATATGGGAATACTTAAAAAAACGATTCTTTGTAATTCCAACGATACAAAAATTAATCAAATTGAGGTTTATGCGCCTCAGTTGGCTAAAAAAACAAATCCAGGTCAGTTTGTTGTTGTAATGGTTAAAGAGGAAGGAGAGCGTATTCCTCTTACTGTTGTAGATGAAGACTTAGAAAAGGGTTCGATTACCTTGATATTTCAGGAAATAGGATTTTCGACAAAGCTATTGGGTGAATTTGGTGTGGGGGATACTTTGTATGCAATATTGGGGCCTTTAGGTCATGCAACAGAGATTAAGAATTATGGCAAAGTAATACTTGTCGGCGGAGGTGTAGGTATTGCTGAAATTTATCCTGTTGCAGGGGGATTGAAAGAAGCAGGTAATAACATTACTGCTGTAATTGGGGCTAGGACGAAAGATTTTTTGTTTTTAGAAAATGAATTACAGAAAGCATCAAGTCAGCTTTTAATTGCTACGGATGATGGTTCATATGGGAGGTGTGGTTTTACCACCCAAATTTTAGAAGAATTATTATCTCAAGATAAATATGATTTTGTCTATGCAGTGGGTCCAATCCCTATGATGAAAAGAGCTGCTTTAATTACAAAAAACTTTGGAATCAAGACAATGGTTTCTCTTAATGCTCTGATGGTAGATGCAACAGGAATGTGCGGTTGCTGTCGTGTCAGTGTGGGAGATGAAGTAAAATTTGCTTGTATTGATGGGCCTGAATTTGATGCCCATATTGTTGATTGGGATGAGCTGGGAAGAAGGAATAGTGTTTATATCGATAAAGAACGTCATATCTGTAATCTCGATAAGTTATGAACATGAAAGAAGCAGTAAAAGTAAAAGAGCTGAGTTCATCAATTCGCGTGAATGGTTTTGATGAGGTTGTTTTAGGCTATACGGAAGAACAGGCGCTTGCTGAGGCATCGAGATGCCTGCAGTGTAAAAATCCTGTTTGTGTATCCGGTTGTCCTGTTGGAATAGATATCAAAAAATTCATTTACCAAATTACTCAGCGTGATTATGAGAGTGCGTATTACACAATTAGAGGGAAAAACAATTTTCCATCAATCTGCGGAAGAGTTTGTCCGGCAGAATATCAATGTAGAAAAACATGTGTTTTAACAAAGAAAGATTCGCCTTTCGCTTCAGAGCATGCTATCAATATTCATTTTCTGGAGAGGTTTGTTGGGGATTACGGAATAAATAATGGTTTAGATATTAAACAGGATGAAAATATTAAACTTCCTGAATATAAGGTTGCAGTTGTCGGCTCCGGTCCTGCTGGGATTTGTTGTGCGGGGGAGCTGGCAAGAGTCGGCATTAATGTAGTTGTGTTTGAGACGCTCCATAAAATGGGCGGGGTTCTTCAATATGGCATACCGCCTTTTAGATTACCGCGCGATATCTTGGATTATGAGATAAACTCACTTAAGAAAATGGGTGTTGAATTTATTCCCAACTATATTGTAGGTAAGACCAGTACTGTCAAAGAGCTTTTTGAAGAAGGTTATTCTTCTGTATTCTTAGGTTTGGGAGCAGGCACACCGTCTTTTTTAGGAATTGCGGGGGAGAATTTATGTAATGTTTATTCTGCAAATGAGTTTTTGACAAGAGTCAACTTAATGAGTGCATATAAATTTCCTGAGTTCCATACCCCTGTTAATATAGGAAGGCATGTCATTGTAATTGGTGGAGGTAATGTTGCAATTGATTCAGCACGTGTTGCTCTGCGCCTTCAGAAGTTAAATAATATTGAGCCAAATACCACAATCCTCTACAGACGTACCGAAGTTGAAATGCCTGCGCGTAGACTTGAGATAGAACATGCTAAGGAAGAAGGGATAAATATTAGGATATTAGTTCAGCCGGTCGGGTTTCTCGGGGATGATAATAGTTATATAAGAAAAATCAGATGTCTGGAATGCGAATTAGGTGAACCGGATTTCTCGGGGCGAAGAAAACCCATGCCGTTACAAGGAAGTGATTTTGAACTTGATTGCGACTTGGCTGTGATCTCCATTGGTTTAAGCGCCAATAAGATTTTGACTTCTGTTACACCTGATTTGAAGATAGATAAATATGGTGATATTGTTGTTGATTCTAATACCATGCAGACTTCTATTCCGGGAGTTTTTGCCGGGGGAGACATTGTAGGAGGAGAAGGTACGGTTATTGAAGCTATGGGTATGGCAAAAAGAGCAGCTCAGTCTATTATTGAGCATCTTTCTGGAAAATC
>JAVCDA010000085.1 GCA_030765145.1 Candidatus Saelkia tenebricola | reverse complement strand
TCCAAATCCTGCATATCACGATAATGTTTTTCAAGTTTCTCAAATATCTGGGCTAACTCTTTATAATTTTCAGGCATCTCTTTTTCTAAATCTTCCAACGGCTCAGGAGTTCTAATCCCCGCGACAACATCCTCACCCTGGGCATTGATAAGAAACTCTCCGTAATATTTCTTCTCACCTGTTGATGGGTCTCTTGTGAATGCAACACCTGTACTGGAATTCTCACCCATATTACCGAATACCATAATCTGAACGTTAACAGCAGTACCAAAATCATGAGGTATTTTATTAAGCTCGCGATAAGTTACCGCACGTTTGTTATTCCAGGATTTAAAAACCGCATTCACAGCTTCTTTAAGCTGTCCCCAAACATCATCCGGAAAATCATTGCCTGTTTCATCTTTAACTAATTTTTTATATTCTGCGACAAGTATTTTTAAATCTTCAGAACTTAACTCAGTATCAAATTCTACCCCTTTATCTTTTTTCTTACCCGTAAGCAATTTTTCAAAACTGCTATGCTCAACACCTAAAACAACATCCCCGAACATCTGCACAAACCTTCTATAAGCATCATAAGCAAAACGCGGGTTATTGGTCTTGCTTATTAACCCTTCAACAGTCTCATCATTTAAACCGAGGTTTAAAATAGTATCCATCATTCCCGGCATTGAAATCCGAGCACCTGAACGAACAGATACTAATAAAGGGTTTTCTTTATCCCCGAAACCTTTCTCTATTGCTTCTTCAAGTTTTTTCATTGCCTGCTGCATCTCGTTTTCTAAACCGTCAGGCCAGGATTGATTATCCTGATAATAAAGACAGCCTTTTGTTGAAATAGTAAATCCCGGCGGAACAGGGATTCCAAGATTAGTCATTTCCGCCAGATTTGCACCCTTACCGCCTAATAAATTCTTCATACTTGCATCACCATCCGCACAACCTTTGGCGAATGAATAAATGTAATCATTGTTTGTTTTGGTTTTATTACAGCTACATTGCATCTTTCAATACCTCCATTCCTTTTAGATCCGCAACTTTTTGAGTCAAGAGATCGTTAATTAACCACATCAATACCTTCCTATTTCTCCTTAAGCTGTAATCCTCTACGTTGACCAGAACTCGATCAAAAAAGCGATGTATTATATCATAAAATACTTCTCCATATAAAACCGCTGCAACATCATACTCCTTATTATGAATTTTTTCTATAACTTTATCTTTATGCTTCAAATAAGCTTCCCAAAGTTCTTGTTCTTCTGCTTCTTTAAAAAGCTCTTGATTTAGATGCTCTTTATCCAAATCTTTCTCACCTTTGATGATATTCGCAGTTCTCTCAGCAACCTTTGCTGTTTTAAAGAAATCTTCCTTTCCATAAATCGCAAACATTTTTTTGATTCTCAAATATGCCTCATTAGGAGCTTTAAAATTGACACTCACAACCGCATGAATTAAATCCTGCGGCATATTTTCATCTTTCATTAAAACACAGAACCGCTCCTGGGCTATAGTTAGGAAAACCTCTTTAATTCTTTCCTCATCTACTGTTAGAGTATCTTTTAGTACCCGATGAATAGCCGAGAATAAATCCTGCAATGATATTCCTAAATCATACTGAATTAATATTCTTATTATCGATTGAATCTGCCTGCGAATAGTAAAAGGGTCTTCACTGCCTGATGGTATAATACCGATACCAATTATTCCTATTACGTTATAAATCTTATCCAGCATAGATAAAAGCGCACCCAGCTTATTATCGGCTAAATCATCATCATTAGTCCTGGGCTTATAATGTTCAGAGATTGCATTTACGACTTCGGCATTCTCTTTAAAATATTTTGCATATATTCCGCCTACAACTCCTTCTAAGCTGGGGAATTCACAAACCATTCTGGTCAATAAATCCGCTTTAGATAAATATACTGCACGCAAAAGATTCTTAGACTCATTCTTCTCTAACGATAAAATATTCCCAATTTCCCCCGCCGCTGCTTCTAATCTTTTTATTTTATCAAACAAGCTTCCCAGCTTATTGTGCAACAAAACCTTCTTCAGCCCATCGACATAAGAATCAAGAGAGATTTTGATGTCTTCTTGATAGAAAAAATCAGCATCTTTAAGCCTGGCATTAAGCACAAATTCATAATGATTCTTAATGACTGAGGCATCCTGAGGTGCATCTTCAATGATTGCAAGAAACTTATCTAAAACATTATTGTTCTTATCCACTAATGCAAAGACTCTTTGGTACTTAGCCATGCTTGCTAAAAGCACTACTTTTGGTAATTTCAAAAACTTACTTTCAAAACTACATGATAAAATATTCGGCCTCTCAACTAAATTACTCACCTCAAGTAAAAGCTCTTCATTTGGATAAACACTTGCATTAAGTTTTTTAGCCTCTTTATTAAGCAACTCTGCAATTATCTCTTTCCTACGGCAAGAAGAAAGTATTATCCCCTCATCCTCTATTCTTTTAAAATAATCCTTAATATTTTTAACTTTTATTTTTTTATACTCTCCTGCACACCTAATGGAAACATGGTCTGGGAAAACAAAATTCTCATCTTTTAAACTTAAAACCTTATCCCCTAATATAATAAGCAGAGTCCTTATCGGC
>JAVCDA010000039.1 GCA_030765145.1 Candidatus Saelkia tenebricola | reverse complement strand
CAATTCCTCTATCTCTTTAACAACCGCTTCAAACTTTTCCCTCTGACTTTTATATATTACATCTGCATGTGGAATTCTGTTGAGAGGTTTGTTAGGGGGAATCACCAAAACATCTAATTTATAAATTTTGTCAAATTCCGCAGCTTCGGTTTCAGCAGTTCCTGTCATTCCGGAAAGTTTTTCATACATTCTAAAATAATTTTGAAATGAAACCGTAGCTAAAGTCTGATTTTCCTGTTCTATTTTTAAAGATTCTTTAGCCTCAATTGCTTGATGCAACCCATCTGACCAACGCCTGCCCGGCATAAGGCGCCCAGTAAACTCATCTACAATTAAAACTTGCCCTTCTTTTATAACATAGTGAGTATCTCTGTTAAAAAGATGTATTGCTCGTAAAGATTGGTTTACATAATGCGCCCAGGGTTCCGAATATGCATCAGGCATCTGTTCCCATAAACTGTCAATTTGTAGAATCTGCTCGCATTTCTTTTCACCTTGAGCAGTTAACCTGGCATTGTTACTCTTTTCCTCTACAACCGCATCGTAATCTCTATCAAATTCGGCTCTGGGAAATTTTTCTTCTCTTCCATCCCGGGTCCTAATTATAGTAAAACCATCCTGGGTATGCCTGGCATCCACAATAGCACGAACTTTAAGCTGTTTTGCAACTTTATCGCCTTTGTAATACTTTTCAACCGACTCCTCACTTGACCCTGAAATAATCAGCGGAGTCCTTGCTTCATCAATTAAAATAGAATCAACCTCATCAACAATAGCATGGTAATGTTCGCGCTGCACAAGATCCTCATCATTTATCACCATATTATCCCTAAGGTAATCGAAGCCAAATTCATTATTAGTTCCATATGTAATATCGCAAGCATAAGCCTGCTTTTTCTCCTCATGAGACTGCCCATGTATAATTACTCCAACCGTTAACCCAAGCGCTTCATAAACCGGCCCCATCCATTCTTTATCTCTTTTGGCTAAATAATCATTAACCGTAACAACATGCACACCTCGTGAGGTCAACGCATTAAGGTAGGCAGGTAAAGTTGCAACAAGAGTTTTACCTTCACCTGTTGCCATCTCTGCAATTCTACCTTGATGTAAAACTATTCCTCCCATAAGCTGAACATCAAAGTGTTTCATATTGATTTTTCGCTTTGCAACTTCTCTTACTACGGCAAAAGATTCCGGCAAAATATTATCCAACGTGTCTTTAGAATTTAACCTCTCTCTAAATTTATCAGTCTGAAGACGTAAATCAGCATCAGTCAGCTCCTCAGCCCAGTTTTCGAAAGAATTAATTTTATCAACCAAAGGCATGAGTTTTTTAATCTCTCTTTCATTTTGTGTCCCAATTATACTTTTTAAAATAAAACTAAACATAGCTATTTCCTTTTTTTAAGAAAAGCCTCGATAAACTCATCAATTTTTCCATCTAACACCCCCTGAGCATTGCCGATTTCTAAATTCATCCTGTGATCTTTTACCATAGTATAGGGATGTAACACATATGAGCGGATTTGATATCCCCATCCAATATCTCCCTTAACACGCATTTGATCCATTTCTTCTTTGTGTTTTTTCTTTTCCAATTCATACAATTTTGCTCTTAAAACCTTCATCGCAGCAGCTTTATTCTTATGCTGTGACCTTTCATTCTGACATTCTACAACTACCCCAGTTGGAGAATGTGTAATTCTTATCGCAGAATCAGTAACATTTACATGCTGCCCACCCGCACCTGATGAACGAAATGTATCAATTCTTAAATCTTTTTCATCTATGTCAACTTCTACGGCTTCTACATCAGGCAATACTTCAATCATTGCAAATGAAGTGTGTCTTTTCTTATTGGCATCAAACGGAGAAATCCTTACCAACCTATGAACTCCTTTTTCTGATTTTAAATATCCGTAAGCATACTCACCTTTTATAAGAAATGTGGCATTTTTAATGCCAGCTTCTTCCCCCGCTAGAACATTCAACATCTCAATTCCATATCCCTTGGTCTCAGCCCATCTAGTATACATTCTTATCAACATACTGGACCAATCACAGGATTCAGTTCCTCCTGCACCGGCATGAACGGACATAATAGCATTACCCAAATCATGCGGATCATTAAGATAGGTTTTAAACTCTAACGCATTTATTGCAGACTCAACTTTATCAAGTTCTGTTTCTATTAAAGAATATTCTTCTTCTTGAGATATGGAAACTAGCTCGTCTAAATCAAGAATCTCTTTTTCTAAAAACTTAAAACTCTCTACATTGTTTTTAAGCAGCTTCAATTCTTTAAGAATGCCGGTATCTCTTGACTTTTGATCCCAAAAGCCGGGTTTTGAAATTTCAGCCTCTATTTCAACTATTCTCTTTCTCTTATCTGCTAAGTTAAAGAAAACCTCCAAGTTCCTGAAATTTCTCTTTCACCTGTTTGATTCTTTGCTCTAAAATTTCTTTCATTTTGCCTCCTAATTATTTTCGGAACTATTCAAAATCCATTTATAAATAATATTTAACAAAGCTGTCGAATTATCTACTTACACCTGTCTATATTGCTTATTATAACCGAATTTGCTTTTTTTTCCAAATTTAACAAATATCTTTTCATATCAACTCCAAACAGATATCCTCCTAAAGCACCGTTCTCTCTTATAACTCTATGACAGGGGATCAAAAAAGGATAGGGGGTTTTACTTAAAACATTCCCAACCCTCCTTGCAGATTGAGGCGAACCTACAGCATGAGCAACCCACTTATAACTCCGAGTTTCCCCTATGGGTATTTGATAAACTTGAAAAAGCACTTTTTTCTCAAAAAAAGGTAAATCTTTAATAAGAGTTTTAACCTTTTTTTTGCTTAACATATTCAGATATCCTCTCCGCAAGTATTTCGCCAATGCCTTCTATTTTTTTAAAATCATCACAACTTATATTTTTAGAATCACGTGTTTCACCCCATTGTCTTAAAATCAATTTTATTTTTTCTTTTCCTACTCCAGGAATCCCTTCCAATCCGGATTCCTGCATTTTTTTGCTTCGCAAATATTTATGATATCCAATAGCAAACCGATGAGCTTCATCTCTAATTCTTGCTAAAAGGTTAATCTCGGCAGATGAGGCTGGAAAAATAGATTCTCTCTTTTTGTATTTAGAATGAATAACATTTTTTCCCTTAGCATAAGCAATTAACGAAAGATTCAAATTTAAATGGTCTTTCAATGCCTTATCAATCTTATTCAAATGCCCCCTGCCACCGTCTAAAACAATTAAATCCGGAATTTCTTTTTTACCGACACCTCGATAACGTCTTGTAACAACTTCAACCATCATTGCATAATCATTTATAAAATTCTGCTTTTTTATCTTAAACCTGCGATAAAAAATTTTTAAAGGTACGCCATCCTTGAATCTAACAACACTTCCTGTTGCCGTTGAGCCAGAAATATTTGAAATATCAACTCCATCAATGACACGCGGTAAATTAGGCAAACCTAATTTCTGCTTAATGTTTTCCAAAGCATTGATGCTTTTATAACCACCGGAAAGAACAGAGACTTTACCTAAAGATTTCAACTTATCTCTGATTAAAGCTGCATTTTCAAACTCTTTTTCCCTGACGTAAATATCCATATCATAAGTCAAATCTTTCACAACTCCATCAACATCCCCCAAAAGAGATTTAATAATTGCGATAATATTTTTGCGATATTCATGCTCATCTATCCTTTTTACACAGGGAGCAGAACAAAGATCGATATGAAAATACAAACAAGCTGATTTAGGAAATGCCCTGCAGCTTCTAAAAGGAAATACTGATCTTAAAACTTTAAGAGAACATCTAAGCTCTTTAACATCCGGATAAGGGCCTAAATACAACGAACCATCATCTGATTTAACACGAGTAATAATAACTCGGGGGAAATCTTCTTTAAGGGTGATTTTTACATAGGGGTAAGACTTATCATCTCTTAGACTAATGTTATACCGCGGACGCTTTTCTTTGATCAAATAAGATTCCAACAAAAGAGCCTCTGATTCTGAGGCAGTAATAATAAACTCTATTACTTCTGTTTGCCCAGTTATGTTTTCTTCTTTAGCAACTCTATTACTTTGAGTAAAGTGGTCTTTAATACGTTTGCGGATAGATTTTGCTTTCCCGATATAAATAATGCTTCCGTTTTTATTTTTAAATAAATAAACTCCGCCTAAATCAGGGAGTTTATTTATTTTACTTTTTTCCATTTCAATAAAGACCTTGCTTCTTCAATTCCAAAAGCAATAGCTATAAACAAATAAGAACTTGCACCAACCACCAAAAGAACCAATAAATTCAACACCCTTATTTCTATTAATTCTTTTATCCAGATTTTAAGAAACAACAATATTGTACTCATTAAAGATGCTGCTATGATAATTTTTAAAACCGGACGTAAAATTGCAATTCCCCTTAAGAAAATTCTTTTCCTTAAAATCCAGAACAACATGCAAAAATTACATGCTGCAGCAATTGATGTTGCAAGACAAAGCCCTGAAATCTTCATCGGAAACATTAAAATTATACTAAGTACGATATTGATAAAAAGAGCAACCAAAGATGCTTTTACAGGAGTTAATGTATCCTGAAGCGAATAGAATGTTGCAACAAGTATTTTTATCCCGGCATAGAAAACTAAACCTAAAGCATAAAACTTTAAAGCTCCCGAAGTAATAGCTGTAGAATATGATGAGAATCGTCCATATTGAAAAACAGATTCGATTATTTCCTCACTCATTACAATAAAACCCAAAGCAGCCGGAATCATGATAAAAGCTACAAATCTTAAAGAGAGTAAAACATTTGCTCCTAATTCACCCGTTCTTTTGCCTATTGATTGGGCAGAAAAAAACGGTAATAAAGCCGTTGCTAAAGATGTTGCGAAAACAGCCAAAGGCAGCTGAACAAATCTCTGAGCATAGTAAAGAGCAGCAATTCCCCCTTGCCCGACCACAGTTTCAAGCGAAGCTAAAATTGTATCCACAAAAATATTTATATGATATACCCCCGCCCCGCAAAATCTAGGCACAAGAAGCTTTGAAATTCGCTTGAATTCCGGATGAATAAGAGGAGATTTCACCTTATGAGGATGGGCTTTACCAAGAGCAAAAAATTGCAGCATTAATTCTAAGATACCGCCTATAATTATTCCAAATGCAAGAGCATAGATGCCGAATCTTTTATTAAAAATAAACAGACTTGATATTATCGAAATATTCAGTATGACCGGAGCCCAGGCATAACTCCAGAATATCTTCTGAGATATAACAATCCCGGATATCATTGCTGTTAAACCTATCAACAGAATATAAGGGAATATGAGCCTGGTAAGACGAACGCAAAGTTCATATTTTGATAAATCTGTGCTAAAACCTGGGGCAATAATTTTAACAAGTATTGGTGCCAGAGCTACTCCCGCCAATGCTAAGAGAGAGAGGAAAAGAAAAGATACTTTAAGAAGTGATACCGCTACTTTCCAAAATGTATTCAAATCTTTTTTAGCATTATATTCCGAAAGCACAGGCACAACTGCTGCGTTTACAGCTTCCTCCCCCACAAAACTACGCCATATGTTGGGCAATCTAAAAGCTACAACAAAAGCCTGCGCAGCTGATGTAGTTCCAAAGAAAAATGCGATCAAAATATCTCTTAAAAATCCGAGAATTCTGCTTACTAATGTAGCCCCTCCGATAGTAAAAGACTTCTTTAATATTTGCTTAAACATTATGTTTACATTTAATTGTTTGACAAAGCGAAACGATATATGCTATATTCTGTCCCAAAAGTGGAGGTTTGGCAATGCCCAATTTAAAGTCTGCGTGTAAAAGGCTAAAACAAAGTAGAAAAAAATACTTGCTTAATAAAGCAGTGAAGTCTGAACTTAAAACCAGAATAAAAAAATTCAGACAACTGGTTGAAGATAAAAAAATATCCGAAGCCGATGAGTATTTTAAGGAGTTGGAGAAACGCTTGATGCAAGCCGGAAGCAGTAATATTATTCATAAGAACAAGGCTTCCCGTCATGTTTCAAGATTACAAGTTTTACTGAACCAGGCAAAAAAATAGATTAATTCAAAGAAATATCTGGAAATCAGGTGTAGTCGCAATCGTTTTCATGAATGTCAAAATCGATGTTCTCTATTCCTACTTGCTGTTCTAATGCTGCGATCCATCTCCAGAGATGATTAAGCGATGAAGAAAGATTATATCTCATTTGATCCACGTTTACGAATTATTTAAAATTTTATTTGTACTTTTTTGATTTTATAGATTGACCAACTACTTACATTAATATTCATCTCTTCTTACGCCAAATATATACTTTATCTTTAGCCCTAAAAATAAAAGGAACCTTTACACCTACCAACGCACCTTTTTTAACATAAGAAACAAACTCATGCTCCTGCTGCATTTGATCTGCCTTTACAAATTGAACCGGAGTGTTCTTCCCCACAAATAAAAGCATATCCCCTTTTCTCAAATGCCCTGCCTTCACAATAATTTCAGCAACTTCTAATTTTTTATAGAACTTTAAGACTTCGCCTAAGAATACTTTCTCATAAATATGCTCTAACCTTCTGCTGATATCTTTATCCGGTCTCCCGAAATAAAAACCATCTGAGAAACCACGATTATAGACAATCTTTAAATCTCTTTTAAGCTTCTTCTTTAATGAATCACTCAACTCGCCTTCATAAAAAGCATCTATTGCTTTTCTGTATGTCGATGTTACAACTTTAACATACTCTGGAGAGCGCATTCTACCTTCAATCTTAAAAGCATTTATCCCAGCCTCTATTAATGAATCTATAAATTCTATTGAGCAAAGGTCTTTTGGGCTTAATATATAATCTTCGCCCATAACATATTCCGTATCGCCATTTACATCTTTAATTTCAAACTCCCTCCTGCATGGCTGCAGACACCTGCCTCTATTAGCCGAAGCTCCGGATGAATAATACGAGAGAAAACACCTTCCCGAAACACTAATACACATCGCACCATGAATAAAAGTCTCAATTTCACATTTAAGACATTCTTTTTTAATGGAATTAATTATTTTTCTTATATCAGTAAGAGTACATTCCCGGGCTAAAACTATTCTCTTCACCCCCAGCTTGGCATAGAATGACAAGGCTTTAAAATTAGACACACTCGCCTGGGTTGAAAGATGAACACGTAATTTCAAATCGCGAGCCACAGCTAAAACTGCCATATCCCATAGTATAACGGCATCAACCCCGGAAGATTTTGCGGATTGCAAAATTCTTTTTACTTTATTTAATTCTTCATTTTTTATAATGATATTAAGTGCCAGATAACCTTTCTTAGAATTTTTATGCAGAAAACTCATCACTCTCTTAATCTCTGAAACATCAAAGTTGTCAGCCCTTTCGCGCATATTGAATCCTTTAACCCCAAAATAGACACTATCCGCTCCGCTTTGGACTGCAGTAACAAGAGAAGTCCAATCGCCTGCAGGAGATATAAGTTCTGGTTTAATAATTTTCATATATTTCGTATATATTATAAATGATTATAACAGAAAACATCTTGTGTAGGAAAAAATCCGACTTTATTAAACTTCTTTGTTGAGGCTTATCGCATAATAATCCTGTAATGATACGGGAGAAATTTCCTCACTGATGATAGCTTCAATTCCCTCAATACTTGCTTCAGCTGCTGCTATAGTCGTGATGTAGGGAATCTTGTTCTGTATAGCCATAATACGGATATAACTATCATCATATTTACTAGTTTTACCTATCGGGGTATTTATTATAAGCTGAATTTCATTATTTTTAATCGCATCAGAAATATTAGGCCTACCCTCATGCAGCTTATTTATCTTGGTATTGGATATACCCTTTTTTTCCAAAAACCTGCTGGTATTATCTGTTGCATAAATATTAAATCCCAATTTCTCTAATCTCTGTGCAAGAGGAGCTAATTCAGTTTTATCAACATCTTTAACAGTGAGTAAAATATTTCCCGAGGTGGGAAGTTTTGAACCGGCTGCTTCCTCGGCCTTATAAAATGCAAGCCCAAAATTATCTGCCATACCCATAACTTCACCCGTTGCTCTCATCTCGGGCCCTAAAAGCGGGTCAACTTCCGGGAACATATTAAATGGAAAAACCGCCTCTTTGACAGCTACAAATGGAATGGTATTTTTCTTAAGCTCGGGGAAATCCTTTATTTTTTTACCCAGATTCAGCAATGTTGCAACATGTGCAATAGGCATACCTGTAGCTTTGGAAACTAGTGGCACAGTACGTGATGCTCTTGGATTAGCTTCTAAAATATATACTTTATCATCACAGATAGCATACTGAATGTTCATAAGTCCTACTACTTTTAACTCTTTTGCGATTTTAAAAGTATACTCCTCTATAGTCTTTAATTGCTCTTTTGTAATATTTCTAGTCGGTATTACACAGGCAGAATCTCCGGAATGAACTCCCGCATATTCGATATGTTCCATAACAGAAGCAACATATGTATCCTCGCCGTCAGACAAAGCATCTACTTCTGCCTCTATCGCATGCTCCAAGAATCTATCGATAAGCATAGGATATTCAGGACTTACTTGAATTGCCTCGCGAGCATATTTTTCAAGCATCTCTTCATCATAAATAACTTCCATTCCTCTACCGCCCAAAACAAAAGAAGGTCTGACCATTAATGGATATCCTATTTCATCTGCAATTTTTATTGCCTCTTCCAATGAACGAGCCACACCGCTTTGAGGCTGCGGGATATTTAAAACAATCATTTTTTCCCGGAACCGTTCTCTATCTTCTGCAAAACAGATGCTTTCAGGAGTTGTACCCAATATATTAACCCCGTTATCCTTTAACTCCTGAGCTATATTTAAAGGAGTTTGGCCCCCGAATTGAACAATCGCACCTATAGGTTTCTCTTTTTCATAAATGGCCAAAACATCCTCAACAGTTAAAGGTTCGAAATAGAGTTTGTCGGAAGTATCATAATCAGTTGAAACTGTTTCTGGATTACAGTTGACCATAATAGACTCAAATCCCGCCTCTCTCAGCGCAAAAGCCGCGTGAACACAGGTATAATCAAACTCTATTCCTTGACCGATCCTGTTAGGTCCACCGCCCAAAATCATAATCTTTTTGTTAGGTGAAACAGGAACTTCGTCTTTACCTTCGGAATAAGTAGAGTAATAGTAGGCTGCATTTTCAACCCCGCTTACAGGCACAGCTTCAAACCTGGCTTTTTTCCCGATAGAAATTCTCTTCTTGCGCACTTCTTTCTCTTGCACATTAAACATAGATGATAAATATTTATCTGAGAAGCCAAGCTCTTTTGCTTTTTTTATATTCTCATTGGATAAATCCTTCCAGGAATATTTAATTATCTCTTCTTCAAAATCAACCAGCTCTTTAATCTCGCTTAGAAACCACTTCCCGATATAAGTAAGGCTATGGAGCTCATTTACCCCTACTCCCTTACGCAAAGCTTCATAGATAAGAAATACACGTTCACTAGACGGATAAGCTAACCGTTTCTTAATCTCTTCACCCGATAGTTCCCTAAAATTTTTAGCTCCTCCCAAACCATATCTTTTAATCTCAAGCGACCTTATTACCTTTTGGAATGATTCTTTAAATGTTTTGGCTATACTCATAGCTTCACCAACCGCTTTCATCTGTGTGCCTAAAATATCTTTGGCTTGAGGGAATTTCTCAAATGCCCAGCGTGCGAATTTTATTACCACATAATCACCGCTTGGAGTATATTTTTCTAAACTCCCATCTCTCCAGTAATATATCTCATCCATAGTAAAACCTACTGCAAGCTTTGTAGAAATTCTGGCAATAGGAAACCCTGTTGCCTTTGACGCTAAGGCTGAGGAACGAGAAGTCCTGGGATTAATTTCAATAACAATAATCCTGTCATCTTTAGGATTATGTGCAAACTGCACATTGGTTCCACCAATAACACCTATCGCCTCAACTATTTTATAAGAAATATCCTGCAATTTTTTCTGGAGTTCTTCAGGCACTGTCAACATGGGTGCTGAGCAAAAACTGTCTCCAGTATGAATGCCCATTGCATCAATATTTTCTATAAAGCAGACAGTGATTAACTGGTTTTTCTCATCTCTAACCACCTCAAGCTCAAGCTCTTCCCATCCGATAACAGCCTCTTCAACTAAAACCTGATGTACAAGGCTTACTGCAAGTCCACGCGTAACAATAGTACGCAATTCTTCCACATTATATGCAATTCCTCCGCCTGTCCCACCCATAGTGTAAGCAGGGCGTAAAACAACCGGGTATTTTAACTCTTCTGCAATCTGCTCTGCTTCTTCAACAGATGTTGAAATTTTGGATTTTGCAAGTGGCACTCCCAACTTATCCATTGTTTCTTTAAACACAAGCCTATCTTCTCCCCGCTCAATAGCATCTGTCTTAACCCCGATTACTTCAACCCCATGTTTATCCAATATTCCGGCCTTATAAAGACTTGATGACAAATTAAGCCCTGTTTGTCCTCCTAAGTTAGGAAGCAAAGCATCAGGTTTTTCTATCTCAATAATTTTTTCAATACTTTCTACTGTGAGTGGTTCAATATATGTTTTATCTGCTGTTTCTGGATCTGTCATAATAGTTGCCGGATTTGAATTGACAAGAACAACTTCATAACCTTCCTCTTTAAGAGCCCGACAAGCTTGCGTTCCAGAATAATCAAATTCACAAGCCTGACCTATAATAATAGGTCCGGATCCGATGATTAAAACCTTTTTGATATCATTACGTCTAGGCATATTACCTCCTTTTAATCTTAATATTGTGCAACATTATACCAGCAAGAAAACCATTAGCAACCAAAATACTGCCCGATTTTTAAACATCATTAACAAGGGGAATGCTATCTCAACAACGAGAATTTCTAACTCTATTTTACTACGCCACGCCTTTGTAACTTGAGATTTAGATTACTATTTTCAGCACATTTAATCAAACAAAAAAACAAATTTAAACTTACTTAGAAAAATATTGAGAGAAGTCTTCTATATTAAACTTGAAAGACTCTTTATCCCCACCCCGCTGCATACTTTCTATCTTCACCCAAATCTGATAACGTTTACCAGGCACTATTTTATCCATTGGAATCCTGAATTTAAGCAATTCTTTTGTTAATGTACCGCTTGCCTCTTTAACTTTTACCTTATCATCAAAGCTGATAAACCCTTCCCTTTCTTTAGTCGGGAAAGGCTCTTCTCCTTCCATCGTTGGATAAAGCGTTTCCCGCGCATCAGGAACAACACGACCTACTTTAGAACCTACAAAAATAACGTTATAAATCCTGGGTTTTGTCCTACGCATTCTGGCAATAACTTTTACATTCAGAATATCTTCTTCTAAAAATGCCTCAACCGCAACAGTTGTATGCCTAGATTTCTTTGCTTCTCTGATAACTAAAACACGCCCTTCGGCCAATGTATTAACCGATAACATGAAAAACAAACCAACTGCCAATAACCCAACATACCTTTTCACGTATACTAATATATCTCTCTTATCCCCATCCAATCAAGTGTTTTCGGTACAGATTAAACCTCATCCCTTAAGGTTATTAATAGATACCCATCTGCATCTGCAGATTCAACGATGTACTTAGCAAAAATATTTTTAAGAAAACTTTCAATAATAGAACCTCGATATTCGGGAGGTATTAATAGATATCTAATGTTAAATTTTCTCATAAAATCGCTCACATCTCTATCAGACAAAACAAGAAAAACTTTTTGCTTAAGTTCTAACATAATTAATTTTAAAATAACCGGATTATTTAAGAAAAATTCAAATTTTCTTTTATTAAAACGGGACACCATCCCAGACAATATTTTTTTATGGTGTATTGTCTGATAAAACATCTGCCTTGTTTCCTCAGTCCCAACCCTGCCGAAACCGTCTCTAAAACCCAGAGGAATTTCTAAAAGCACCCCATTTTCTCTTAAAGCTAACTCATAATAAACTTTAGGAACACTCTGCATAGATTCAACAGAATATGTTTTCTGATTATATTCAATAAAAACAAGCAAAAATAAAACCGTTATAAAATAAAAATGCAGATTTTTAGATAAACGCCTTAAGATATACCTTTTAATAAACAAAGAACTTAAAACAGGCAAGAGCAACATTATCATCACTACCCACCTGGTAGGAGCTCTATAATTATTTAAAAATGGTATAAAGTGAAAAATTGCACTGGGTAAAGCAAAAAGATTCTTTCCCGCAAATGAAACAACAGGCATTGAAAACATAAAAAAGCATACTATAAGAAACGCTACAACTTTTTCATCGGGAGACGATTTTTTATATTCTTTAAACAAAAAATAACACACCGAAGAAGCTAAAAGAACACATCCTAAGTATAAAACCTTCTCCATAGGTTCACCAACAATATTGAAATAAAAATTACGGATAAAATTGCTGCTTAAAAATCTACTATGTGGTGAAGGAAGAAAAAACCCGGCAATATCTGCACTCATAAAAAGTCCCCGTTTATCACTTAAATTAAAATGCTGGAATATTTTTATCAGAACATTGGTAATAAATAGCACTATCAGATACCAGGTAATATTTTTTATGGAGAAAAGATTTACTCTATAAATATGGAATTTAAAATACATAATATAAACCAAAGAAAACACTCCTAGATAAAAAGAATAATAATAATCAGATAACAATGTAAGAATAAATAACAACCCAAGATATATCAAATTTCTTTTTGCACTTAAAATCAACCTGTCTTTATCTAGTGAATATTTAAAAGTTCTTATAAAAACCAGTATAAAAAAAGGTATTGTTGCCGTAAGCATTAAATGGTAATGACCAAATAAATGCATTAACTTATAAGGACAATACGAAAAAATGAACCCAGCCAGAAATGATAATAAGCTATTGTTAACATAATGATTACATAATAAATATGCTCCGAGGCTTGAAAGAATAAAACTCATAAACAAAACAATATTTAGGCTAAGTACATGATTATCTCCGCATATTAACCCCAAAATACCATAGACAGGAGAATATGCATGCATGATTAGATTAGCTCCTTGAGGATAAAATATTTTATCCGTAACAAAGGGATTTTTTAAACCACGAACATTATCGGTAAAATTGTATATATTCCATACAAATGATGGTGCATCTACGTCATTAGTGATAAAGAAATTCTTAAAATCCAAGCTTAAAGGGAATGTCATAATAATGAAAAAAACAGTATAAACTACAAATAAAATTATATAGCCACTTGCTTTTTTAGTTACTATCCTAGACATCAAGCGATAATTTTAAGAACTTCTTTTATTGGTTGCCCAATATACATCCCGAGCTTTTCAGCAGAATGGCTTAAAGATGCCACTTCTGAATTCAATGCATCCTCAATACTGGCTACTCCAGTTATTTTTACAGCTACATCTTCAAACTTATCTGCAACCTTTAAATCCAAATACCCGCACATAATATATCCGCATTCCCCTCTTAAAACAATTAAGTTTTTACTAGCAAGATTGATCAATATTGCTTCAATATTTTTCTTTCCAACTTTAATTTCTCTGCACTTCACAGTCATTTGAATGGTATTCCCATCTGGAGGACTTCTCTTTGACAATAAAAAAATAATAGCTCTAAAAGCAGAAATGACGCATCTTTCCTACCGGTTTTAAAACTTCTCTCAAGACCTAATATAAATTCCGCATCATTAAAAGAAGCTTCTTTAGAAAGACGCCCAATGAGAGATAATAAAACACCCTCTTCTTTATATCCTTTCTCCATGAGCGAATGAACTGTTTCCAAGCTATGCTTTAAATCCTGCCGTTTTAAACTCTGCTGAAGGTATTTTATCTCCGGAGGATCCCTTTCTTCTAAAAACAACCGTAGTGATTTAATATCTATTACCGAAGACTCAGGATTTAATAAACTTGTTTTTAAAGACGCATCTATTACATCTTTAAAATTATAGCTTTTCTGATAAACCTGAATAATGTACTGCATAGATTGAGGGGTGAGCTGCTTTTCTGTAATATTCTCAAGATAATTTTTAATATCCAGCGGACTGAATTTTAACTCTTTAATTGTAAGCCCAGAAATACCCTCCCACAAAGATAGCTTCAGCCAATATGTTTTGCTCACTAATTGAAATATATAAACATCATTTAATTGATTAAAATCTATTTTTTCGCGTAAAAAATCAATGTCTTTTCCTTTAAGAGCTTCTGCATTTTCTAAAAAATAAATGATTTTACCTTCAAAAAGAGAAAAATTAAATATTTTCGATGCAATTTCCTTAAATTTTGATTTTTTGAAAGAGTACCTAAAAACTTTTTTGGGAGATATTTTTTTAACCTGGGATTCTAAAAAAATTTCTGCAATATATGGGTCTCTGGAATGTATCAGACATGCACTCACCAATCCCCCAAAACTCTATCTATAATACTGCGGGATAAATCTTGCAGTACATCTCTAACTGCTTCAGTTTCGCTCTTGGCGTTACTACCAGTTGTAAGATATGTAGATTCCCCAGATATCTGTTCTTTCCATATTTGCTCATCTTCTTTTAGCAATTCCACTTCAGTCCTGATCCTTATCCGGTATTCATCTACATCTTCATCGCTTGCATAGCGAAGCGCATCCTTATCATAATCCAATATCACACCTTTTATTATGATATCAGCATCTTCTGCTCTTGAGACAGGCAAAACATTACCATCGTATCTAAACCTCGTATTAATAACATCCTCTAATTCTATTTCCAATCCACGATAATACATCCTGTAACTGGATGAATCTTCCTGAATTGAAATTTTGTTTACAAATGTAGGAATAAAAACTGTTTTGTACGGTGTTTCTTTGATATTTTTTAACGTATACCCGCAACCAGCAAGCAACAACAAAAATATAATAAATTTTTTCACTTATTTTATCTCCTCTTTAACTCTGTGATTTTCTCTATAGCCTCAACAGCCCAGCTACTGTGAGAATACTTTTCAGCAACTTCTTCGTAATAAATAATAGCGCTAGAATATAATTTCTGTTTCTCGTAAAACTTTGCTGTATTAAATATGCTTTCTGCTTTTCTTCCTTTCAGTTTTTCAAGTACTTCTTCTCCTTCTTCAGGCATTTCTCCCATAGTTGAGAGCTCTTCCAACCTTTTAATCGCAACTTCTGTTCCTTCTTGAGAATAATCTATCTTATGTTCTTTTTCCGAAGCTACCTGAGCAAGTTGTAAAACGGCATCATCAACAAGCTCAGAAGCAGGATAATTAGTAATTACATTCTTGAATGATTCTTCAGAATTGGAAAAATCATTAACCCTTCTATAAAGCAATCCCAGCTTAAATTGAGCCAGAGCAGCATACTCTCCATATGGAGAATTGTCTACGACTTTGCGAAATATCTCGATTGCTCGGGCATTATCATCTAAGAAGGAAACTTTTTCCAGGAAGTTTCTTTCTTTATTGCTGCGCACAAAATAGAGATTCCCTATTTTATATTCAAGGGAAATAACCTCATCAACTCTTACGGTATAAGGATATGTATCTATTATCTTTTGATAGGATTTGAATGCCTGATAATAATTACCCAGCCGCTCATAAGCCTGGCCAACGTAAAACTGCGCATCGGGAGCATATTTGGATTTGGGGAAATATTTGATAAGCTTATTAAATGCATCAATAGCCTTCTTATGATCTTCCTCTTGGTACAGTTTATATCCTAAATTAAATTGCTCTTCCGGCGTATCCCGAACATAATTTTTAGGATTCACCCATTTACCTATCTCCGGAGTCCAAATCCAGGATGAAAGACACGGCTTGCCTATTAAAAACAACGGCACCAGAATAAGTAGAACTTTTTTACAATGCATAGCAAAAATTCTAAAGAATAGGTTCTTAAAAGTCAAATGTATAAATCGCATTGTCTAAAGTATTAAATTTAAAAAACCTCCAACAATAATTGCAGTAAACACCATAATCAATGCTGATTTAAGCATATCTTTCAACCCCAACTCTTTGACTAAAACTACAAAAGTAGCCGCACAGGGAAAATAAATCGCTAAGATTACGCATCCTATTATCAATTGTTTCGTCGTAAGTGCTAAAGGCCCCAGCATACCTACTGCAACATCTTTTCTTAAAAATCCAATCAATAGAGCCGAAATAGATCCTGCAGGCAACCCCCAGATATGTTTTAGAAAAGGCGCAAAGATACTTGAGAACAACTCTATTATTCTTAAAGCATAAAGTATATTGACTACTAAAATACCTAATAAAACATAAGGAATAGCTGACACTAAAAAACCTCCTGTACGCATCCAGAGTTTTTTTACAACAGCCTTTATATGAGGATGCCTATATGGAGGAATCTCAAGAATAAGAGGAGATGTCTCCCCTTTAAGAACTTTGTTCATAATAAAACCCAGCACAATCCATATTGTAAAAAGAGTCATAAAAACAATTAGAAGAGCTCCTCCTCCTCTTGGCCCTAAAAGTCCAACTATCATTGCAATTTGAGCCATACAGGGAATTGCAATGCTCAATAAAGTTGCAGCAATAAATTTATCCCTTCTATTCTCAAGTAATCTCATAGCCAAAGCACCGGGAACATTGCAACCAAATCCAAGAATCATTGTAACAATTGCATAACCATGTAAACCCAACCTGTGCATAATATTATCTGCCAGAACCGCCAAGCGTGGTAAATATCCGAAATCTTCTAACAACCCTAGAACTAAATAAAAACTCAATATATAAGGTAAGACCATTGCTACTGGAACATATAAGCCTGTAGTCAAAAGCCCGAAAGAAAGCCCGAAATCAACCTGACCATTTATTAGATTACCAATCAAAATATAATGAAGGAAACTCCCCTCTCCTAAAAAATTCCCTAACACTGATATAAAAGGCAGCCAAATCTTATCGAAAAAAGGATTTAACACATAATTAATCAACCCCTCACCTATAAACCGGATTATAAAAAACGAACATATAGTCACGAAAACACTTATTAATAAACCACTAAAAGGTTTGATACTCAAATCCTCCAGCACTTCAAGAAAGCTGTGGTGTTTATGAGTCAGTTGCTGAGATTCGCTGATAATCTGTCCTATTTTCTGCCATTTTTTAAGAGAAGTAGTGGTTTTTTCTTCTGATCCTTTAACTTCTTTCAAACGTAAAATTAAATTTCTAACACCTTCTCCTGTTAAACCACATGTAGAAACAACAGGAACTCCCAAAAACATCTCTAATTTCTTTATGTCGATAAATATACCTTTATGTTTTGTTTCATCCCAAATATTTAAAGCAACTATTACCGGATACCCTTTTTCAATTAATTCAAGGGTTAAGCAAAGATTTCTTTCCAGATTTGTGGCATCAATAACGTTTATAATAACATCACCGTCTTTTAGCATTGTTGCCGCCACTTCTTCAGCCTTACAAGTTGGTTCCAAACTGTACATACCCGGCACATCCATTACTTCCACAACTTCTGATAAAATCTTACTTTTGCCTTTAGTAAATTCCACTGTAGTTCCCGGATAATTTGAGACAACCACTCTTACTCCTGTAAGACGAGAAAATATCGCGCTTTTACCTACATTTGGATTGCCAACTAAAAGAACTTTTTTCATCTTTCAACCTCTATAATTATTTTTTTTGCTACGCCATGCCCTACCGCAACCTTACAACGACCTACCTCAACTGTCTGAGGACCACACCAGAAATGAGAACTTATCTTTTTAACTGTTTCACCTGTTCTTATACCCATATTCTGCATTCTTGAAATAAGCCCTGTTCCTCCGGTTATTTCTTTTATAACTCCTTCTTCACCCGGCTTTAAATGTGTTATATCAATCAACATATTTTACCTCTTCTTTTAAATGTTTCATCCTGACTTAACGGCTCAATATTTTTTTTATTTGCTTCATAAACAGAAATCACATTTGATTCTTTAAAAAACTTCTTTATGTTGAACATTTCATCTTCGGTAAGCGGAGAAACACCACATGGCCTCAAAGGTGTATTAAGCTGAACCTGATAAGGCTTAATTTCTTCTACAATATCTGCAATTTCTCGGGCATGTTCTGCGTTTTCCGATACAAACATTATCTGAATTCCCAGCTTCCCCCGATAAATATTTTTGAATTCTTTTATTGATTCAACTACCGATAAAAAACTTGCATTCGGATGTGCTTTGTTGATCTGCTTAAAAGAATTCTCATCAAAAGCATCTAACTTACCGATAACAAAATCACACCCGCTAAGATCATTTTTAACATCACCGCGATTTAATAAAGTTGCATTTGTAATTACCGCAACAGGCTTATTCTTTATTTTTTTAACCCCGGAAATTATCTCGCCTAAATTAGCCGCCAAAGTCGGCTCACCCCGACCTGAAAAAGTCACATAGTCAATATCTACGTCCGGCAATGAGCCCACTTCACTTAATATCGATTCAGTCTCAACAAAAACAGATCTTTCAAGAGTTAAGATATCTGTCTCACCAACCTGACAATATATACAATCAAAACTACAAATTTTCTCATCTTGCGATAAAGGGTCAATCCCTAAAGAAGCACCTAATCGCCAGGATGACACCGGCCCGTAAATATATTTGAAGTTCTTATTTTTTATCATTTTTCGCACATTTACGACAAATCCCGTAAAATCGAACACTGTGCCATTGGACATTAAAATCATACTTTTCTGCAATATTTATTTCTGATGCCTTAATTAATTCTGTTTCTTTATCAACAAAATCAGCATAATCTATCACTGCATTACATTTGATGCAAACAATATGATGATGATGCTTATTATTTTTAGAAAAATTCTCTGCAAATTCATAACGTGCTTTACCTTCACCGAAATCACACCTTCTTACCCATCCAAGTTCACTTAAAACATCCAGCGTTCTATACA
The DNA here is from genome assembly GCA_030765145.1 of Candidatus Saelkia tenebricola. Lineage (GTDB taxonomy): Bacteria > Omnitrophota > Gorgyraeia > Kaelpiales > Kaelpiaceae > Saelkia > Saelkia tenebricola. The sequence goes on along the minus strand of JAVCDA010000039.1, from coordinate 1,462 downwards.
CAGTAGTAAGTCCAATCCGAGGATAAACTCTTTTAACTTTCAGATATATCTCATCCGCACTTAAGTGATGTGTCTCCCTAACCAGAATTTCAATAACAATCTTCCTCTGAGGAGTCAGCTTGTATCCCTTTTTTTGCAGCTGATTGTAATTGAAAATGGTTTTCATTTGCATTTGAGTATATAACCAGAATAAATACTTGTCAATCATATTATAGAATTATGTATTCTTAAGACAGGGTTCTTAATGTAGGTATAACCTTACGATATATCCCCACATTGACTAACTCCACAAGTTATAATCTCATTTAAACAAAAAAACCGGAATTTTAATAAAATTTTGATTTTTCAAAAAAAATTAACCAATCGAATCATACCAATTGTTAAATTGGGAAAACCCAAACCGTCTCTTTTACCTTTATACTACCACCCATATTCGCAAAACGGGTCGAATGGGACACGAGTCGAACTACACAACCTCAAACAATACAACTACTTGTGTCACTCCACAAGAAACGCTCCATGGGGATGCTCATATCCCTCGGTCAACCCATTAATACTTCGCTACCTTATCAAAGAGGTATTTTATCAAAAAAACTGGTGAAAGCGAGGTAAAAAGATCCTAATTCCGATTATCCTTAGTAATTCCACTTTTTTTGCGGATTCTTTTTAATCTGCTCAATATATCGTAAAACCTTCTCAGCCCGACATTCGCTATAATTATCAATCACATCTGTTTTTTTTAAATATATAGCAATTTGCAGAAAATCCTGCATGAAATCATACTTTTTGAATCTGTCATCAACAACGATATTAAATATTGCCATGCCGTGACATTTTTTGAGTTTAATTCCACTGCCACACGGACATAATGCATGCCCTCTGTATTTTCGCTCTGCCAATATCCTTAATAATTTGAAAGCGACCAAATCATCATCAATATTGAACCGCTTCTTATAATCAGCTAAAACTCCTTTTGCTCCATGAGCATGCTCCCGAGGAGAAACTTTTCCTCCCTGAAAATGAATGAATATCGCCAAATATGGAATGACAAGATTATCAACAAAATTTAAAAGGGTCTCATCTTGTCTAAATATTTCCCATACCCTAAAAGGCGTTTCTAAGCAGAAGTAATCTCCATTATGATGATAAGTCTTTAATATGTCGCCTTTCGTTTCTCTGACTAGCGGAATTACTGTTGGATAATCTTTAGAGAATACGATCTCAATATCAAACTTACACCTAGCTCCGTTATCCTCAAAAAATATTGTCCCGGATATTTTAGGAGAATCTTTATCTTCTCGAATATACAGGTAAGGGTGTTTTCTTCGCAACTCCTCAAGTTGAGCCTTTATCAATTGGATTCCGCTTGCCATGGTTGATTGTTTTTATGTCCGCTTGTCTTTACATAAACTGGTTTTGACGTTGATTCGTTAGTCACAGCCTTATCCTTTGAAAACCCCAT
>JAVCDA010000078.1 GCA_030765145.1 Candidatus Saelkia tenebricola | reverse complement strand
GGATATTTTACTACATTTAGTTTAGTCAAAGCAGTTATATATGCAGTAGACCAAGGGGCAAAAGTAATCAATGCCAGTTGGGGAGGGCCTCCCAATCAAGCGATTTTAGATGCTTTTATGTATGCTCAGGAACAGGGTGTATTAATTATAGTAGCCGCAGGCAATTGGGATTCTAACAGCCCATCATTTCCCTCGGCTTTTGGATTGGATAATGTTATTTCTGTAGCAGCTTTAGGAGAGGAAAATGAAAAAGCTTTTTTTTCGAATTTCGGTAGTTATATTAATGTATCATCTCCTGGTTTTAATATAGAAAGTACCTATTTAGGAAATAGCCGCAAAGTAATGAGCGGTACATCTATGGCAGCACCCTCAGTTGCTGGGTTTGCTGGGCTTTTATATTCTGCATTTCCAGAATTAGATTATAGTGAAATAAAATTATTAATTGAAAAAAGTGCCGATGAAATTTGTACAAATAATGGCAGGTTTGACGAAGTATTAGGAGCCGGCAGAATAAATATAAATAGCGGATTAAAAAATGGTAAAAATTATATTGCACTTAAAAATATATTTCATTTATTGCAGGAGGGTAGAGCTGAAGCTGAAAGGCAGGGATTAAATGATTTGCTGCAGGAGTTAACAGGTTCTGTTGTGTTGAAGGATGAGTTAAGGCAGATAATAGAAATTGGCATAAGCCCTGAAAAGATTCAATATCAAATGTTGAAAGCAGTTTGGGACAGCGAAGAAAGAGAAAGTTTTGCTGCGGCAGTTTCGATGCTGATAGAAAAAATGCTCCCTGAAGATGTTGCCGGATGGTTGCTGGAAGATAATAAATTGAGCGAAGAGAGTGAGCTGCCGTTAATTTTAAGTTTTAATGCGGATTATTTAGTTGAAATTATGTCAAATTTGAATCAGGACTTACAGATAGAAGTTGTGAAAAATGTAAATAGCGTGAGGCAATTGATGCAATTAAGTGATTATTTAACGAATAATGAGCCTCAGATTTGGAGTAATATTATTGAAAATAGGAGTGTTTTCGAGAGGTCAAAGAGCATGGTTTTGGCGGAATACGATAGAATATTTGTAAAAGGGGAAGATGTTGATATAAATAAATTTTTGCTGGGAATAAATCCTGTAGTGCAGGAAGCTTTTAAATATCTTGCAGCATATAGAGATATTAGCTCTGAATTGTCAAGGTTCTCTGAAGATATAAGATTTGTGAATATTTCCGGGCAAGTAATAGATGCAGCAGGTAATCCGATAAATGGTGCTTTTCTAAAAGTTTCTCCAGAAAACCAGGAAGAGGTAGATATTAGCGGATTAACCGGATTCGTGGATGTTTTAAAAACGAAGTTTAGTCATCAGTACGAACTGTATCGGGAGCAGGTAGAATTGGATGGAACCTTCATAATCAATACAGTTCCTGTTAAAGCTGAGCAGAATAATCTAATGTTGGACTGCTATGTTTTAACAGCAGATGGTTATAAGAAAAAAACTGTTACTGTGAATCTTCAAGGAGGTAATGAAGATATAGTTATAGAAATGGATGTTGATAATGTAGTTACGCCGAAAGAGTATGTAAGAAGCAAATTAGAGCTTTTTATAAATAGGGAATTAAATGAGGACCTAGAAGCAGATATGCAGATTTTAGAAGAATTGCTAAATGAATTTATCTCTGCTCAGCGAGTAGTTGAATTTAATTCGCCGTTAGGAGACGACTATGATTTTATTCCTGAGGAAGGTGTAAAGCGAATTGATGGTGTTTTTGAACACATGGAGTTATTAAGACCTTTAATCGAAGATTTATATGGGCATGAATTTGATTTGTTTGACTCTGTTCAAAAAGAATTAATGTTTGCAATGGTGAATTATATCAATCGTGGAGACTCTTTATCAGAAATAGAACAGGATTTTAGGATAATTCAACAGCTGAAGCCTGCATTTGAATCGGTATTAAGGAAGAAAATTTCAGAAATTAATTATCAGGGGTGGAATTTTAGCTCGATAGACTTCTGGTTAGAGAAAGTGAAAAATAATATAAAATACAATAGCATGAGTTTAGATGAGGCTGTTGAAACCGTAGATTCTCTTATTAAAAAAATAGTTCCATATATGAGATATTTTCCTGAAAGTATAGGTCATAGTAGTATTGAATCATCAGTTATATTTGTAGATTCAAAAAAAGAGGCAGAAGAATTTTATAGTCGGGATTTTAATTTAGACAATGAAGAAGATCTAAATATTGTTGTTAGGTTTTATGAATTCAATAGGGTTCTTTCTCTCGGGAATGGTGATTATCACGAGTTAAATGCAGGAGAACTGGTTGAATTTCAGGATGTTTGTTTTAATACTGGGTTAGAGATTTTGCAAATAGATGACAGCGTATATTTAAAATTTTTGTTTGATAAAATTGAAGATTTCCAAGAGCGCTATTTAAACAGAGAGATTGATTATTCTAATACAGAAGATCTTAAAAATCTATTTTATTGGGATAAGATTGCTTATTATATCGAAACTGTTGAAACTGCAAAAGTAGCCATTCCCATGATACCATTAGTTGAAGAGTTGTATGATAAAGCTTTTGGAGAGGAGTTTGATGTAGAACGTCGGGCTCTAGAGCTGGTTATATTCGCCAGAAATTATTCCGATATCAAACAATCATTATCAGGCGAAGAATTTGATCCGGACAATCAATCCCATGTTGATTTCTTTAGAAGAGTCTTTTTAGCCCTCAGGGGTAATTGCTCTAGCAATCTTCCTGAAATGGCAGATTTTATTTTATATGTAGAGCGTATGTTTGGAGGGGAAATATTGTTTAATGATATTTGGGAGCATGGTGTTAGATTCGCAAGAATCAGGAATAACTTAAATGATTTGGAACAGTATCTAGGCCGTAGGTTAGATTTGGATCAAGAACAAGATTTTATTGTCGGAAGGGATTGGACTGTGCTTGATAAAATTGCCAGTGAGTTAGACCAGAAAATAAGGTTGTGGGAGTTAAAATCTAAAGTAGAAATAATTGAAGGCAGAAAGCTGGATTTTTCCGGATTTTTCCAAGAGCCTCCGCAGGATTTGATGTTATTAAAAAGCTATTATTCCAGTAGGGAGAGTGCAGTTGATTTTATAGAAGAATATCTTGGCAGAGTTTTTTCGGAAGATGAAGAGCTTGATATAGCTATTTGGAGAGATTGGGCGCAGTTAGATTTATCGGGTATTAAGGAAGAAGATATAAGAATCGAACTATTTGACAAGTACATAAATGCTAAAGCAGATGAGTATATTGAGCAGGTTGTTCAGCAGGTATTGAATACTACAGAAAGCAGAGAAGACATAATTGCTGCCATTGAATGGTTAGGAGATATAAGTGCTGAAGCAGCGGTAGATGCGTTGATACAACTTCTTGATCAGCAGGATTATTATATAAAATCTGAGGCAATTCAATCATTAGGTAAGATAGGTAATGCAGAAGCAGCGGAGCCTTTAATAGCAAAGATTGAAGAATATTCAGATGTTACTTTGCTGATGCAAATAGCAGAGGCGCTTGGTGAAATAGGAGATGTGCGGGCGGCAGAGCCTCTAAGGGAAAGCATATTAGATTTAGAAAACAATTCATTATCGTTAAGAAAGGCGTTCAAAGATGCTTTATTTAAAATTATTGATCAAGATACAATTAATGATTTTGATAGAGCACTGATAGATTTAAGAGCGGGTGATGAAGATGAACGGACCCAAGCGGCTGAGATATTAGGTGAAACAGGTGGAGCAGAAGCGATAGAATATTTGATAGCTGCATTAAACGATGAAAGCGGAAGAGTAAGGGGAATAATTCCCTGGGCAATAAAAGATATGGGGGAAGAAGCTATAGATGTTTGTATCTTAAATATTACAGATGAAGATTGGAGAATTAGAGAAGGGATTGTAGAAGCATTGGGATATATTGGGCACATACGAGGGGTTGAGCCGGTATTAGATAGAGTGCTTAATGATTTAAATGAGGAAGTAAGGATTCGGGCAGCAGAATCTTTAGGTTT
>JAVCDA010000021.1 GCA_030765145.1 Candidatus Saelkia tenebricola | reverse complement strand
TTGTAACTTTAGCCTCGCTTTTATCCACAGCTACTCCTGTAACATATATATCTTCCATAGATTTTACCTCCTCCATAATAATTGTACCTTCTTTCTTGGTAAAACTGGATCTAACATGAATCTTAACATTATTCTTCTTCGCAAATTCAATAGACCGCGCCTGCATTACTTGCGCACCTGATGAAGCAAGTTCTAACATCTCATTATAACAAATCCTGGAAATTTTTTTCGCACTTCCTGCAATCCTCGGATCAGCAGTATAAACACCTGCTACATCCGTATATATCTCACAAACATCTGCATTTACGCTATTTGCCAGTGCCACAGCAGTTAAATCACTCCCACCTCTACCTAAAGTTGTAACCTCCATATCCAAATTTACACCCTGGAATCCAGCTACAACTACAATTTTACCTTTTCCTAACTCACTCTTTATTTTATCAGCATTGATTTTAACAATCCTGGCTTTTGTAAAAACACCATCTGTTATAATCCCGCCTTGGAAACCCGTAAATGAAATTGCTTCGACTCCTAATTCATGAATTGCCATCGCAAGTAGTGCTGACGACACTTGCTCACCTGTTGAAATTAATACATCTAATTCCCTTTCTTTAGGATGTTTCGTAATCTTTCTAGCCAAATCAATAAGTTCATCTGTCGTATCTCCTAAAGCAGAAACTACAGCCATAACTCTATATCCTTTTCTCCTATAGCTTACTATATTCTGTGCTACTTTTTTTATTCTCCCAACCGTAGCAACAGAACTCCCTCCATATTTCTGAACAATTACCTTAACCAAATTTTTCTCCTATTAAACTTTTCTTATTCCCAAAAATAAACCTTGCTTCCCATATGATTGAAACTCCTAGCAATATTAACACAATTGATACAATTGACAAAATAATATTACCTGCTTTTAAAAAATGATTTAATTTGTATATTATAGCAGATATTGTTGTTAACAACATAAAAATTGCAGGTATAAAAGTAAACCTAATCTGCCTTTTCTTTTTTAGCAGCCAACCTGATACTACTATTAAGGATAAGGCAGCAATCAATTGATTGCTGGCTCCGAATATAACCCATATATCTCGCCATTTACCTGATAAAGCCAAAAGAGAAGCCAATATAACCGGAAAAACAGCGGGAAAAATCCTTCCTTTAAAGTGAAATATTTCACTCATTATATACCGAGAAATTCTGGTTGCTGTATCTAAAGTGGTCAATATAAAAGCATTTAGAATCAATACCGCAAATGATTCACCATATCCCCCTAATAAAGGTAATGTTATAAAACCATATCCTTTTTCAAAACATCCTACAGGACCACTTGAAGCCAATCTTTCTTTAAAAACATCCATTGCCAAAACTGAAACTGAGATTAAAGCAATGACCGCTAAAACTCCCTCTAAAAGCATACTACCATAGCCAATGCGCGGAGCATATGCCTCAGAAGATATCTGCTTCGAAGTAGTTCCGCTTGCCACCAATGAATGAAATCCTGATATTGCACCACAAGCGATTGTTACAAAAAGCATTGGCCATATTAAACCAATTTCTCCTTTAAACGTTAAAAATACCGGTGCTATAATTTTAGGCCGAGTTATAAATATACCCAGAACAGCACATACTATCCCAGCAAAAAGAATGAATGAAGAGAGATAATCCCTAGGCTGAAGTAAAATATTAACAGGCATAATAGAAGCAAAAAAACAGTAAAACATTAAAATAATTATCCAGTAGTTTTGAGCCTTTTCTCCAATAAATCCTATCGGAAATATATCACCGAAATAAATCAAAAGAACCATTGACAAAAGACCAAATCCAGTGGCAAAAAAAACATTGAAATTCAGTATATACAACATACATCCTACTAAAATAGCTACTGGGATTAAACCTAAAGAAGGAAGAACAATTTCTGGCTTATGCACAAATGTATTAGCACAAAAATATAAAAAAACCGCAATTATAAGAATTAACGCTAATAAAATGAAAATTGAAAATAAATATTTTGTTTTTTTAGAAACCGCAAATTTACCAACTTCAGAAATTGAACAGCCTCTGCTTCTCATAGATACATAGAGTGAAGAAAAATCATGCACCCCGCCTATAAAAATACTGCCCAAAACAATCCATACTAGCGAAACTCCCCACCCCCAAGCCGAAAATGCAATAACAGGCCCTATAATAGGAGCAGCTCCTGCAATGGAAGCAAAATGATGTCCAAAAAGCATAATCCAATTCTTGGCCGGAACATAATCAACCCCATCATTTATCTCTAAAGCAGGCGTGATCTTCGTTACATCAAGAGGAAAAATTTTCTTTATTAGAAACCTTAAATAAAAACGGTATCCTAAATAGAAACAAACAACGGCTATTGAAAATAGCCAAACGCTACTCACCTAAAAAAACCTCCTCAATCAATTCTGGCCCTGCATATTCAACCAATGTAGCTTTGGCATTCTTTTCATTGAAAGAGTCTACTTTAAAACGTGGAGCAATACCTGTTCCATAACACAAGAATGCTACTGCTTCATCAGTATGTGTTCGAATAGAAACTGGTGTCGCATGATCTGATGAAATCAAAATTCGAAAATCCTCATTGCTTTTACTGATATAGTCATATACCGGACCTAAAATGTAATTATCAAAAGATTCAATAGCTTTTATTTTCTCCCTTAAATCTCCGTTATGCCCGGCTTCATCCGTAGCCTCTAAGTGTAAGAAGCAAAAATCATGTTTTTTCAAGTTATTAACCGCATATTTCCCTTTCCCCTCGTAGTTAGTGTCATAATAACCAGTAGCTCCAGGCACATCGACGACTTTTAACCCCAAAAGTCTTCCCAACCCATTAACCAAATCTACTGCAGAGATAACAAATCCATCTAAGCTATATTTTTCTTGAAATGTCGGAAAATTAGGCCTCCTACCTTGCCCCCAAAGCCAAATCATATTGGCAGGATTTTCTCCTAAATCAAGGCGTACTCTATTAATATCGTGGGAAGCAAGTATCTCTTGAGATTGATACATTAAATCACATATTACATCCTCATCTTTTCCTTTAGGCAGATGCTTGACCAAAGACTCTCCCATAATATCATGAGGCGGTGTGGTATTAAGCTCATCTCCTATCCCATCTGTAAGCAAGAGATTGCGATAACTAATACCAGAATAAAACCTTAATTTTTCATTTGTTAACTTTTCATTCAAATACTGCATCAAGACTTTCGCCTCTTCTCTCTTAATATGACCGGCAGAATAATCAACCATTCTATCACCTGAGGTAGTAACCAAATTACATCTAAAAACTACCTGATTGTCATTAAGTTCTATCCCAAGATTTGCTGCTTCAAGCGGACCACGACCAGTATAGTAAGTTTTTGGAGAAAATCCCAACATAGACATAATTGCTACATCGCTCCCGGGCTTAAAACCGCGGGGAATATTTTTAACCAGGCCTACCAACGCATCAGGCGCCAATGCATCCATAAACGGCTTATGCGCAGCTTCCATAGGAGTAAGACCATTCAGTTCTTTGATTGGACGATCATTCATTCCATCTACGATGAAAAGCACATATTTCATATCATCATTCCTCAATAGATAAATTAAAATCAATAATACCTATACCACATAACTTAAGACAATTCGACTACGGACTTTTCTTTCTCCTTCGTCAACCCCCTAGGAATTATCCCATAATTCCAGGGACTCTGTCCCGGAAATTCTCTGAATTTCACGGGGAAAAAGACCAAGTCTCATTGCTAAATTTAACACATCTAAAAAATTAAGTCAACGAAGCCTTATTTTTCGTTAATCAATAAATTCAAGCTACCGCTTCGATAACCTTCCAAATCAACAGCTATGTACGTGAATCCTAATTTTTTTAAAAATTGTACTATTTTATTGCTTAGTTTTATCATTTTCTGAAATTCACAAGGCTCAATTTCAATCCGCGCTACTTCTTTGTGATATCTCACTCTTATACGGGTAAAACCCAATTTAAATAGATAGTTTTCAGCTTTATCTACCTGAGATAATATTTCTTCACTTAACTTAATTCCGTAAGGAATCCTCGTTGCTAAACAAGATGAAGAAAGATGAGAATGCGTTTCTAATGAAAGGCCTTGAGAAACAATCCTTATCTCATCTTTACTAAAACAACCTTTTCTCAAAGGACTTAATATCCCCAGTTCATCTAAAGCTTTCAATCCAGGGCGAAAATCTTTTTCATCATCTTTGTTGCTGGCTTCAATGACAAATTTAAATTTTCTTTTTCTAGCTACACTTAAAATTTCAGAGAACATCTGTTTTTTACAATAATAGCACCTTCTATAAGTATTATTTCTGAATCGCATGTTTTCCAAAATTGAGGAGGTAATTATTAAATGTTCCACTCCAATCTTGGTAGCCAATTGCAAAGTTGCCTTAAAATCTCTGTCTAAATAAACCTTGGAATGCACAGTAACCGCCAAAACATTGTCATCTAATACATCTTTAGCTACTTTAAGAAGAAAAGTAGAATCCACCCCACCTGAAAATGCAACTACAACAGAATCCAATTTTACAAGATCATCTTGTAACTTCTGATACTTAGATTTTAATTTCTGAGAAATATTCTTCACTTTTACAACCACTAAATAAAGTTCTATAAGAATCGCTCAATAATAAAAACCTATTTATAGAAAACCTTATAGAATTACAACTCTCGATAATTACTATTCTAATCATCTACCTCCCAACTCAAATTCTATGGTAATACTACATGTGATAAAATCATTTTTCAATTCTATAGGAAATGGGGGGAAAGGCGCAGCATGTTTGACGCTTTTTAAAGCAGCATTACGTAAAATATTATATCGGGTAGATTTATTATCATCGACCATGATACCTTGTAAAATTCCGTCAGAATCAATGCCAAATAGAACCCTTACGGCTCCCTTGCCTTGAAAACGTGGTTTATAATAAAAAGCTTTCTTTTTTATCTCTTCTCTAATCGCATTATAATAATTCAACATAGACTCTGGAATAATTTCGGCATTAATATTCTCAGAAAGGCTTACAACTTGATCTTCTTCTATTCTGAATACATTCTCTTGAGACTCTATAACTTTAAAATCCGGGAACTTTTCGGAATCAACCATAATATCATCTTCTGTTGGAGCATCTTTAATCTTATCTTCCAGTTCATCTTCTTTGACGTCCTGTTGAAGTTCATTAGGAGAATTTTGTTCAAAAATATTCTCATCTTTTATTTTATAAGCAAATATAGCCGGTGATTCAGCTGTATCTTCTTTGAATTTTGTTCTCAAATTAGAAAAACCAGGCCAAGGAATAAGAACAGCGAAATGAAAAAAAATAGATATATAAAGTGACTTTTTAAGTAAATTATCTTTAATCATAAATCATCCAACCCCAATTTTATTTGCCTGCCAACTTCGTGGAACAAAAGAAATATGATATGAAACAAACTCGGAAATAACTTTTCCAAGCTCTTCCTTAACTTGTCGAGTTAAAACAAGTCTTTTTATATTATCATAAGATTCTCTTTCTAAAAAATTTATAGATTTTATCATACCGGAGCTAATCGGAACTAAATCATTTTCTTTAAAACTACATTTTGGGCAGACCAACACCCCTTCCCGTACAGAAAAATACCCTCGATATTGAATTTTATTTTGGCATTTGAAACACTTGTTAATTTGAGGGCTAAACCCCGTAAACTTAAGCAGTTTAACTATGAAAGCATAAAAAATAACATCCCTCTCCCGAGAAGAAGATTCATTCAAGAAAAACATTAAAAGATTATAAATATCAGTATTATTTTCATAAGGCTGCGTCATATAATTCAGCAGCTCTATCCCCGAACAAACCGTAGAAAAATTATCATACTTTTTAATAATATTCCAATAAGACTCTATGAGATAAAATTGAACAAAAAGAGCAAACTTAGATTTTCTAGGATAGAAAACAACCTCATAATTAGAAAAAAGGTCTATTATCCCATCATACCTACCATAATCTTCTATCTTTCTGACACCCTTAACTATACCTTCTATTTTACCGAAATCATAACTATAAACTGTAAGCAACAAACTGGTATCACGATAAACTTTTCTTTTGATTATGAAGCCTTTAGTTTTCTCAATCATAGGAAGCAACTGTAGCAGTGCCTGCGGAAATTACAATCCGCATGCCTTCTTCTACGCTTATATCCAAATGCTTAACTGCTTCCTTAGGATAATACACAAGCATTCCGCTTGTAGGATTAGGAGTGGTGGGTATGAATATAGCAACTAAATCATTCGACGATGCCTGGTTAATAATATGTTCAGCTTCGGCAGTCAAAAATCCAATACAAAATCTTCCATTGGCAGGATATTCTACTAAAACAACTTCTTTAAAAACATTCTTTCCCTCGCCTACGATAGCACTGCTAACCTGTTTTATTGATTTATATATTTTACCGATAAAAGGAAACTTTAAAAATAAATTTTCTAAACCAGCTAACATCTTTCGGAAAAATAAAAAACTGATTAAAAAACCCAAAAAAGAGACTATAAATATAAACAAAACAAGCAGAAAAACTCGTGCTAACCACTCAATACCGGGATATTCCAGATATATTTTGACAAAAGCAATAAAAGGTTTAAGTAAAACATTGTCTACTACGGTAAATAACCATCTCAAAATCCAAACCGTAATCACAAGAGGAAGTATTGTAGCAATCCCAGTTAAAAAATATTTTCTCAAGTTTTTAAATACCATTAGAAACCAAAAATTTGAAATATTGTCAAAGTAATTAGAAACCCTACGAAACCTCCTAAAATTATTTCCCAAATATTATGTATGCCTTCTTTCAACCTGCTTCCTGCAATCATTACAGCTAAAATAAAGATCAAAATCGACAGCAATGGATTTGCCTCCATTAAAGTAACCATGGTCCAGATAGAAAATGCCATTGCAGCATGTCCTGAGGGAATTCCACCTCTAAATGGAGTTCCTTTTTTAAAAAAAGTTTTGGTAATAATTACTACCGCACTTATAACTGAAAAAGTTAAAAATGTTATAGGCCAATGAGCTCCTTTCAATCGCTGAAATCCATTTTGAAGAGAAGGATCTAAATAAGGGCTAAATAAAAAATAAATAATCGCAAATGAAACAATTCCCATAAAAAGCACTGTTCCTGCTAGAGCATCTTTAATCCGTTTTAAAACAGGATGAAAATCCGGATGGTAAAAATCAATCATCATTTCCATAGACGAATTAATCATCTCTGCAAAAAGAATCAATCCAATAACTGCTATCAAAATAACAAGTTCAATTCTATCTAATCCTAAAAATACTCCTGTCCCAAAAACTAAAACCCCCATTAAAAGATGTAATTTCATATTTCTATGGTCTTTAAAAATAGAAATTAAACCTTCCGTTGCATTATTAAGTCGTGCAGTAAAACTTCGCTTTTTCATTTAAGAATCTCCTTAAATAATCTGCCCTGCTCTCTTGACATTTTATTTTTTTCCTTACTCCCAGAATCATTATATCCCATAATATGCAAAATTCCATGTATTAAATACAAAATAAGTTCTTCAGACGGAGTAGTTTTGAATATAGTGGAATTCTTATAAGCTTGAGATGCAGAGATAATAACTTCTGCTAACGGGAAACTATTATCCTGATAAAGGAAAGAAAGAACATCTGTAGAATTATTTCTCCCGGTAAATTGAAAATTCAACTTCTTCATTTGTTGATCTGATATAATAGAAATACTCCAATATAAGCATTTTAATTCAGGAAAAATCTCCAATATTTTATTAAAATATTTCCTAATCATTTTTAAACCCAACGGAGATTTACTGGTGTGAATTACAATTTCAATCTTCTTTTTTCTCACTGGGATACTCCACTCGAGTATGATGAATACTTACACTTAATCTGGTAAAAACATCTGCAATTTTATTTAAATCTTTTAAAGTTAATTCACACTCATCAAGTTCACCCATCTCAAACTTATTATGTATTATCTCCTTTATCAATCCTTTAATTCTGGCAGATGTTGGTTCCTGTAAACTCCTTGTAGCCGCCTCTACTGCATCTGCTAAAGACACAAGCGCTACTTCTTTAGTCTGAGGTTTCGGACCAGGATAACGAAACTGTTCTTCCTTTATCTCTTCCTCCGATTTTACTTCTAAGGCTTTATGATAGAAATAATATACCAAGCTCATTCCATGATGCTGTTCGATAAAATCGATTATAGCCGGAGGAAGTTTATGTTTATGAGCAAGTTCCAATCCCTTTTTAACGTGATTCGTAATTATAAGACTACTCATAGAAGGTGAAAGCTTATCATGCTTAGAGCGTTCTCTTCTTTCTTTGCTTTGATTCTCAGAAAAATATTCCGGCTTTTCAAGCTTACCGATATCATGGAAATATGCCCCGACACGTGCCAAAAGCGGATTGGCTCCAATTGCCTCAGCAGCTTGTTCTGCCAAGCTACTCATAATAAGAGAATGGTGATATGTTCCCGGAGCCTTAATTAAAACCTCTTTGAGCAATGGATGGTTTAAATCAGAAAGTTCTAAAAGATGAATGTTTGTAGTTATCTTGAATGAATGCTCCAGAATCGGAAGTAACCCTAATGTAAAAAACGCCGCTATTATACCACTGAACAAACTTAAGAAACCTTCTCTTAAAAAAACATCTACACCAATTCCGAAAACAAGTCCCAATCCTACTACCGCAAAAAACTGCGCTTCTCCTACAATTATACCTGCTTTAAGCAACTGAGAACGCTTCCTTATATCCTTCATAGCCATTGTACCTGCTAAGCCACCGATAAGAAAACATGCCGCGGGAACAATATTATTTCCGATTATAATTCCATTTATAATCGCTACAAAAATGGTTACTTTAACTGCAACAGGGAAAGATATAAGCACACTTATTAACATCGGTCCCAATGCAACCGGAATTAAATAACTAGGCACAGGAGATAAAATAACAGCTTTTGTTAAAGCAACCGTAATAATAACAACTAAAGAAACCAATATCAATTTGGAAACATCTTTATAAAATTTGGGATTGAAATGTTTGTACGAAAGTGTGATTAAAAATAGGAATATTAGTGAAAAAAGGAAAATACCAATTATTGCAGGAAGTTTTTCATTACCATATCTTTGGCTTATTTGCTTCAGTCTTACTAAGTCTTCCTCTGTAACCCTATTGCCTTTAGAAATTATTCCTTCATGTTTTCTAACATCATTATATAAATATACGTTTTCAATGTTTTCAGCAGCTTTATCTTGCCGTATTTCTGTCTCCTCCAGAGAGAATACTAGATTGGGCTCCATATTCCAGATGATTAAATCTATAATAACATCTTTTACTCTTGATTTTATTTTTCTCCTTAATTCTGTACCGACTATCTCACGAGCTCTGCTTAATGGTCTTATCCGCGAATTATTAAACGATAGTTGAACATACCCACTGTTATCCTCAATGTCATTCTTTTTAATAATAAGGTACTTAGCGTCAGAATAAGAAAATCTTTCAAAATCCGAATCTTGAATCACATAACTACTTTTATAGAACTCTTCCAAAAATATTGAAACATCTTCTATACTTTTGCTTAAATCATATTGCCGCAACAGTAAAAGATTCTTGAAATTAATCTTCTGCGGTATAAGCAATAACAACTCCTCGGGTAAAGCAGGGGTCTCCTCTATTGCGCTCAAAGAATAACTAAAAATTTTATTTAGTTTTTCTAAAATTACATCTGCAACACTCTCATTAATATGATAAATCTCGCCCGCTTCTTTTTTAGCATGTTCTTTTGCTTTTTGAGTCTTTTCTTTATCCACCCCTACTCTATACTGGAAATCGAAGGGAGCAAAAACATCTCGCATAGCAATATCGCCTTCCCTGAGGCTAAAATTAAACGTCTCTTCTCCTATAGAATATATCCCAGCAATAATTAACGAAGTAAGAATTATCACAAGAGGACGAATTAGAAAACTAAGCCGAAAAGAATCTCGAGGCAACTTCCTTTTACGCAGTTTAAGTATTTTTCTTGTTTCTCTTACTTTCATAGCCTTCGTATGCTTTTAAAATTTGCTGAACCAGTTCATGCCTTACAATATCATCTCTGGTCAAATAAATAAACTTTATATCCTTTACCTCTTTAAGGATTTCTCCAATCTGAATTAACCCAGATTGGGCTCCATTAGGTAAATCACTTTGCGTGATATCACCTGTTATCACAGCTTTGGAATCAAAGCCCATACGAGTTAAAAACATCTTCATCTGCTCAGGAGTTGAGTTCTGAGCTTCATCCAAGATAATAAAAGCATCATTTAGAGTTCTACCCCTCATATATGCAAGGGGTGCAACTTCAATAATACCCATATCGATATAATCCTCAATCATATTAGGTTCCATCATATCGTATAGAGCATCATATAAAGGTCTTAAGTAAGGAGAAACTTTATCATGCATATCTCCCGGTAAAAACCCAAGCTTCTCCCCGGCTTCTATGGCAGGCCTAGTCAATATAATACGGGAAACTTTCTTAATTTTAAGAGCATTTACCGCCATACCCATTGCAAGATAGGTTTTACCTGTACCTGCAGGACCAATGCTGAAGGTAATATCAGAACTTCTAATAGCATCTACATACTCCTTTTGCCCTTGAGTTTTAGGAGTTATATATCGACGTTTAGAAAAAACCTCAATTTTGTCCAGATACACATCATGAATAGACTTTGACTTTTTTTTCAATAACTTCAGCGCATAAAGAACATCCTGCTTACGCAATAGCACACCTTTATCAACAACAAAAGCCAGTTCATTCAACAACTGCTCAGCTTGGATTACTACCTTCTCGCTTCCTTTCAATATAAAGCTATTTCCTCGAGGAATAATATCTAAACGAAGCTCGTTTTCGACTAACTTAATATTCTCATCAAAACGACCTGCAAGTGTTTGGGCGATTCTAACATCCTTAAATTCTAAAACCTTATCATTCATTTAATAAATTCTCTGACATCATCAGAAGATAAAGGTAACCGCAACATCATGCCTGGTTTTATCATTTTAGGATCACGCAACAGCTCTTTATTATGCTCGTAAATCAGCTGCCATTTCGTAGCATCACCGTAAACTTTTTTAGCTATAGTCCAGAGACTCTCTCCTTTACCAACCTTATAATCCATATATGTTTCTTCAGACTGAACATCTCTTGATTCAAAAGATTCAAATTCATCCTCTATTATCACAGGACTTTCTTTGAGAATCTTTTTAGTCATATCTTTATCCTTGCTTTTTACTGTGCCAGGAGCAACATACATATATTTCATTCTACCTTCTTCTTTATACATATAGCCCTGATTACCCCAAATATCTTTATCTTCTAAAACTACATACTCTTTACCAAAAACATTCGGGATTTCTATCTCTATATCATAGATCTTCTTCTTCTTAATTTCTCGGAACTTTTCTGTTCTGGGCGAACATCCTTGTAAATATCCCTGATTACCTTGAATCTGTTGATCCGGAACTATAATTTCCTTAGTTCCCGTTTTAATACATCCCGTGAAAACTACTGATAGAACCAGACAAACTAAATAAACCCTATTTTTTATCTTCATTTTTTTCCTCCTTCAATATTTTAATTTTCAACTCTAATAACTGGCTTAAATCTACAAAAGAAGGGGCATCAGCTAAAGGGCAAACTCCACGTTGAGTCTTAGGAAAAGCAATTACATCTCTTATGCTTTCTTTACCAAGCATAATGGTTATTAATCTGTCTAACCCCAATGCAAAACCTCCATGAGGAGGAGCTCCGCATTCAAGAGCACGGAGCAGAAAACCAAATTTTCTCTCTGCATCTTCCTCGCTTATACCTATAGTTTCAAAAATCTTCTTCTGTAACTCTCTATTATGTATTCTAATGCTTCCGCTTCCCAATTCAACTCCGTTAAGCACTAAATCATAGGAGCGGGCACGTATTTTATCCATATTTTTTCCAAGCAAATTTATATCATCAGCATGCGGCGCTGTAAAAGGATGATGCTCCATATCCCAGCTATTGGAATCTTGATTAAAATGAAATAGAGGAAATTCCTTAATCCACAGGAAACAAAACTCTCCATTCAAATCTTGCCTTAAATCCGGCTTGTCACTCCCGTATTTTGCTATCACATCCTTATGATTAAGACGCGGAAATGGTATTTTGATATCTAAGTTTAAAACATACTTAAACACATCTTTTAACACCATTTCTATCAAAGTAAAAATATCCTCTTCTTCAATAAAACTCATTTCTAAATCTAATTGAGTAAATTCTGGTTGCCTATCGGCCCGCAAATCTTCATCTCTAAAACACCTTGCGATTTGAAAATATTTATCAAACCCCGCGACCATCAATATCTGTTTGAACAGCTGGGGAGATTGGGGCAAAGCATAAAATGCACCAGAACGCAATCGGGAAGGTACCAGAAAATCACGAGCTCCTTCCGGAGTAGATTTAGTAAGAATCGGAGTTTCAATTTCGATAAACCCTGACTGATCAAATAAATCCCTGATTTTTTTCACAACTTTATGTCTGAAAATAAAATTTGATTGCAGCTTGGGGCTTCTTAAATCCAAGTACCTGTGCTTCAAACGTAATTCCTCAGCAACTTCAGTTTCTATTTCCATATCAAACGGATGATTCTTACATTTATTTAAAATTTCGATATCATTAATCAAAATTTCAACTTCACCGGTAGGTATTTTATCATTAATAGTACCTTTCGGCCGCGCCTGAACTATACCCTTAAGAAGAATAACATCCTCCTTGCCTAAATTGCGCATAACATCAAAATTATCTTTCAAAACGCTTGGAACACAAACAACTTGAATAGAACCTTCTCTATCTCTTAAATCCAAAAAAACTATTTTTCCATGTTCTCTTATTCTGTAAATCCATCCACAAAGAGAAACTTCTTTTTCTACATCTTTCTTACGAATCTGGCCACAATAATGAGTACGTAACAATTTAACCTCCTAATGAGCATAAGGCATCAGCCGTCTACAAATTATCCCTGTTGATTCCCAAATCAAATCAAACATATAAGGATACATCCCATTATCCCCATAAAAAACTATATAATTCGATTAATTACTTCTAACAATTTTTCTTTTTTTATATTGATTTGACTCCCTGTTTTCATATCTTTTAAACAGAATTCACCTTTTTCCCACTCTTTTTGTCCTAAAATTAAAACATATCTCGCTTTTTTTTCATTAGCCAATCTCATCTGAGATTTTAAAGACCTACTCTGATAATCCATCTCAGCATAAATTCCATTTTCTCTTAAATTTATTAACTCTTTTAATGCTTCTTTCAAAAACATTCTGTCCTGAAGAATTAAAAAAATATCCAATTCTATCTTTTTTTTACTTCTATCCTCAAGAAGCATGGCAATTCTTTCCATTCCTAAAGCAAACCCCACAGCTCCTGTAGGTTTACCACCCATTTCTTCAACGAGATTATCATATCTTCCACCTGCACAAATCACATTTTGAGCCCCCAAATTATAATTTAAGACTTCAAACACTGTTCTGGTGTAATAATCAAGCCCCCGAACTAAATATTTATTTTCTTCATATTGAACTCCTAATACAGTTAATAACGATTTGACTTCGTTATAATGTTGCATGCAATTTTTACAAATCACCGTTTTAATATCTATTTTGAGATTTTTCAAACAACTTTTACAATCCGGATTTTTACAATCCAAAACTCTTAAAACATTTCTTTCAAATCTATTCTGGCAATTCTGGCAAAAGTGATCTAAATTTTTACTAATTTCACCTTTTAAATAATCCACAATTTTGATTTTATCATCATCACAACCCAAACTGTTTATTTCAATTCTAAAATCATCAACACCCAAATTATCAAGTAGCTTTTTAACTAACCATATAACTTCAGCATCTATCTCAGGATTCAAAGACCCTATAGCTTCAATGCCAACTTGATAAAATTGTCTCTTCCGCCCCTTTTGAGGCCTTTCTGCGCGAAACATAGGACCTATATAATATAATTTTGTCAATCCTGGATTTTGATATAGCCCGCATTCTAAATAAGCACGAACTATAGAAGCAGTGGCTTCAGGACGAAGCGCAATTTTTCTTTCGGATCTATCCTGAAATTGAAAAATTTCTTTCTCTACAATATCAGTATTTTTTCCGATACTACGCTGAAAAAGCTGCAAAAACTCAACTATCGGAGTTTTTATTTCCTTATAACCTGATACTTCAAATAAATCACGGGATATACTTTCTATTTCCTGCCATAATTCAATTTGAGGAGAAATTATATCCTCAGTTCCTCTCAATTTTTGATATTTCATAAATAATCTGACCTTAAATTATCAGCTTACAACGATTATTATACGTTAGGAACCTCTATCTTTACTATTTAAAATGCCCGCCTTCTTAAACATGTAAAAAGACGGGCTTTTGGTTTTCCAGACAATTTTAGCTAATTTTTTTCACGTTTGCAGCTTGTGGACCTTTAGGAGTTTCTACAATGTCAAATTCAACATCATCACCTTCTCCAAGGCTACGATAACCATCAGTTTGGACAGCAGAAAAATGCACAAAAACATCAGCACCTTCCTCTGGGGTAATAAATCCAAAACCTTTCTGGTTGGAAAACCACTTTACTTTACCTTTACTACTCATGCCTCACCTTCCCTCTTTCTTCTCCACACATGACCAGGGGCACGAAAGAAGAAGAAAATATTTTTATCCCTAGTTAAAATAGAGACTTACCTTAACTTTAACTTCAATTCCAACCCTGGCTTAAAAACCACAACTCTTCTTTGGGGAACCGGAACCGCTTCTCCTGTTTTCGGATTTCGGCCCTGTCTAGGTTTTCTGGTTTTTACTTTAAAAACACCAAAATTTCTCAATTCAATATTTTTGCCATTAACCAATGTATCTGAAATCGCATTTAATGTGAGTTGAACTATTTTCTTAACTTCTGTCTGCTTATATCCCGTCTTAGACACCACAACATTAACAATTTCTTTTTTAGTCATTATCAACCTCCTTATCTATTAAACGATCTAAAGTCAAAATACCATATACCAAAAATACTGTCAAGCGAATTACCATAACCAAATAACCATCAATAAGATATCTTAATTTAGACTTTTAATATTCTTATTTTTCCGGTAAAACCTATTTTTTCATCTACAATTATGACTACCCCTCTGATCCCTTTTATTTCGGAAGCATATTTAAGCACTTCTTCAATTTCACTTGAACTCTTAACTCGATTAGCAAGGCTTGTCGCCCAAGCATCTGCTAAAATAGCTGATTTTGATATAACAGTAACTGAATCTGCACAACCAAAACTCAAAGAATGGCCTACTTTTCCAGATGATGTGCAAACTCCAACCACTCCCATTTCCGGAGTAATTTCAATACCTATTTTACCTGATAAAGGAGATTTTCCTGCATAAATGGCCACTGTTCTTTTTTGCAATGTTTTTAAGAATATATCTCCTCCATTTTCAACCAATATCTCTTTACTGAAAGTCAGTAATTCCTTACCCACAAACTCTGCTATCACTCCTGCAACCGATGCCATAGGCCCCACACCTGCTTTACAAGAAGCATTAACCATTTCCTGCACAAAAATAGGCGCTGTAGATTTTATCTCAACAGGAACTAAGGATTTAAGAAACACGGGATTATCACGAAGATACTCTTTTAAAATATTTCTATATTTTACTACTAAAACACGTGCTTCATTTGCTAAATTCTTATCTGCCCTGATAAATAAATCCGTTTCTTTAACTTTGACCTCAAAACCTATTAAATTATTCTCTTGAACCCACTTTCTATAAAACCTCTCTTGCATTAAAAATGAACTTCCATAGCCCTAAGAGGGCAGATATTGACACATATTTCACAACCTATACACTTATCTTCCTGAAAAAGAACTTCCTGAGTTTCATTATCTACAAAAAGAGCTCCGGTTGGACAATATACGACACAAACCCCACAATGAGTACATTTTTTATCATTACGAATAATATCTTTACTCAAAGACTGGACCGTTACTCCATTACTCTTTAAATATTCTACTGCTTTTTTTAAATCTTTATCCTCGCCTATGAGCTCTAAAACTAAAAGCCCTTCTTCATTGGGGGTAACAGAAGCTTTCAAAATATTAAAATCTAAATCAAATTCTCTAATTAGTTTGCAAATAATCGGCTTATCCACCAAGCTCCGGGGAAAATGTAACACAATCTTTTTGGATTCCATAGTTCGCTTCCGATATTTGCAAGCTATTTCTTTTTTAAAACATCCAATATCCTATAAGCAAATCCTTCAGTAGCGCCCGGTCCATCTGCTGTAATAATGTTACCATCTACTTCCACTCCGTTACCGGTATAAACTGCTCCATACTGTTGAATCTGAGCCTTAAAGCTATTTAAAACAGTAGCGTGTTTATCTTCTAAAATGCCAGCTTGCGCCAAAATTACAGGCGCAATACATATCGCTGCTATGATCTTGTTCTCTTGATATGCCTTTTTCACAATCCCATGAGCTAATGTGCTATCAAAGAATTCTCGAGCACCAATTCCGCCTATAAATACAACAACACTATAATCAGAAACATTGATCTCCTCTATTGAAATTTCTGCATTTATACTTTTGCCAAGCATCCCTAAACAGATACCCCGAGAACTTGATGCTACATCAATCATATAGCCATTGTTTTCTAAAATCTCTTTGGTAATAAAAACCTCTTCATCACGAAACCCGTTTTTTGCAACTATCATTAAAACTTCACTTGTCGCATCGGATATTCTTAAAACAACTGCTAAAAATACTAAAATTGACCAAAATATCTTCATTTTCTATTTATCTTCTGGAACCGGGATCAAAACCTCCATTGCCTTCGTAATCATTTCTTTTTCTGATTTATAACTTGCTATAGATCTTGCTTCATCTATTACAAACCATCTAACCTCTTCAACTTCATCATCGTACAATTCCAGATTCCCGGACATATATTTCATCAAATAAAAATGAACTGTTTTATTTATTTTTAACTTATCTTCGGCACCGTAAAACCAATAGTTAATACTCCCCAGTTCTTTTTCTATTTTTCCACTCACACCTGTTTCCTCTTTGACCTCTCGTAACGCAGTAACCTCCAAACTCTCTCCTTGCTCGACTTTACCTTTAGGAAGACACCATGCATGCATACCTCTTTTAGTAACCCGTCTAATTAGGATGATTTCAACAGATGAGCTATTTAATTTATAAATTACACCGCCACTGGATATTTCTTGTTTAAATTTTGCCATAAAAAGATTTTATACCTCTCAATATAAAATTTAAAATGAGTTTTTAACAAACTGTGCTGCCACAGCAACAAAAAAAGGTACGCTAAAATTTTCATCCAAACAACTAATAATAAGCTCGGTTAGAGGAGCAGCTATGACAGATGAAATTATTACATTCTGCCCCAAATTTAAATCATTCCCCAGATAGATACCCGTAATATAAGCAAAACCAATACCAGCTATTATTCCTTCCAAAGTATTGTTTTTAATTTTTACTTTTGCAAATGAATTAAATATTAAAGACACCACTCCATAGATTAAAGCAACGCTGATTGAAAAAATCGCAACATCCTTTTCAAAAAAATTAACAACGATAAAAAGAGCAGCTGTTAGGTATAATAATTTGGCTATTCTTTTTTCGCCAATAGGAACCAAAAAAAAGAAATATTTTTTCCTAATTTTTTCATCCAATGATTTACCTAGGAACCTTGAGAATTCAAATACTGAAAACAAAACAAATAAAACAACTAATGCTAAAAGAGCAATCCCTTTATCGTAATAACATAAAACAGGCACTCCCAAAAATAAAAACCTTAAAAAAATATATCCCTGCAACCGTCATCTCCTTATTTTTATAATTATTACTGGGCATTATTATAACACAGAATGGCAAAAACAAACCTGGAATTTATCATCCTATTCTCACTTATAACATAAGAAACATCGATTAATTCCACATGACAGACCTTGACAAACATCAATATCTACGATATAATTAATATAGTTAACTATTAATAATATTAATTATTAACGAGGATAACCATGACAAAACAATCTATTGCATCTTTCTCTGGGGAAATAACAAATATATTGCCGTACATAATAAGAGGCGTGCTGAAAAAACAGACTGATGCTCTAAAGCGAGGCGAGATAACTATGCCTCAATATTTAGCCTTAGATCTCTTAAGCACTGATAAATTGCTAAAAATGAAAGACATAGCTTGTGAATTGAACATCTCCCTACCTGCTGCAACAGGATTAATAGATAGGCTCGCTCGCATGAAAATGGTCAAGCGTATCTATGATGAAAATGACCGCCGAGTGATACATATTAAAAATACTCTTAAGGGGAAAAATACGGCTAAGGAAATACACTCTCAACGACAACAAACAATAGCAGAAATTTTCGGAAAATTAACAGAGCAGGAAAGAAAGAATTATTTACAAATCTTGAAAAAACTTAAAAAAATTTTATATACTTAAAAATACAATGAAAATAAATAATAAAACCATTGCAGCAATCATTTTACCTCTTATATTAATAGGCACAATATTCACATTATCTAAACATAATAATGCTTTTTCCATGAACCAGATTACCAATATCCTCGATGAGAAAAAAACACATTTTGAGGAAAATGACAATACAATTCGATCCATTTCCCTTGATGAAGCAAGTAAGCTGGCTCTTAAAAACTCTCTAGATATTCAGATCGCTAAATTCGATCTTTATAGGAAAAGAACTTCTTTAAGCGAGACAGAATCTATCTTCGATACTTTTTTAAATACCGAGGCAAGCTATAAGAACAATGGCAAAAAAACTTCCACTACATTCCTAGATACCCATACAATTACAAATCTTTACTCTATCGGACTTGAGAAGAAATTTCCTACCGGTTCAACCTTAGAAATTGAACTGGAAGACACCAGAGTTTCATCTAACTTATCAACTGCTGCATTGAAACCTTATCATGAAGCAACAGCCGGGATATCTATCACCCAATCCTTGGGTAAAAACTTCTTTGGATTAGCCGACCGGGGAGAAGTTAAAATAACTCAGATAGATATTATAAATTCGGAATACACCTCATTAAATACAATAGAAAATATACTCTACAACACTCAAAAAGCCTATTGGAATCTTGTGCTAAAAAATGAAACTTTAAAAATAAAATTAAAAATGCTAAAAGAATCCCAAAAACTATTGAATATTTATAAAGAACATTATGAACGAGGGGTTGTAGAATCCGTAGATTTACTGGCAGCGCAAGCTAATGTAGGCTCACGAAAAAATGATCTGCTTTTATCTGAACTTGAGAAAGAAATAGCAAAAAACAATCTTCTTTTTTTGCTCAACGAAATAGATACATCTGTTGATATAATTCCCCATGACTCTTTAACCATTACTCCTCATAATGTCGATACATATAAAGAATTAAAGGAGGCATTGCTTTACCGCAGAGATTATAAAATCATAGAAAACCAGCTTAAATCGCTCAATATAGATATAGCGGTTAAAAAAAATGCCCTCTGGCCTGAAATTGATATGAAAGCAAGTTTTGCAAAAAACGGAATCAGGTCAGAACTCCAAAATTCCTGGAAAAACATATCCAACGAAAACAACTCTGAATTATACCTGGGAATTTCATTTAAAATACCTATTGAAAACCGACTATCTAAATCAGAATTAAAAGAAACAGAGCTACACAAAGAACAGCTCTTAATATCTTTTAAACGCACTGAACGACTAATATTAAAAGAAATTCATAATAAGACTCAGGAAATAAACAATTTAAAAGAACGTGTATCTCTTCTCAACGCTATTAAAGAGTTGCAAAAAAATAAACTTGCTGAGGAAATGAAACGTCTTAACTACGGACGCTCAAACTCAGATACAGTAATACGCTATGAAGATGATCTCCTGCAGGCAAGCTTAAATTTGGCCAAAACATTATTCGATTACCGTATTAACATTATTGAACTTAATGTCATAAAAAACACATTACTAAATAAATATTGGAATGACAAACTATGAAAATAAGTGAATTTTCAGTAAAACACTCTCTTTTGATAAACCTTATTTCTGTTTTTATTTTAATCGCAGGATTCTATACTGTCTTTATTTCCCGAATCAGAAAAGAAGCATTTCCCGAGATTTCATTCGATAAAGTTATTATCACCACTATGTATCCAGGAGCTACTCCTGAAGAAGTAGAAAAATTAGTTACCACACCTATTGAAAAGGAACTCAAAGGAGTAGACGGAATTGAGGAATTTGATTCTACATCAACTGATAATCTATCCACGATATCAGTTGAAATCAACGAAGATGTAAAAGACAAGACTAAAGTTATTGACGACATTCAGCAAGCGGTTGACCGTATTGGAGACCTTCCTGATGATGTTAAAGACGATCCTTTAGTTATTGAAGTCACATCTGGTGAAATTCCTATTGTCAAAATTGCTCTAAGCGGAGAAATATCCGAAAGAGATCTGCAAGAACATGCTGAAAAACTGGAAGATATCCTTGAAGATATAGAAGGCGTCTCCTCTATTGCTCGGGAAGGTTGGCGCGATGAGGAAGTCTGGATTGAAGTTGACCCTGAAAAACTCAAAAACTTTCACCTCAGCATAGAAGAGATAATGCAGGCTTTGGCTCAAAGAAATATCGGTATTCCCGGAGGGAAAATACGAGCTGAGAAAGAATTCAATATTCGAACAACCGGTGAATTCTACAAAAAAGAGGAGATTGAAAATGTTATAATCCGGGCAAATGACATTGGAAACTGGCTGCGTGTTAAAGATGTTGGAACTGTGCGATTCACATTTGAGGAAGAAAACGAAATCAGCAAAAGTTTCGCAACGCGCTCAATTACTCTAACAGTAATAAAACGTTCTTCAGGAGATGCCATAAGAATTGTTGATCAGATTAAAAAAGAAATTTCTAAATTCAAAAACTATTCTAACCCCAATTTGCATATTTCATACATAGACGATATGTCCTTTTACGTTAGAAGACGACTGGGGGTACTAAGGCAAAATGGAATTATTGGAATATTGCTGGTGCTAGGAGTACTTTTATTCTTCTTAGACCATAAAACTGCTTTTTTAACTGCACTCGGACTACCAATAGCTTTCAGTATTACACTTGCAATTATGGGATTTTCAGGATTAAGCATTAACCTTATTTCTATGTTCGGACTAATTGTAGTCCTGGGAATGATTGTTGATGATGGAATAATTATAGCTGAAAACTGCTCCCGCCATATAGAATCCGGGATGAGCCCCAGAAAAGCAGCTGTTATAGGAACTGAAGAAGTTATTAAGCCAGTTACTACCACTATCATAACTACAATTGCAGCTTTTAGTCCTCTCTTATTTATGGGAGGTATGATTGGAAAATTTATAAGAGGCATTCCGATTACAGTCATTATTGCTTTAGTAGCTTCACTATTTGAAGCATTAATAATTTTGCCCTCCCATATTGCTGATTTTGTAAAAGTAAAAGTGGGAGAAAAAATTAAATCGAAAAAAGAAACTCCCTGGTTTAAAAAACTACTCAACTTCTATACGAATACCGTTATAAAAGCTCTTAACAAGCGTTATTTAGTACTTTTAATACTTTTTATAGTGCTTCTATTAACATTTGTTCTTTTTAAAATAATGCCTTTTATTCTTTTCGGTTCTCAGGGAACTGAGCAATTTTATATCCGGGCTGAAGCTCCGATAGGAACAAACCTTTATAAAACCGAAAAATTAACAAAACAGATTGAAGAAAAAGTAAAATTATTGCCTAAAAATGAACTTGATGCCTTTACAACCCAAATTGGCTCATCAGGACAATCCTATAGAAGTCTTGACCCTTACGGGAAATCAGGTAGTCATACTACACAAGTAACAGTATATCTTACACCCAATTCCAATCGTAAAAGAAAGGTTAATCAGATTATTGAAACATTACGGGAAGAGTTGAAAGACATTAAGGGTTTTAAAAAAACATATTTTGAAAAAGAAAAAGAAGGCCCACCGATAGGAAAAGCCATAGCGGTTCAAATCAGAGGAGAAGAATTTAATATTCTGGAAGAAATAGCCAATGAAATAAACATTTTATTAAATAAAATGAAAGGTGTAACAGACATTACATCTGATTATGAAATGGGGCAAAATGAAATCAAAGTTATAATTGATGAAGAAAAAGCAGCACAATCGTATCTTTCAACCGCTGAAATTGCCTCAAGCATCAGAAATGTATTTAGAGGCGGTATAGCAACATCTATCAAACCCACAAAAGCAACAGAAGAAATTGATGTTTTAGTAATATTTCCCCAGGATTACCGTAATAAAAAAGACACTTTTAATAAAATACTAATCCCCAATAAATTCAACAATCTTATCCCTTTAGAAAAAGTATCCCGGTTGGAAGAACACACAACTCTTAATACAATCCGACACTTAGATGGTAAAAGAATAGTCACGATACGAGCTGAAGTAGATAACAAAAATATTACATCAGCTAAAGCAAATAACATTCTGGCTAAACAATTAAAAAATATACCTGTTAAATACCCCGGATATAACATCACATTCGGGGGAGAACAAGAAGAAAACATCCGCTCAACAAGAGATTTTATGCAAGCTTTCGCTATGGCATTCTTTTTAATATTCATGATCCTAGCGGCTAATTTTAATTCTTTAATTCAGCCTTTTGTCGTTATGATGGCTATTCCATTTGGACTAATAGGCGTTATCTGGGCATTTTTCTTTCACGGACTTCCGATAAGTTTTTTTACACTTATTGGTATCGTAGGACTTACCGGTATTGTTGTAAATGATTCAATTGTATTGGTTGAGTTTATCAATAATCTAAGGCGTCAAGGTGTAGATAGACGAGAATCAATTATTCAGGGAGGCCAATTACGCTTAAGACCAGTATTGCTGACAACAATTACAACAGCTTTAGGCCTTACCCCAACAGCCTATGGAATCTGGGGAGGTGACCCGTTCTTACGTCCTATGGCTCTTACAATTGTTTGGGGTATTATCTGCGCTACAGCTTTAACACTAATTGTAATTCCCTGCATCTATGCAATCATTGACGATATTACACTTAAGCTTGCAGGGCATACAACCGTAAAAAAGAATGCAACAGATAATAACACATCAACGAACTAAACAGACATACTAATTACCTTTATTTAATAACTTTGTTCCCCTAAAAATAAATTTTCATTCTAGGGGAAAATTTTCTCTAAACAACTGCCTATTATTAAAACTCTGCGACTTCAAGATGTTTTTTGCCCAGATAAAGATGTATAAAAATCAAAATCGCACTTATCACTACTAGAACAAAACAGGATAAATCAACATATGTTTTAAGTTCTGAATTAGAGATTTTACCTAGCATATGCAACCAAAAAGGAAAAGCAGATATAAAAACCATACTCCCCACATAGACAAGAGAAACCACAAGCGCTAATGTCCCTCCAAATCCAGCTACTATTCGCGCAGGGTTTTCTTCTTTAAAATTAGCAAAACAACTCCCAAGCCCAATTATTATACCTGTTATAGTAAAAGAAGAAACAATACTGCTTACTATGCTCACCTTTATAAACTCCTGCTCTATCCTAAGCATGGTATTGGAAATCACAATTAAACTGACTGTTATAATTAAAGCTAATGATGAAATCGTCAAATACTTTGTAAATATCAAGTTCCATTGTGAAATCGGAGCTAAGTTCAATACCCACATCCTCTTACCTTCCAAGCTTATCAAAGGATAAATAAACCTTAATGCCAGAGAAGCTAAAACTAGATTTGTGGCAGCAAGATTTAAAAACGCAATAAAAATCTTCCATTTCGTTGGAAATGACTGATAATACTCACCTTGCAAATGAGTAAAATAAATTGCTAAAATTCCAAAAAATATCAAAATTTGAGAATATTGAATTGGATCCCTAAAAATTGTTTTTATGTCTTTAATCACAATTTCTCTTTCTCGTAAACGCAAAAACACCAACATTCCCTTCAATAATTTCCAAAACTTTGTTCTTACTTTTACACCCATACCTGATTGAGAACTAATAGCAACCAAAGATGTGTAGTAGCTATATGGAACAAGATGAACCATTATCTGAAAAAATAAAACAGCATTTATGAACAATAACCAAAAATAGAACAAAAATTGGCTAACTGAAGCCTTAGATGCCATTACTATTGATTTGCTCAGCCAATAGGAAGGAAGATAGGGTTTCTCAGCAAAGTTTGAAAAAGGTATAAGTTGAGATATAAAAAACACCATACCACCTTTACCCATTAATTCTTTCTTCAAATATATATTTCTAAAATAAAATATGGATACCACAATTAAAATTACCGAAAATGTAATCAGATAAGGCCTTAAATCTCTCTTTGGCATCAAGCGAATGAGAAACAATGTTAATAACGTTCCTAGAACTGCTGCTATAAAAATGAAGGGTACAACAGATAGGAACTTTAGACTTATGTAAAATAACGATGTTTTTCTAACCACAGAATAAGCATATATAAAAGGCCCAATTAAAACCAAAAAAGCCCAAGAAGTCAAAACCATCGATTCTAAAAACCGAGATAGAAATATTTCTTTAAACTCTAAAGGCTGTGTTAAGAGCATTCTTATTTCTTTAGCACAAAAAACGGTAGAATAACTTGTAACCGCATTACTAAATATAAGCAGGAAAAATAAGCTCATAAAAAACACATTCAGTAGTTTATCGCATAAAAAAGAACCTGCACCTTCAATGCTATTAAGTAGCTTAAATATATAATGAGTAAAACTGTAACAGGCATAAATCATTCCAAACATGAAAACAATTATAACCAATATCTTAAGCAACGGAGCTCGAATAATCTCTTTGATCGTGTGAATTAAAATTCTGCATTTAGCTTTAAAAACCGGTTTTAACATTTTACCTTTCTTCTTCTGTAATTTTTAGAAATACTTCCTCTAAATTACCTTCAATCCCGCTTCTTGTTTTCAACTCTTCTTGAGTTCCAATAGCAACAAGCTGTCCTTTGTCAATAATCGCTATTTTGGAAGCTATCTCTTCTGCAAAAGAAAGCGTATGAGTGGAAATAAAAAAGCTAATACCTTCTGATGCATTCTTTTTTAACAATTGCTTAATTTTTTTACCGCTTGCTGAATCTAAACCTACAAGAGGTTCATCTATAATAACAACACGGGGATTATGGATAAACGCTGCAGCAAAGATCAACTTCTGTTTCATGCCATGGGAATAATCCTGAGTTAAATTATCTATATATTCTTTCATTTGGAAACAATCAATAAAATATTCAATTGCCTGAAGCATATCTTTCCTAGAAATACTATACAGTTCGGCTATAAACTCTAAAAACTCTCTACCTGTAAGCTTTTCATAAAGATAAGGCTCATCCGGAATATATCCAATCGACCGCTTAGCATTAAGAGAATCCTTTTGAATATCATAACCGCAAATTTCAACCATTCCTCTCGTAGGCTTTAAGAGTCCTGTAAGGAGTTTTATTGTCGTTGTTTTTCCTGCACCATTAAGACCCAGAAAAGCAAAAATTTCTCCTTCATAGACCTCGATATTTAAATTTTTCACCACCCAGGTAG
Source organism: Candidatus Saelkia tenebricola (assembly GCA_030765145.1). Classification (GTDB taxonomy): domain Bacteria; phylum Omnitrophota; class Gorgyraeia; order Kaelpiales; family Kaelpiaceae; genus Saelkia; species Saelkia tenebricola. Next base: position 34,885 of record JAVCDA010000021.1, on the reverse strand, counting down.
AATTAAATTGCTTGCTTAAATTTTGAGTTCTAATTACTGTTTTATTCATAATCTTTCACCTCGATTTCTATTTTTCCTAAAATTTTTAAAATATCAAACTGCTCCGACAATTCTCCTTCCACAAGCATAATATGAGTAGGATCTGCAGGAAACTGGTTCAATGTTGGATCTATGTCTATCCATCTGTTATCTACATAGACCGACGGCCAAGAATGATAGTAAAATCTTTCTTCGATATATACTAAACCGTTTTTAATTTTGGTAGGAATTCCAGCACTCCTGGATATAGCTGTAAACAAAAATGTATGTTCATTGCAATCTCCCTGCCCAAGATTAAGTGCATTTAAAGCCGAAGGAATACTTAATGTGATTTTCTTCTCAAGATAATTGTAAACCCAAATTGCGATATCTTTGGCTTTAGAAATCTCAGTCGCACTGTTCTCTGTAAGATGTTTCGCCAGAGCCTTAATTTCAGGGTCTTGGGTTTGAATAAAATTATCTGATTTAAGATATTTTTCTCTATTTTCTAAAGATATTTCATCTGCATCTTTTGTGATTTTAAGACATATCTCCTTTACACCATTTTTTAAAACTCTTGTTCCCAGAATCTTCTGTCTCCCATTTAATATTTTTTGAGAATCTAAATTTTTACCTCTTAATAAAACAGTGAGACTATTAATTCTCAAAGATTCTAGTTGAACATTTGATGAAAGGGAAAAAACTTTTGCCAAATCCCAAGAAATATCTTTCACTTCCCCAAGAAAACCTAATGCCTTCATCTGGGGTTCTCTAACAATATTTATACCCAACGGACTTTCTTCTCTTAATAGCCTGCCATCTTCGTCAAGCCAAGACTCAGACTCTAATCCTGAAAATTTTGTTTTCACTATATACACCTCACGCAATTCATCATCAAAGCGCACTTCTTCTCGAGCAACAACCTCTGCATAAACCTCCTCGGATTTTAATGTTAGAGGGTTGAAGGTGTAAAACTTTATTTTTCTTCCTAAAACAGGGTTCTTAAACTCTTTTAAGGGACCAAATATGCCACTTAAAACAACACCCTTGGGAAGTTCAATAACACTTTTTGAAATCTTAACACCTTCTTTAATTTCTAATTCAAACTCATAATCTCCTATTCTTTTTGCTTTTATTTCTGTCCTTAATCCCTCTGCCAAAAATAAAAAATAGAAATCTTTTAGCCTATACTCCAAATCGACATGGGATTTAATCTGTACCCAGCTTTTTTTATTAACCCCTAAAACTGGAAGAACCACAAAAGCTTCTCCATTTATCTTATATTCCGTATCAGCATCTACACTGTCTAAACCAACAGTAAAATTAGCATAACCTATTTTATTTTGGTTGAAATAAATTCCAAACCATTCCTCTTTTAAAAATAAATCTGAAGTCAAAAATTCTCTATAAGGATAATCTACTCTTTTCCCGGGAAGAATCTCTTTTTTATAAAATAAAAATAAAGTAAAAACCCAGAGAATAGCTGTGAAGATGAAAATTAATTTTCTCAACATAACAATACTTGTTTCTTGTCTATTATTTTATCAGAACATAGAGAGTATGAGGAAAAAAAGACTTATATCAGAGGAATTTTTCCTGAAAAACACATTGAATTTCTTTCTGAGTTTCTAAAATATCTTCCTGCACTTTAATAACATACATCCTTTCATTAAAACTCGCGGCTAATTGATAATAACCATTTTGAACTTTTTTATGAAATTCTAAACCTTTTTTTTCAATCCGATCCTTTAGCCCTGCTTTTTTTAAACCATCCTCTATCTCTATATCTAAAAGAAATGTAATATCCGGATTTAACCCCGAAGTGGCAAAATAATTCAGCTTTTTAATTAACTCAAGAGATATACCTTCTCCATATCCCTGATATGCCAATGTTGAATCCGAATATCTATCTAAGATAACAATTATTCCTTTTTCTAAGGCAGGTATGATTTTTTCCCTAACCAACTGCGCTCTGGCAGATAAAAAAAGTAAAAACTCAGCAGTAGGGCAAAAATTTTTATGCTCAAGCGATAACAATATTCCCCGAATTTCCTCACCTATAGAAGTTGATCCAGGTTCTCTCAGAAACAGAATCTCTCGCTTCCTTTTTTTTAACCATTGAATAAAAAGCTCTGCTTGAGTAGATTTTCCTGATCCTTCTATACCCTCAAATGTTACAAAAACACCTCTCATCCTTTGATTCCTTCCAGCTTAATGCCTGCTATAAAGAACTTTTGGGCAAAGAGGAAGATAATTACGATAGGCATAATAGCCATAGCAGAAGCAGCCATAAGAAGAGTCCAGTTAACCAAATAATACTGGGATTCAAAATAAGCCAGACCAATAGGAACAGTAAACATCTTTATAGAATTAGTTACCAATAACGGCCAAAGCACACTCTGCCAATTACCGATAAATGTAAATACCGTAAGAGTTGCTAGAGCAGGTTTTGAAAGCGGAAGGATTATTCTCCAATAAATACCGAAAAATCCGCAGCCATCTATCTTTGCCGCATCTTCTAAATCCTTAGGTAGAGACATAAAAAACTGCCGCAACATAAATGTTCCATATGCTGTAAACATCGCAGGGATAATAAGTGCTTTATACGAATCTATCCATCCCAGATATCTCATTAAAATAAAAACAGGTATTATAACCACCGCTCCCGGAATCATCATGGTAGAAAGGTAGGCAAAAAATATTTTATCCCGTCCTATAAAATTGAGGCGTGAAAAAGCATATCCAGCCAGCGAACTACTTACCACAACTCCTAAAGTAACAAACATGGCAACAATTATAGAATTAAAATAAAATTTTAAAAACGGTAAAACATTAAAAACTTCTAAATAATTTCTCCAGAGAAAGTTCTCTGGTATCCATGTTTTCCAATCTAAGGGATCTTCAGTAAAAACCTCAATAGCTTCTTTAAAAGAGGTAGAAACCATCCACACAAGCGGTAAAATCATGGTAAACCCAAAAATGGAAAGTAAAAGATAGGAGAAAACCTTCTTTAAAATCTTGCTTTTGGACATTTTCTTTTTGATATTTCTTTTATTCAATTGCTTTATCATGTTAAACCCTCAATAGTGCACAAGTTTTCCACCTCTTTTCCAATAAAGACGCGAAAAAACAAAAATAATTATAAATAATACCCATGCCACAGCAGCTGCATAACCAGCTTTCTGGAATTCATAGAGATTGGTAAATATATAGTACATAATGGTGGTGCTAGAATTTGCAGGACCTCCACCAGTGAGTATATATATAATAGCAAAACCACCCTGCAACCCACCAATAATACTCATAATTGTTATAAAAAAAGTCGTAGGAGAAATCATGGGAAAAGTAATATAGCGAAATTTATGCCAACCACTAGCACCATCAATATCTGCCGCTTCATATAGATCCCTGGGAATACCCTGTAAAGCAGCAAGATATAAAATCATATTATACCCCCCTACTGTCATCCATAAACTTACAAGCATAACAGCTGGTTTTGCCCACATAGCATCTGAAAGCCAATTAGGACCTATTATGTCCAAACCCATAAAAATTCCAAATTTGGATATTAAATTATTTATCAATCCAAAATCAGGATTCAATAATACTTTCCACAATACTGCAATTGCAGCGATAGGACAAATTACAGGCAAAAAGAAAATCAAACGATATGCAGCTATACCTTTCAATTTTTGATTTACAGCCAATGCCAGAATTAATGACCCCAATATCCCTACTGGGATTATCAACATCATAAAAACAGTATTATAAAGGTAGTACCAAAAATGGGGATCATTAGCAACTAAATGTCCTGTTTCAAAATGAAATCCTAACAACTTGATGAAATTCGCAAAACCTACAAATTTAAGGCCGGAAAATAAACCGCCATCTCCTGTTATAAGTTCCCACCGAAAAAAACTCAAAAACAGAGAAAAAATAACCGGCAAACATGTAAAAATTAAAAACCCAATAAAATTGGGGGTTAAAAACAAATAAGCCGCTAATGCCTCTTTATGTTTTGCCTTCATCTTTTAAATCTTTCTCCAGCTGGAATTTTCTTTGCCATCTTCAATTACAATGCCTACATCCTGCAAAATATCTCTAATTCTATCCGCCAGTTCAAATTGTTTAGAATCTCTAATTTCTTCTCTTATTTTTATAATATTTTGAATCATAAAGCTATAATCATGACTTTGAATCTCATCACACGTAAATAGAGAAAATATTGTACCAGATTTTAAAAGAAAATACTCTATTTTCCTCAATAAAATTACTTTTTGAGGAAAAGATAGTTTTTCATCTTGATAAATCTTATTGCCTAAATTAAGCAATTCATATAAAACTCCAACTGCCAAAGCCGTATTAAAATCATCATCCATAGCTTGAATAAATTTAATATTTAAATTCTTAACCTGTAATTCATATTTTAAAAAATCTTCAAAAAATACATTTTCTTGCTCTCGATGTCTGCTTTTCTTCAAATTCCTGACTTTGGAAAAAAAAGAATCGAAACGCTCCTTAGCTACTTTTGACTCCTCTAACCTTTCCCATGTAAAATCTATAGGACTATCGTAATTAGCTGAAAGAAAAAATAATTTTACAACATCCGGATGATATTTTTTTAATACATCTTCAACAGTAACAAAATTCCCCAGAGATTTAGACATTTTCTCCCCATTAATTGTAAGCATACCATTATGCAGCCAGTATTTCGCAAAGACTTTACCTGTCACCGCTTCCGCTTGTGCAATCTCATTTTCATGATGAGGAAAAATTAAATCACGTCCACCGCAATGGATATCAAAACTTTCACCAAAATAGAACATACTCATTGCAGAACACTCTATATGCCAACCAGGCCTACCCTCTCCCCAGGGACTACTCCAGGAAGGTTCATCCTGTTTTGATTTTTTCCAAACCGCAAAATCAAGCAGATCATTTTTTGTCTCAAGAGGTTCAACACGTGAACCCACAATCATATCATCGACTGACCTACCAGACAGTTTGCCATAACTTTTAAATTTTCTTACACTAAAATACACATCTCCGCCGGATTCATAAGCATAACCTTTTTCAATCAACCTCACGATTAAATTTTGCATCTGAAATATATGATCGGTTGCCCAAGGCTCTATATCAGGAGAAGCAATCCCAAATTTACTCATCCACAAAAAATACGAATTATAATATTTTTCAGAGATTTCCCTGGTAGCTTTAAGGAGATTGTCACTATTTAACTGTTTTGCTTTTTGAATAATTTTATCGTCAACATCTGTTACATTACGCAAAAATAAAACCTCATAATCACGAAAAATAAAATATTTTCTTATAACATCAAAATCATAAGCACTTCGTAAATGTCCTATATGCGGATCATCATATACCGTAGGACCACAAAGATATATTTTGACTTCGCCCTCTTTTATAGGCTTGAATTCTTCTTTTTTCCCAGTCAACGTATTTTTAACTCTAATCCCCATTTTTCAATTCATCCGTTTTCTTTGTTTCCAATCTTTGATAACATTTTCAATTACGTTTATTTCGTCCTGAAGCTTGTTTATCGATTGTGCAAGAGGATCAGGTAAATTAGTGTGGTCAAGAGTAATAGCAGTAACCTTTACCCCCTCTCTTTTAACAATTCTACCCGGAACACCTACAACTGTGGAATTATTCGGAACATCTTTTATTACCACTGCATTAGAACCGATTTGAACATTATTTCCAATATTAATATTTCCTAAAACTTTAGCGCCGGCTCCAATAACAACATTATCCCCTATAGTCGGATGGCGTTTGCCACGCTCTTTACCCGTTCCTCCTAAAGTAACACCTTGAAAAATAGTAACATTATTACCTATTACAGATGTCTCACCTATTACAACACCCATACCATGATCTATAAATAATCCTCTTTTCACCATCGCACCAGGATGAATTTCTATACCGGTAAATAACCGTGAGATTTGAGAAATTAGCCGAGGTATTACTGGGATTTTTAATCTCCGCAATAAGTTAGCTACCCTATAAGCAACAATTGCATGAAATCCTGAATAGAGAAAAATTATCTCCAATCTGCTTCTTGCTGCAGGATCTCTTTCCACAGTAGCATCAATCTCAGAACGAAAAATAATAAAAATTGATGCTACTACTAACCCGACACCCAATGTTATCAATAATACAGACATTGTTACTTATTATCCTTGAACTTCATGTAATGTCAATTTCAAAGTATCGAATTACATAAAAAACATATACCACATCTACCAATCTTCCCCTTGCCTTGACTCTCGCTTTTAGTATACTTGTCATTACAGACATTGGTTCCTTCTTTTTTTGTTGATTAACGCTTTATTTTACAAGGAACCTTGCTTGTTTTGCAATATATCTTTTATTAAATTTTGACCAATTTTAGCATATCAGAGGAGATTTTAAAAACCGTAATTTCAAACATTTTCTTCAATCAAAAAAACGGGGATTTTATTTTAAAATTAGGCGCTAAACTGAATTTCTGATATTATTAAACCATAATGATATGAGTTATTTAGAAAAATTAGAAAATCAAAGTATCTACATTATACGCGAAGCATACGCACAGTTTAAAAAAGTTGCAATGCTCTGGAGCATAGGCAAAGATTCGACAGTTCTTCTTTGGCTAATCAGAAAAGCATTTTTTGGCAAGATTCCTTTCCCCGTCATTCATATTGATACTTCTTTTAAATTTAAGGAGATTTATGAATTTCGCGATAAATATGTAAAAGAATGGAATCTTAATTTAATTGTTGCTGAGAATAAAGAAGCCCTTTATCAGGGAATTACCCCTGATAAAGGAAAATTTGAATGCTGCAATGAGCTTAAGACTAACGCTTTAAAAAAGATAATTTCAGAATACGGATTTTCCGCTTTATACCTCGCTATCCGACGTGATGAGCACGGAATCCGCGCCAAAGAAAGAAACTTTTCCCCCAGAGATAAAAATTTTAAATGGAATTATAAAAACCAGCCTCTTGAGGTATGGAATCAGTATAAAACTTGGGCAAACAACAATGAGCATTTAAGAATTCATCCTCTACTGGGATGGCGAGAAATTGATGTCTGGGAATATATCAAAAAAGAAAGAATCTCTGTAGTTTCTCTATATTTCGCTAAAAATGGACAGCGCTACAGAAGTATAGGCTGTGAATGCTGCTGTGATTCTATAGCCTCAGATGCTAATACCATAAGTAAAATTATTAGAGAGCTTAAAACATCTAAAATATCCGAACGCTCCGGGCGGGCCCAGGATAAAGAAGATGATTATACTATGCAAAAATTACGTTCTCTGGGATATATGTAAATAATGACGCTTAATTTGGGCATAATAATACTCCTGATTTTATTAGCTTTTATCTGTGAGTATATAGATTCAACTCTTGGCATGGGCTATGGAACTGCTTTAGCACCTATACTTTTCCTCTTTGGTTTTAAACCGCTTCAAATTATACCTGTTATTTTATTATCCGAGTTCATAACAGGGCTGCTAGCGGCTTCACTACATCATCGAGAAGGTAATGTTAATCTCAAATTTTTTAAAAATGGAATGTCTCATCATTTAAAAATTGCTTTAATTCTGACCACCTGCAGTATTATAGGCACTATCACTGCAGTTTTTATAGCTGTTCATATCCCTAAATTTTGGCTGCAACTTTATATTGGATGCCTGGTTTTTGTAATGGGAATAATTATTCTTATAACTCTGGATAAAAAATATATTTTTTCCTGGCCTAAAATTACATTGTTAGGTCTAACCGCTTCTTTCAACAAAGGAATAAGCGGAGGAGGATACGGTCCAATAGTAACAGGAGGACAGATCTTATCCGGCATTGAAAGTAAAAATGCTATAGGGATCACCTCTCTATCTGAAAGTTTAACTTGTTTTGTAGGTGTCATGACTTATTTGTTGATAGTTAAAAATGGCATCGATTGGACTCTGGCGCCATATATTATCATTGGGGCCGTTATTGCAACTCCTTTTTCCGCTAAAAGTATAAAAAGAATAAGCATCCGAAATTTAAAATTAGCAATTGCAACTCTTACAATATTTTTGGGCATAATTACAATAGTTAAGACCTTAAGCAACCTGATATGAAAAAACAGGATATTAAGCTTGTCATTACCGGACACGTTGACCATGGTAAATCTACTCTTATCGGCAGGTTACTTTATGACACCGGTTCTTTAGCTTATGACAAAATCAGAGAGGTAGAAAAAGTATCTTCTGATAGAAAATTTGCCTATTTTCTGGATCATTTAAAAGAAGAACGTGAAGGAGACATTACAATCGATACAACCCAGGTATTTTTAAAATCTGGAAGAACAAATTACGTAATTATAGATGCTCCGGGACATGTTGAATTTGTTAAGAATATGATTACCGGAGCCTCTCAGGCAGATTCTGCTGTTTTAATTGTTGATGTAATCGAATCACTTAAAGAGCAAACCAAGAGGCATGCTCATCTTTTATCTTTATTGGGGTTTAAAGAAGTCATTGTTGTTTTAAACAAGATGGACCTAGTGAATTATAAGCAAGAGCAATTTTTAAATGTTAAAAATGAGATTAATAAATTTCTTGAATCTATTAATATGGCAATAATTCATTGTATCCCCATTTCCGCCCTTAATGGTGAAAATATCATTCGTCGTTCTAAAAAAATGAGTTGGTATAAAGGGGCTCCTTTTTTAAAAAGTCTAACGAGTTTTAAACGCGAAACGCTTAACAATAAAACATTAATCTTCCCTGTCCAAGATGTTTACAATATAAATGGTGAAACTGTTATTGCGGGAAGAATAATTTCAGGTTCTCTTAGAAGGTCTCAAACCATAAAGATTTTACCGGCTGAGAAAACAACAAAAATTAAGTCTATTGAAAAATATCCCTGGAAGGTAGTAAAAGCTTATTCCTGCGAAAGCATTGGCATCACTTTACTTAAGCAGCTACCTGTAAAAAGAGGAGATGTAATCTGTTCACCGGATAAAACTCCTTTACTAAGAGATAAATTCTCTGCTACTGTTTTCTGGATGGAAGATAAAAGGTTTGATAAAAATAAAGAAATGATTATGCGCTATTCAACACAAGAGGTGACTTGCAGGATAGAAAAAATAAACAAAAGAATCAATTCTTCTACTCTCAAAACAATTAAAGAAAATGTAAATGTTTTAGAAAACCTTGATATGGCAGAAGTAGTTATTAAAACAAAAAAACCAATTGTAATAGCTAATTTCAATAATATCCGGGAACTAGGCAGGTTTATTCTGGTTAAAAACGGCAATACTTATGCTGTAGGAATCATAACAACCTCAATATGGGAATAAACTCTTAAAACTTATGAAACAGTTATGCAACACTCAAAATTGATACATATTCGTTATTAAAGGAGCAATATCAACAATCTCCGGATTATTAAGATGCAATTTTTGATTTGAGAATATAACTCCTGGAACAAATTCCGGGTCTATTAAATGAGTTCCGCTCCAGAGTTTGGTATTAGGCTTTATCAAATCATCCGAAAGACCGCCTAAGGCTGTCTGCCAACTCACTCTATATCCGGGATAGAAACCCACATATAAATCCGGAGCTAAATATTCATAAGTACCAGAAAAAACTTCATCATTGGTATATACTTTAGAAATAGCACTCTCTTTACTATCTGGATTAACCATTTCAAGCAGTTTATCCTTAATTTCCATCTTTATCTTTTTATAATCTTCATTCATAACAATACCAAATTTTTCCCTACCAAACTTGTTTATATATATCGATCCAAAGCCCAAAGCATAAGCTTGAGTTTTATTCCAATCTACTCCTTCAAAAAATCCATCGCTTGTATTAATACCCTCTTTCATAACCAGATAACCATGTTCATATAACCAATGGTTCAAATCTACAGTATAATCAAAAGATTTAAAACCATGGTCTGATAGAACAATAAGGGTTGTATTCTTATCTATTTTAGCCAGAATATTCGCCAGAATTTGGTCCATTTTAACATAATAATCATATATCCTTTGAGAATTATTTTCTTTCATCTGTCTCCAGAATAGATGTTGCACAATATCCAGAGTATCTATGTAGAAAAACATAACTCCGGAATGAAATTTTTCAAAAGCTTTGTTGAATATTTTTACTTTCTCACCTAAAATATCATCCACATGCTGCAGGAATGCTTTTTCATCCAACTTACCCTCTACAAATGCCCACGTATCATGCGGCATGCCTTGGGTATGATAAAAACCAACATCTTTCGCAAGTTTAGCACTATATTTTTTGGGATGAGAAATTGGAAAGATTGGATTTAAAGGATCAATATTGACCGGGCTACAGTACAATTCCAACGGTTCTACACTTTTTAAATAAAATTTAACTATTCCTTTAATATATCTAAAAGCATTAATCTTAAACGCTACCCTATGGAAAGAACTCCATTCCCCTTTTTGAAGTATAAAATTGTCTTTTGCTAATTTTAGCTCGATATTATTCCGCACAGTATCAACCGTAATATCCAGAGGAATTTTGCTTTCCTCTGCCCTACCTTTTGTTTCTATCTTAGGACCGTATATAAAAGTTTTTATAATATTTCCTTTCTTATTTACCCGTATAATTTTTCCCCGGCTATCTTTTTTATCTCCCATTTCATTCTCACTGTAAAAAAGAAACCTGCCCATAGTACCGTAAAGGTCAGGAACTCCCATCCCGGATATCATATTTCCGTAAATCTTTTCCGCAGGAAAAGTGTTGGGATGAAAATATACTGAGACAGGAATATCACTATTAGATAAACTATTCCAAAAAGATTCTTTTTTAACTAAATTTCTTGCTTTAAGTTTTTTTGAAATCGGAATTTTAAATTTTCCTATTTTGATAAACTTAACATCTGGAACTACTTCATTTAAACCCAAGTAAGGTACATATGTCTGAGGATCCCGCATTATAAAATCAAATATACCGCAATCTGCAGGTTGAGCACCCGTTGCAAAACATGTCCAGACAACGCATGACTCTGCGGGGATTACAGTCTTAAGTTTGGAATAATACCCTTTTTCCTTTAACGCCATAAAATTAGGCAATTTCCCCGAATCTAATAAATACTTTGTGATCTCTGGGTCCATTGCATCTATTCCTAAAATCAATACTTTTTTTTGAGGTTGTTTTTCTCCTTTTAACACAATAATTCCTCCTATTACTAAAAGTATTACAGCTAAAATAAAAATCAATCTAAATTTTAAAATAAATCTCCAGGTTATTTTAAAAAGTAATAAAAAAAAATAAATTATCCCACCTAAAATCGGCAGCAAAAATAATGGTTCTTTGAAAAAAGTAAAACCTGCTCCAGGATCTAAATAGGCTATCATTTTATAGACAACATATTTATCATAAGTTAATAAGTATACCCTAAACTTCTCAATCTCATCTTTTCTTTTTCAGATAATTGTATGTGTTCTTCTAATCGAAATGAAAAATTCTCTTTAATATAATCATCTAAAACAAGATTCAACTCTTTACCGATAACAGATTCCGTTGTATAGATATCATTTTGTGCGCTTTCTTCTAAAGATAAGTCAAAAAGAGATAAAACACCTCCATGTTGCAAGAGTAATTTATGCTTATCAGTTCTCACCACATGATTTACACTTCCTCGTGAAAACGAAAATGAAAAAGCATATTTCTTCTCATAATTATTATCACCTTTTATAAGAGGATATAAACTCACACCTTGCATATCTCTATTTTTTGGTATCTTAAGATAATCTAAAATAGTAGGCATAATATCTATTGACTCCACTTGCTGACCTATTGTATTAAAACCTTCGATATGATTCCGATGATAAATAAGACACCCTACTTTTATCTCTTGTTCGTACATTCCTGGTGTTCTGTGATGAAAATAATATCCATGCTCACCAAGAAGTTCCCCATGATCGGAAGAAATAATTATTAACGTTTTATCAGTTAATTTTTTACCATCTAACATATTTAAAAGATATGCTATTTGAGAATCTGCATATTTAATAGCTGAATCATATCTAGCAAGATAATAAGAAATATCATTAATTCCCGGCTCTAGTACATTAGGCAATATTTTATTTCCTTGGGATTTTAATGTATTTATTGTCTGACTGAAATAATCTTCGGGCGAAAATAATCTCTGATAACCAACTGGGAGAAACTTAAAGTCAGCATGCGGACTCATTAGGTGTAGGTATAAAAAAAAGGGCTTTTTATTTATATTTAAAAAACCTTTGATTTTTTCTTTAAACTCACTTTTCTCCACGCCGGAAATTTCAAATAAATCAAACCTTTTATCTAAACCTTTTATGATGTCAAAAGCTGCATGTTCTGATATCAATGCTGTAAAGTATCCTTTTTTTTTCAATATTTCGGCTATACTGACTACATCTTTTGATATTTCATAACCAAAATCAAAAACTTTATGTTTACCAGGATAAGTAGAAGTCAATAGCGAACAAATAGAAGGGGGAGTAAAATTAGCCTGTGTAATAACATGGGTAAATAAAAAGCTATTTTTAGATATATTATCTAATGCAGGAGATGTATCTTTTCCGTAACCCATAAAACCAAGATGATCCCATCTAAGAGCATCTATTGTAATCAACACAACATTAAGTCTGTGATGATGTCGAACAAGAAAAATGCCTGAAATAAAAACCAGACAAGCAAAAAATACACTAATTATAATAATTATCTTTTTCATCTAACAATCTAAGTTAATTTTTAAATAAAATTACTCATACTATACAAATCAAAAAATTATACACCCAAAATTTCTATCGATACAAGGGAACAAACATAAATATAAAATACGCTACAGTTAACAATATCACCGTAGATATAACTCCGGGAATAAACCAGTAAATAAATTCTATATAAATACGCTTCCTCTTCTCTAGCATCCCTAAAGCAACTATATTTGCTGTAGAACCGATAAATGTAAGATTTCCTCCTATACATGCACCGTATAGAAGCACCCACCAGGCAACTTGAGAGAATTCGGGCCGTATTGTCAAGATTTCTTTTAAAATAGGAATGAATGCTGCAACTAAAATCACATTATCAAGCACACTTGATGCTATTGCACTTAATCCTAACGTCGAAGCAATAAATATTGGTCTACTATAGGCAAGATATGTAGCTAATTTTTCGGCAAGAAACTTCGTAACACCTGTATGCTCCAATACACCGGCTTGTGCAAACAAAAAGAGGAAAAAAATAATTGTCCACCATTCAACTTCTTGTTCGACATAAATCCTGGCTTGTTTTTTTCTCCAGGCCATAAGAACACCTGAAGATAACAGCGGAGCAATTAAAAGAATTGTGTTTGATTCTAACTGAAGTAGCATCTCCAATCTATGATGTAAAGCAATGATAAGCAAAGTAATTATTGCAACAGTAATCCCGATACGTAAATCTCGATCAGCAGGTACTTTGATCAAATATGATAATGTATCATTAGGACCATAAAGCTCTATTTTTTTACGCAATTCTTTTAATGGCTTTGAAAAAACAACTCTTACGATAAAATATAAAATGGTTGATAAAACTATCATTACAGGAAAAGAATGCACGAGAAAAGATTCAAAATTAAGCCCGGCTTTAGAAGCAATTAGAATACCTATCGGATTACCTAAAACAGTTCCGGTGGACCCCACATTCGTCGCCAGTATTGAGATGATCATAAAGGGAACGGGATTTATCTCGAAATAATCACAAACTGTAAAAACCAAAACTACCATAAAGATAATTGACGAAACCTCATCTACACAACATGCAGATATTGCTGACATAAATATTAGAAGCAATAGAAATTTTTCTGCCGTAAGCCTTCTAATCTTAAGGAGTTTGCTTAAAATCCAATCAAAAAACCCCAGTTCCTTCAAGTTGCCGGTAATAATCATCATTCCGATAAGGAAAAGTATGATTTCTAAAGAAGCAAAACTTACAAATTCAATTAAATTAACAACTTTCATTAATATCAATACAACTGACCCCCAGAGAGCAAAACTTAAACGATATTCCCAGAAAAATATCGTTCCTGAAATTGAAGCAGAAAACACTCCAATAGAAAGTGCCTGAATGTTTGACAAACCTGATCTAAGGCTTAAAAACCAGGAACTAAACACGAAAATAATATATACAATATGCCGAATTAGAACATAATTCTTCTTACCCATTTTAAAATTTACTTTTGACCAAAGTAACTAAAGAAAAACATACCGCAGTATCTACAGGAAAAGCTCCTTCTGTACTTTTCGCTTTAACTGAAACATTTTTTTCTTCTGTTTCTAAAATCCGGGCTAAATTATTCTTTATTTCCTGTTTGTAAGGAATGAGCTTGGGTTTTTCCAAAATTATCGTAATATCAATATTGTTAATCTGATAACTCTCAGCATCCATTATCTGTTTAACATATTTTATAAAATCAGAACTATCGCGATCCCTATTAACCTCGTCTGTATCAGGGAAATATTCCCCGATATCCTTTTTGGACATTGCACCTAAAATAGCATCGCTTAAAGCATGGATTACAACATCCGCGTCTGAAAAACCAGACAAGCCAAAATCACACTTTATATTAACGCCTCCTAGGATAAGTTTACCCCCTTTTTTAATCTTATGTGAATCGAATCCAAAACCAATTCTCATTTCCATGATTTCACAATTAATCTAGCAAGTTTTAAATCATCAGGATAAGTAATCTTGAAATTCAAACTATCGCCAAGAGATATTTTTACCTTTTTACCCATTAATTCTACCAGATTAGAATCGTCTAAAATATCAAAATCCACCTTCTTGCTTTTGAAATTCAGTAATGCAGATTTTATAAGCTTTATTTTAAACACTTGAGGAGTTTGAATCTCATAAACACCATCCCGTTTTAACGTTTTCTCCACAAAGCCACGTCTACAAGATTTCAATGTTGACCGCACGGGAACACCCGGAGTAACAGCTGAATATTTTTTAACATCGTTAAAAAGAGATTTTAAGAGTTTACTACTCACAAAAGGACGCGCAGCATCATGGATAAAAACAACTTCACTTTTCTCGATGGCAGAAATTGCATTATAAACAGAATCCACTCGCCTCAATCCTCCTGCAACGATTTTATCTACATTTTTAATGCGGTATTTGATAAGAACCTTCCTGAATTCTTCTTCATACCCTACAGGAACTACAAGTAATATCTGACTGAGGAACTTAACCTTGTTACACTGAAGCAAAGAATAAACAAACATAGGCACCCCTCCAACACCAAGAAGTGCTTTAGGCTTTTTTGCACCTAACCTCTCACCACTTCCTGCTGCCAAAAGAACAAAAGTTACCCCCATTTTAACGCTTTGCCTTTTTGGTAAATATAATTCTGCCCGCTGAAGTTTGAAGAACGCTGGTAACCACAACATTCAAAACATTGCCCATCAAATGCTTCGCTTCTTCTACAACAACCATAGTCCCATCATCCAAATATCCAATACCCTGCTTCTGCTCCTTACCTTCCTTAACAACTTTTATTTTCATGTTTTCACCAGGCAACACCACTGGCTTTAAAGCGTTGGCAAGATCGTTTACATTCAAAACCACCACACCCTGTAATTCCGCAACTTTATTAAGATTATAATCAGTAGTTAGAATAGCAGCGTTATAAAACTTGGCTAACTGAACAATCTTGGTATCAACCTCTTTTATTTCCGGGAAATCATGCTCATCTATCACAATCTCAATCTTCGTCTTTCTCATTTTGTTTAAGATATCCAGACCACGCCTGCCACGGGTTCTCTTTAACGGGTCATGAGAATCGGCTATCTGCTGCAACTCTTTAAGAACAAATTTGGGAATTACCAAACGAGCTGATACAAAACGAGTGGCACAAAGGTCTGCTATCCTTCCATCTATAATGGATGATGTATCAACAACAATCAGTTCATTTTTTCCTTTTGGAGAAGCAATATACTTTGCTTCCGTCAATCTAAATGCTGCTGCAAAAAATAGATAAAAAAATCCCAGAAAAGAAAACAACAAAACAACACGGGGAGATATGTTTAATTTTAAAAATGACACTATATAAACAACCAGTAAAGACAACAAAATTGCAAACAAAAGCGCTGTTATAAGGGAAATCAGATACGCAATATTAAATTTTGATGTTAAATATTCCAAAAGTAAAAATCCACCTCCTAATGCAGCAAATATCACAAGCACCATATGCGGGCTATCAGCCCAACGTTGATTAAACATTAAATAACTGGCCAGAAAAACACTTACTAAAAATAAAACACGTATTATTTTCATATTTCACTCCAATATTTGTAAAGCTTCTCTTATATTAGAAACCTCGATTATTTTAATACTTAACTTACTTTTTTCCAATAAATTTCCACAAGGCACCATACAGGTTTTAAACCCTAGCTTAATGGCTTCTCTAATTCTTTTTTCAGCAAAATTTACCTTGCGAACTTCTCCTGCTAATCCGACTTCTCCAAAAACAACCAAATCATGATCTAGAGATGAATTTTTTAAAGAAGACGCCAGTGTAAGCACAACACCTAAATCTACCGCAGGTTCATTAATCTTTAAACCTCCAACTACATTTACATAAATATCCTGATTATAAAGTCCGAATTTTCCCCTCCTTTCTAAGACAGCGGTTAAAAGAGACACCCTGTTATGGTCAAGACCAATCGTACGCCTCAAAGGTATACCTAAATAAGATTTTGCAACTAACGCCTGAATTTGGACTAAAAGCGGTCTTGTCCCCTCCAATGTCGAAACTATAACATTCCCGGCTACTTGCTCCCCTTCATCAAGAAGGAATAGAGAAGATGGATTTTTAACTTCCTTGAGACCGCCTTCAGACATTTCAAATAATCCTATTTCATTAGTCGAACCAAACCTGTTTTTTACAGCCCTCAATATCCTATGAGACAGGAAGCTTTCCCCTTCAAAATACAATACAGTATCCACGATATGCTCTAAAACCATAGGCCCTGCCAGGGAACCTTCTTTAGTCACATGTCCGATTAAAAACGTTGAGATAGTATTTTCTTTAGCAATCCTGGATAATTTACGAGCACATTCTTTCACCTGACTTATGGTCCCGGGAGAAGAAGAAAGCACGGGATCATAAACCACCTGGATAGAATCTATAATCAAATACTTGGGCCTTATAGATTCTATTGCCGACTTTATAACTTCAAAATTAGTTTCCGAAAGAAGGTATAAATTAGGCTCATCATTTACACCTAGCCTATTAGCCCGCATTTTTATCTGAGCTAAAGACTCCTCTCCGGAAACATACAGTATAACATGCCCCTTTTTTGCAAGATCAAAAGCCACCTGAAGCATCACTGTAGATTTTCCGATTCCGGGTTTTCCTCCTAAAAGAACAACAGAACCCGCAACAACACCTCCTCCTAACACCAAATCAAATTCACCACACTCTGTTGTAACCCGCTCTTGATCTTTAATTTCAATTGCACCTATAGGTTGAGCAGGACTAGAAACTCCACAACCCCGAGATTGATCCTCTTTAACTTCTTCCAACATAGAATCCCACGTATCACATTCAGGGCAACGGCCTAAAAACCCCATTGACTGATAACCACAATTCTGACATACAAATATCGATTGTCTTTTCATATTCTATTGAGAATAAAGATATCCTTTGTTCCCATTTTCATCTACATCATCTTGATTAGAACTTTTGGTTTTGCGTAGTAGTTTCCAGGGATTTCTCTTAATATCTTTTACAAACGCCAGAAAATCATCATATAATTCTTCCTCACTAATCAACTGTCCAAGCGTACCCTCGCCTCTATTGATTCTTTTCATAACCACATCTGTTTCAAGAACCAAATTATTTAAATTGGCGCTTAAATCTTTAATATTATTCAAAGTAATTTTGATATCTTTCTTCTGTTCTTCTTCGACAAATATTTCCCTTAAAACATCTATCGTTTGATCTAATTTTAAAGCAATTTGATATCCTAAATCAGACAATTTCGCAAGAGGAACAGTATCATATCCTATTACAATATCTCTACTCTCAATTAAAGGCTTTTCTTTAGTCCCCGGTAAAATTTCAACATATTTTTCACCCAGAAGACCCAAAGTGCTTATTAAAATACTGGCGTCTTGCCTGATACGGACATTTTCTTGAATATTTAAATGTACTTCAACAAGTGGATATTCATCTTCAAAATCATAAACTATTTTTACATTTTTAACTTCTCCAACTTTTACCCCAGCAAGCCTTACCGGCGCTCCTTCCTCAACACCACTGGCAAATCTAAAAAGAACTCTCACCTCATAGCCTCTATCGAAAAATGTCAAATTACTTATTGTAAAAACTAAAGCTCCGAAAAGAACCAGGCCGCAAGCAATGAAAAGTCCTAATCTCCACTCACTATTTCTCCAATACTCCATCTCTCAATCCTCCTATACTTTTATCGGACCAGCAAAATCCCCGGAAACAAACTGTTTTACTATCGGGTTAATAGAGCTTTTAATCTCTTGGGGAGTCCCAATCTGAATAATTTTTCCATCATATAACATTCCAATTCTATCAGCAATAAAGTAAGCACTGTTCATATCATGAGTCACAACAATAGATGTTGCATTGATTTCATTTTTCAACCTTTTAATCAAGTTGTTTATTGATGTCGCCCCAACAGGATCTAATCCCGCAGTAGGTTCATCATACAAAATTATCCTGGGATTTAAAACAATGGCGCGAGCAATAGCAACACGTTTTCTCATCCCACCGCTCAATTCAGCAGGCATTTTAGATTCAACACCTCTTAAGCCAACCAATTCAAGACATTGAGTTACTCTTTCTTGAATTAAATCCGCATTTAAATCAGTATGCTCGATCAATCCAAAACTAACATTTTCATAAATATTTAAAGAATCGAAAAGAGCAGACCCCTGAAAAACCAATCCAAACTTCATTCTCATATCATGCAGGCCATCTTTATTCAACTTTGTTATCTCCTCACCTTCAATATAAATCCCGCCTTCATCCAGCCTCAAGAGATCAACCAAAAGCTTTAAAAAAACACTCTTACCAGAACCACTTCGGCCAATAATGACAAAAGTTTCGTTTTCTTTTATTTCAAGATTACATCCACGCAAAACTTCTAAATCATCAAATTTTTTCCAGAGATTAAGTACCCTTATCATCATAATACAAAGTAATACAATGCAGTTATAAGACAATCTGCTGTAATAATTAAAATAAATGTATTTACAACTGTTCGTGTCGTAGCCTTACCGACACCTTCTGCACCCCCTCGGGCCATAAATCCTTCCTGGGATGAAATCAAAGCTATAATAATTGCAAAAATAATCGGTTTTGTAAACCCACTATAAATATCCTTCATGGATAAAGCTTCAAAAGTCAGTCTTAAATACTGCGTAGCACCTATACCAAGCTTGGTAACACCAATTAAAAACCCTCCAAAAATACCAATAATATCAGCATAAACAGTTAATAGAGGCAGCATTATAAGAAGTGCTAAAAAACGTGGAATTACCAAGTATTGCACAGAATCTGTAGCCATTACTTCCATTGCATCTATCTGCTCTGTTACTTTCATAGTCCCTAATTCCGCCGAAACTGAAGCGCCAACTCGTCCAGCAACTACAAGACCTGTAATTACAGGTCCTAACTCTCTTACAACAGAAAGCGCAACTAGGGAAGCAATATAAATCTCTGCTGAAAGTTTCTGCATCTGATAAGCACTTTGTAAAGCAATTACTATCCCGATAAAAATAGAAGTTAAAAATACTATCGGAAAACTTTCCAACCCAATTTTTACAAGCTGTCTATATAAAAGAGCAAATCTTGGTTTTTTTGTAAACAGAAGATAAATTATATGCCCCAGGAGCATTGTAATTCTTCCGATATAATATAAAAAATTATCTATACTTTTTTTCATAACAGCATTAAAATTCGATTGTTTTTTCTATACCCATTATCTCTTCATCTTCTCTTAAGCGCAATTTCAAATTCTGTTTACCTATTATTTTCAAAGAAATCTCGTTTTTATTGTAATTTTCTTGATCAGAAAATTCTACATTATAATCCAATTTAACATTCTCTTTTAAATTTGCTCCTAATGACAGCTTCCTTCCTCCAAAACTATCCTCAAAATCCGCCTTATTCCACAACAAAGAAGATGAACCAGGGACCAAGAAAACATCCTTCCACATATCCGCATCAGGAAACTTAGAAATATCCATATACCCTTCGAACATCAAAGACTCCCCGTCAATCACCAGTTCAGAATCAACAAATTCCAATATTTTGGAATTACCTATTAACTCGATTCTACCACTATCAAAAACAACATCCCAAATTCTTCCCTCAGAAAGCTCTAACGATAATTTAGCTAACTTTGTAGCATTATAAGAAAAATAACTTGCTTCACCATTTATGCTTGCTACATTAAAATAACGAGAATAAAGAGGCGTAATGAGTTTAATAAGTTTATAAATATCGAAATTTTCAAATTTGCATTTCCCAGTTAAAACTACTCCATAATCCCAATAACCACTAAGACTTAACCCACCTTGATAATTAAAATTTTCCAATAAAACACCTTCGTCTAAAAATTTTATCGCAAAATCCAACTCCGGAAAAGGTTGATTATTTAATACCGTACCCCGAGAATGGAAGCTTAATGCTCTCTCAGTTTTTACATAATCTAGATAAAGATTCGTAATTAATTCATAATTACCCAAATGTGCTTTTAACACCCTAAGATAAAATTTTAGATGATTCTCTTTATCCTCAAATCCAAAATCACCTCGGGATACATTCTCCGTTCCTTGAATTGACCAGTTAGATGCTATGCCACCTAAAACTGTTGCATTTATCGGACCTGGTATTAGAAATTTCTCAAATATAATATCTTTCAAAGCAATACTTCCCCGATCAAACAACAAATCAGTGCTAAGAACATAGGGCTTACCTTTAAAAAACAACTTGCTATTTATAACTTGTGTATTAAAATCATACTCTCCCATCAAAGAAACACTCAAAGAATCAGCATCAAAGAAAAACAAACAAGTTTTATTGGATAAGGATACAAATCCTTTAGAATCTATGCTAATAAATTTGTAATTCATCCGCATATCCCAATTCACCTCGTTTTTACCTAAGAGAATAAATCCTTTCTCTATTTTAAACAAACTACTGTCTCTAGATTTTAATTCAACATTTTTCAAACCGATTTTTACAGAACCTGCTTTAGATATTTTATCTTCTTCATAAAACATTTTGCCTCCAAGTAAAGCAATATCAATAGCCGCACCTTCTATCATTACAACTGTTGATTCTCCGTCTTTATTTAAAGAAAAACTTTGAGCAGAAATACTACTTTCTTTATTAGTCAAAGAAATCCTTCTAAATATAATACCATTTTTAAAAGAAAACCCGCATCTTTTAGCAGACAAGTGCACATCTTCTGATTTTAAATAACTATTTAAAATTTTATTCGCCAAAAAATCAGAACAATAAAAAGAAGAAAAAAAACACAACACTGCAAAAACAAGCAATATAGTTGCAATAATTAAATATAACTCCCAACGCCTCTTTCTTAATTTTGATATACGCATTGAGAAAAAATTTGGCTTCTGATTTACTTATAATCAGAAGCATGCTTTTTACAACAAATTAACTCTACTCATATAGCTATTTAAATCTGCAGAATTATGCCTTCTTCTCAAAACTCAGCTCTTCTTTTTGAGCTGCTTTTTTAATTACTATAATATCCCCAGATTTAAATTTACCAGCAATTACATCCTCTGCTAATGGATCTTCAATATATCTTTGAATTGTTCTTTTTAAAGGCCGTGCTCCAAAAACAGGATCAAATCCTTTATTAATTAAGAACTCTTTTGCTTCTGGGGTTAAATCCAAAGTTAGTCCCTGTTCCTCAACCCGATCATTAACTTCTTCAACCTCTATATTTACAATATCAGCAAGGTGCTCTTTCATCAGAGAACGAAAAACTATAATATCATCTACACGGTTTAAGAATTCCGGTTTAAAAGTTTTTTTCACCTCATCTAACAATTTCTCTTTCATAACATCATAATTCATTACATTATTAGTACTCTTCGTATCAAAACCTATAGCACCCTGTTGTTTTAAAAGAGAAGCGCCTACATTAGAAGTCATTATCAAAACAGAATTTCTAAAATCAACACGCCTGCCAAAACTGTCAGTAAGCCTACCTTCTTCCATTACCTGAAGCAGAATATTAAAAACATCCGGATGGGCCTTTTCTATTTCATCTAAAAGCACAACCGAATAAGGTCTACGCCTTACTTTTTCTGTTAATTGGCCGCCTTCTTCATATCCAACATATCCTGGTGGTGCACCTACAAGACGGGAAACATTGAATTTTTCCATATATTCTGACATATCAAGCTGTACCAATGCATCTTCATCTCCAAATAAAAACCCGGCTAACACTTGAGCTAAAAGCGTCTTACCTACACCAGTTGGTCCTAAAAAGACAAACGCTCCTATCGGACGTTTTGGATTTTTCAATCCGGCACGCGACCTTCTTATTGCACGTGCTATGGCATGAATTGCCTCTACTTGGCCAACAACACTCTTAGATAATTTTTCTTCAATTTTAAGAAGTTTATCACTCTCTGTTTCTTCCAACTTCATTAACGGAATACCAGTCCATTTTGAAACAATAACCGCAATATCTTCGGGAACAATCATGGGAGACTCTTCACATTTTGTTTTTTCCCACTCCTTTTTACCGCTTTCCAATTGATTTTTAGTATCTTTCTCCTGGTCTCTTAATTTAGCCGCTCGTTCAAAATCCTGATCTTTTATCGCCGCATCTTTTTCCTTTTTTATATTCTCAACCTGCTCTTCTAAATCTTTTAGCTCCGGCGGCATAGTTAATACCGAAAGCCGAGCTCTAGCTCCAGCTTCGTCTATTACATCTATTGCTTTATCAGGCAAGAACCTACCTGTAATATATCTATCAGAAAGTTTTGTAGCTGCAATTATAGTTTCATCAGGAAATTTCACCCTATGATGTGCTTCATATCTATCCCTCAATCCTTTAAGAATTTCTATTGTTTCTTCAACCGTAGGAGGATCTACCATAATTGTCTGAAATCTTCTCTCTAATGCCGCATCCTTTTCAATATGCTTCCTATATTCATCCAAAGTTGTCGCACCAATACACTGCACTTCACCCCGCGCTAAAGCCGGTTTTAAAATATTGGAAGCATCTATTGCACCCTCAGCACCTCCAGCCCCAACGAGAGTATGAAGCTCGTCTACAAACAAAATTATATTTTCAGATTTTTTTATTTCATTCATAACTGCTTTTATTCTTTCTTCGAACTGCCCCCTATATTTGGTACCTGCAACCATAAGCGCTAAATCCAAAGCAATAATTCTCTTGTTTCTCAAAATCTCAGGAATATCTGCTATAATTATTTTCTGAGCCAAGCCTTCTACAATTGCAGTTTTACCCACACCGGCTTCACCCAAAAGCACAGGACTGTTTTTAGTTCTCCTGCATAATATTTGCATCACCCTTTCCCGTTCATTATTTCTGCCCACTACTGGGTCAAGTTTTCCTTCTCGTGCTAAAGCAGTTAAATCTCTTCCAAAAGCATCAAGTGCTGGAGTTTTACTCTTACCGCTCGAAACACTCCCCGCCCCGACATTACCGGAAGGAGAACCTAAAAGATCCATAATACCATCTCTAACTTTATTAACATCCAATCCCAGATTAAATAATACTTGGGCTGCAACACCTTCGCCTTCTCTTATCAACCCCAAAAGCAAGTGTTCTGTTCCAATATAATTATGCCCCAAGGAATTTGCTTCATCCATTGCCAGTTCTATTGCTTTTTTTGCCTGAGGAGTAAAAGGAATATCCCCTGAAACAACTGTTTTAGCTCCAGGCTGAACAATCTTTTCCACTTCTAATCTAATCTGATTCAAATCCAACTCTATACTCTTTAAAACAATCGCAGCCACGCCTTCGCCTTCTCTTATCAATCCTAAGAGTATATGCTCAGTCCCAATATAATCATGATTAAAACGTTTAGCCTCCTCTTTTGCTAAAATAATCACTTTTCTTGCTCGTTCGGTAAATCGATTAAACATATTCATAACACCCTCCTACTTTATTCTATTGCGTATAAGTTCTGCTCGTTTTATATCCCTTTCCTTAGAATTCAACTTCCTCCCCTCCAGTTTCTGGAGATGAGCAGGTTGTATCAAAAGAAATAATTCATTCATCTGCTTTATATCAATATCAATAATACCTAGATCTATACCCATTCTTAAATTCGAAAGAAGTTCAATCGCCTCCTTGCTGGTTACAACACGGGAATTTTTCAACATTCCATATGATCTGAAAACTTGATCTTCCAAAGACAGTTTTTCCTGTTTATAAAATTTCTCCCGAGCAGACCTTTCATAATTTATTACCTGAGATATAACTTTAAGCAGATTTTCCACAATTTCTTCCTCAGACCTACCTAAAGTCACTTGATTTGAAATTTGAAAGAAATTCCCGCTGGCCTCGGTTCCTTCACCATAAAACCCACGGGTTGTAAAACTTAGTTTTGCAATTGTATTGATAACATTTGTTATTTGTTTCGTTAAAACAAGTAATGGCAAATGCAACATTACAGATGCCCTTAAGCCTGTTCCTGTATTAGTGGGACAAGCAGTAAGATACCCCCATTCATAAGAAAATGCATAATCTAACTTTTGAGCTAGTTCATTATCAATTCTTCTTGCTATATCTATTGCCTGAAGCAAAGAAAGCCCGGATTCTAAAACCTGAAGTCTGATATGGTCCTCTTCGTTCACCATAACAGAAACAATTTCACGGTCCCCGATAAGAGACGCCTTATGGGCACCTTTTTCAGTTAACTCTTTGCTTATCAAATGCCTCTCAAGTAAAAAATACCTGTCTAATTCATTTAACTCTACCATATCCATCCAAATTCCATTTTGGAAATCCGGAATGTTTCCAATGGCTTCCTTGACTTTAAAATAAACTTCTTCTCTCTTTTTATCACTTGCCCAGTGATAGAAAGGAAAACCCTTTAAATTTCTGGCAAATCTAATCCGGCTTGAAATAACAATATCCGAATATTCACCTGTTCCCTGAAGCCATGCTCCCAGCTGATTTAATAAAATATCAACATTACTTTTCTTCATCTTTAGCACGCTCTCTTTCTATTTCACGAATTTCATCTCTTATTTGAGCTGCTTTTTCGTATTCTTCTTTTTCGATAGCAATTTGCAATTTACTTCTTAACTCCTGCAGTTCATCCCTAACTACTTTATATTCTCCAGCATTAGGTTCCTTTCCTACGTATTTAGTAGAACCATGCACTCTTTTTAATAAAGCCGGTACATGCTGTCTGAAAGATTCATAACATTGACTGCAGCCAAATTTGCCTATTTTTTTAAAATCTTTGTAACTCATCCCGCAATTATTACATTTTAAAACAACATCCTGTTTCATTTCCACATCGGGACTTAAATCTGCTAAGCCCGCCAGAAGATCGGATATACCAAAATGCTGTTCCATCTGAGTACCTTTTTCCCGAGCGCATTCTTCACATAAATGCAATTCTGTAACCTTACCGTTTATTATTTCTGTCAAATGTACGGTAGCTTCCGTCTGCCCGCAAATATCACAAACCATATTATTACCTCCGCCTAAGAGACAGGCACACCATCTGTATCTGTTAAATCTTTAAAATCTTCTATCAGCTGAAGAGTAACTTCTCCAGGAACACCACTCCCGACATTTCTACCATCAACTTTAACTACAGGTACTATTTCAGCAGCAGTTCCTGTAAGAAAACACTCTCCAGCATTATAAACATCATGACGGGATATTATCTCTTCAGAAACTTCAATACCCCGTTCTTTTGCTAATTTCATTACCACATCTCTCGTGATACCGTCTAAAATCCCCAAATGAACAGATGGAGTATAAAGTTTACCCTCATCGTAAATAAAGATATTATCACCTGTGCATTCAACTACATACCCCTCATTATTAAGCATAATAGCTTCTTCATAACCGCAGCTCAAGGCATCCATTTTAGCCATAATATTATTGAGGTAATTCAAGGATTTAATCTGAGGATTCACCCCTTCCGGAATATTACGCCTGGTAGGCACAGTAATTATCTCAAGACCCTTTTCATAAATCTCTTTAGGGTAAAGTGCAATCTTATCCGTTATAATAACAATATTTGGATGCTTACACTTTCTAGGGTCTAATCCCAAATCCCCTTCACCACGGGAAATAATTAATCTAATATAAGCGTCTTTTAAGCTATTTGCTTTCAGAGTTTTTATTACAGCTTCTTTCATTTCATCTTTACTCATAGAGACATTAAGCATAATCGTATGAGCAGAACGATAAAGACGATCCAGGTGCTGCTGAAGGCGAAAAACCAGACCGTTATAGACCCTTATTCCTTCAAAAACACCATCTCCATAAAGATACCCATGGTCAAAAACAGATACCTTTGCATCTTTTTCATCTACAAGTTCACCATTGAGGTAAACTTTCATATTATCCTCCTTTGTTACATTTTATATTCACCAACATTCCGTCTTTCATGTAAGCTCTTCGCTGCATCCATGATGCTATATCTCTATCATGGGTAACAACCACAATTGTAGTACCTCGTTCTTTATTAATATCCTGGAGTAATTTTAACACTTCTTTTCCCATTTGAGAATCTAAATTTCCTGTTGGCTCATCACAAAGTAAAATTTTAGGCTCTGTAACAATTGCCCTAGCCAAAGAAGTTCTCTGCTGTTCACCTCCGGATACCTGATTAGGATAATGAGATACTCTTTCGGTAAGCTTTAAAAAATCAAGCACCCCTTTCGCCAAATCCAGAGCTTTTTTCTTAGATTCGCCTCTAATAAGCAGAGGCAAGGCAACATTTTCTAATACAGTTAACTCGGATATCAAATAATAGAACTGAAATACAAAACCAACCTTTTCATTTCTAATCCGAGAAATACTACTGTCATTAAAGCTATAAATATCCTCTTCTTCCAAATAAACCTTCCCCTCGCTAGGTCTATCCAAACCGCCTATTAAGTGTAGTAAAGTAGATTTACCCGCTCCAGAAGGACCTTCTATAGCTAATAATTCTCCTTGTTCAATATCTAAAAAAATATCTTTTAACACATGGAGAGTACTGTTTCCAACTCGATAATATTTATTAATGCTATCTAGTTTTACTATCATTCGTACCTCAAGGCTACGACAGGATCAAACTTCGCTGCCTTTATTGCAGGATATAAAGTTGAGATAAATGTTATCAGAAGTGCCGATGAAACAATTAAGACAAAATCAATCATAGATGGGGCAACAGGTAATGCATCAATGTAATAAATATCAGAAGGGAGCTTTATTATTTTATAGTTGTCTATAATATATATTAACGCTCCTCCTAAAGCAGTTCCCAACAGAATCCCGGTAAATCCTATTAACATCCCTTGGATAATAAAAACACGCCTTATATCTTTTGCCCGGGCACCTATTGCTCTCATAATCCCAATATCCTTTATTTTTCCCAATACCGACATAATAAGGACACTTGCAATATTAAAAGACGCGACAAGCACTATTAAACATAAAATAATGAACATTGCAGTTTTCTCTAACTTCAAAGCTTGAAAAAGATTTTTGTTCATATCTATCCAGCTTAAAACATAAAAAGGCACTCCCAGAATATCCTGAATTTCCTTTTTTAGAACATCTGCTTTATAAGGATTCTTAATTTTGATTTCCAGCGACGTTACCCCGGATATTGAGAAAATATCTTTAGCACTATTTAAATTTATATATACCAAGGAGGCATCATATTCATACATACCTGACTCAAATATCCCTTCCACTACAAACGGGAAACTCTCGAATTGAAACGGCATTAAAACTTCAACTGTTGAACCTAATATTAAATCAAATTTCTCTGCCATAACTTTACCAATGACTATACCATTTGAGTTGATATTATCCAATTTATGTATTAAGTACTTCTCTAAATTTGTAGTTTTTACCTCTTGTTTTAAATCTATACCTTTAATATAAATATTTTCCAGAAAACCATTTTTAACTAAGCTACCATTCCCGACAACAACAGGTGAGAAAAACATAATTTCATCCAATGAATCAAGCTTAGTTACTACTTCTTCATAATTGTATAAAACAGGTTCAGATTTTATTAAAAGATCCGAATTAATGCCTAAAATTTTCTCTTCCAATTCTTTATCAAACCCATTCATTACAGCTATCACAACTAAGAGAGTCATAACCCCAATAGCTACTCCTAGAACTGTAATTACAGAGATTAATTTTAAGAATTTTGCTTCTTTCCTACTGAGGTATTTTTTAGCTAACCAAAACTCAAATCTCATCACAAACTTCAGGTTTTAGGAGAGGGAATAGAAGAACTTCCCTGATTGAAGAAGCATCAGCAAAAAGCATAACCAACCTGTCTATCCCTATGCCCAACCCCCCTGCCGGCGGCATACCGTATTCCAAAGCTTCTACGAAATCGAGATCTACATGCTCTTTTTCCTCACCAGTTTGAGCTTGAAATCTCTTTTTCTGCTCAATCGGATCATTAAGCTCGCTGTATGCATTAGCTATTTCCATTCCCGATATAAAAAGCTCAAACCTCTCAACAAGATCAGAGTTTTCTTTCTTAGATTTTGCAAGGGGTGAAATATCTTTTAAATGA
Organism: Candidatus Saelkia tenebricola; assembly: GCA_030765145.1. Taxonomy (GTDB): domain Bacteria; phylum Omnitrophota; class Gorgyraeia; order Kaelpiales; family Kaelpiaceae; genus Saelkia; species Saelkia tenebricola. The sequence continues at coordinate 6,033 of JAVCDA010000021.1, read as the reverse complement.
TCGGTTACAAAAATCGGCTCATTCCCCAGTTGATTCTCAATATAGTCTTCACACAATTTAAGAGTCTGAGACCTGGAAAGTTTATCAAGTTTTTTACCAAGCTTTGACTCCATGATTTCACGAAGCACATCTATTGTTAGATTCTTTTTGCCTAAAATATCAGTAAAACTCAATCTTTCCCAGGGAGAAGCAAGATTTATTTTCTTGCCTTGGTATTCTAATTCAGTGGAACCTTTTATCTCATAAGCTAAATATGTAAACAACTCTTCAGTTAATTTCATAATATCTTCATAATCAGCATATGCCCAGTAAAGCTCCAGCATTGTAAATTCAGGATTATGCCGAGTTGAAACTCCTTCGTTTCTAAAACTCCTGTTTATTTCATACACTTTTTCAAATCCGCCTACTAAGAGTCTCTTAAGATACAACTCAGGTGCAATTCTTAAGTAAAGGTCCAAATCATATGCTTCCAAATGTGTTGCAAAAGGCGCCCCAGCTGCCCCGCCTGCCACATTATGAAGCATCGGAGTTTCAACTTCTATAAAACCTTTATCACCTAAAAACTTGCGAATTAAATTAGTAATTTTACTTCTCAAAACAAAAATTTCTTTAACATTTTCATTCATTATTAAATCCAGATAACGTTTCCTGTGTCTTGTTTCCACATCTTTTAAACCATGCCATTTCTCAGGCAAAGGCAGTAAAGATTTAGAAAGCACTTTATATGTTTTGGCCAAAACAGTAGGTTCTTCGGTTCTGGTTTTAAAAGTCTCGCCTTCAACACCCAAAATATCTCCGATATCAATACATTCTTTGAACATCAAAAACTCATCCTCACCGATTATATCCTGCTTAATATATACTTGGATCCGCCCACTTGAATCCTTAATATCAAAAAATATGCTCTTACCGTGCTCCCGAAACGCCATAACCCGCCCTGCAATCTTAACTCCCCTTCTATCTTTCCAGTTATCGATACAGGAAGAAATAGCCTCATGTGGTAAATAGCGATAAGGATAGGGATTTACACCTTTCTCCCTTAACTTATTAAGTTTCTCCAACTTATGTTCTCTGAATTCGTCTTTCATTTTGTTCTTTGAATTGTAAACGTTGAGATTTAATATGTCAATGCAGATTGTAATTATCCAAGTATCAATCTACTACTGTTTGATCTCTATAAATCGGATCAAGAGGAATTGTTTCTTTCACCAAATAGCCATTTATTATTATCTCCTCCATCATTATATTCAACCTATCTTCAGGAGCTGGATGTGTAGAAAAATATTGAAAAAACATAGGTAAATTTCCCTTCTTTTTCATTAGCTGAAACAATTCCCTACCTCCTGCAACATGTCCATACTTTTTATCTAACAAATCTAAAGCAAACTTGTCAGCTACTACCTCCTGCTGGCGTGAAGATTTAAGATCTGCGGTTATTAATGTTCGTTCCATAAACTGTGCAACTGAACTCCTCTCCCCGAATAAAACACTAGAAATAACAACCAATACTAATCTCCGCCCTAACCTTCTCAAGTGATCTTTATGTGCAAAATGGCCCAGTTCATGTGATAGAACCATAGCTAATTCATTCTGGGAATTAATTTCTTTAATCAAGCCGGAAAAAATCACAATATTTCCTCCCGGTAAAGCCAGAGCATTAAAATCATTATTTTCAACTACCCGCACCTTAAACTCATAATCCATATTTAAAGCAGGTGCCTTTTCAACTAAGCTATCGAGTAATTTTTGTATGCTTTCCTCAAGGGGTGAAATTTCGTTATCTTTAATTTTATACATCTTATTAAAGACAACCCCTATTTCTCTTTCCATCTTGGGTGAAATTCTATCCACTACAACATCCAGCGCAAATCCTAAGAATAGATAAACTAACACCAGAACAGCCAAGATAATTCCCAAAAGCCAAAAAAATTCTCTTAAATCTGATGTTTTAGAAACGTTTACGTTATCTTGTGGTAAGCGAGGAGTAAACCTCATGTTCCGGGTTTTAGTTTCACTGCTGTTCCATATGCTACGACTTCAAAGCAACCGATATTACCTTTTTTATTTGCTTTTTGTCCAACTCCCAAGGTTTGGAATCTGATATTTAAAATCATATCGGCATTCATACTGCTGGCATTTTCCTTCATTCTTAGAACAGCTTCCCGACGAGACCTGTCCAAGAGAGTTTCATAGCTATGAATTCTACCACCAACGACATTACGCAGGCCGGCAAGAAAACGCTTGAAATAATCAAGTGAAATAACAACACTACCGCTAACTAAATTGGCAGATAAAATCCGGCTTTCATCTTCTATATTTTTAGAACTGATTGCGGGCAAATTTAAATATTTTTTTTCTCTTACTTCAATATCAAGATAATGTTTCTTTTCAATTATTGTTCCTGAAATATATCCTACAAAAATAAATAATATAAAATAAATCAGAGCATCCATAGACCCTCCTTTATTCTTCTACCCGCACAGCAGTTCCGTAAGCCATCAACTCTGCAGCTCCTTGAGCCACTGCAGCTGTTGCAAATCGGATATTAATAATCGCATTAGCTCCCAATTGCTGAGCCTGCTGAATAAGCCTTCCTAAAGATTCTGCTCGGGCATCTTCCAATAATTTTGTATAGCCTTTTAATTCTCCGCCAACCAAGTTCTTAAGACTAGCAGCTAAATCAGCGCCTACATGCCGAGCTCGAACAGTACTGCCTTGAACAATACCAAAATGTTCAACAATTCTTTTACCAGGAACTGAATCGATATTAGTAACAATCATTCTCTCACCTCCTAATGAGCCCCCTGATTTACAGAATCCTGATTTCCAGGATGAATGTAAATTACCTGGGCGAATTATCCCCACATGTTTGATTTGTTTTACAAATCAGTGGGGATACATTTCCATTTACAATTCAATCTACCATTTTAATCCTCTAAATAATACACACACATACTAATGTTAATAACACATTAATTATAGTCTAAAAATTACGCCGAATTCCAGAACTAAATAAATAAATCACTACACCTATCAACAATATCCAAATGAACAACCAACTGTATTTACTATAAAAAGAAAATTTTGTATATATTGGTACATCTGCGACTAAAACATCTGCTTTAAACGGCTCCAGCTGCTCTATAACATTACCCTTATAATCAATAAAACAACTCAACCCTGTATTTGTTGAGCGCACTATGGAGCGTCTGTTTTCAATTGCTCTGAATACTGCAATCTGGTTATGTAAATACATTTCTTTTGTTTCCTTAAACCATCCCTCATCAGACTGATTGACAAAAAAATGGGCACCTAAAACAGTGGCCCGTCTGATAATGTCCGCAGGAATATCCTCGTAACAGATTAAAATCGAAAACCGATGTTTCATATAATCAAATAGTTTTAAGCTATCCCCACGAGAATAAGAACCTATCGGGTAAATATTTTCTAAAAATAAAAATATTCTTCTTAAAGGCATGTATTCCCCAAATGGCACAAGGTGTACTTTAAAATACACATCCTTAACTTCTCCTGTGTGAGTTAAAAATAATGAGGAATTATAAATTTGATTATTCTTATAAAACGGGATTCCTAAAAGCAGCGGGGTTTTAGTCTCTTTTGCAACCGATTGAATACGCTGCATCATACTCGGTTTTTTACCCCAGGGGAAAGGCAGTATCGATTCCGGTGAAATTATCAATTTCGCACCTTTATGTTTTGCAATATGAACTAAAAGTTCAAACCGCTCTAAATTATCCTGATAAAAAGACAAATCCCATTTAAAATTCGAATTGACATTTGTTTGAATCAAAGCAACATCTTTAGCTACACCTGTAGAAACAAGATTTTTCAACCGGTTATTACCATAAACAAATGAACAGACAAATATTGCAAGCAAAACGAAAGAATGCAATATTTTCTTTCTCAAGATTACTTTTGTAATAAAATAGAGAAACAAACAATTAACCAATACCACAATAAAAGAAACACCATGTACCCCTGTAAGATCTGCTATTTGAATTAAAACCTTATTCTCACTTAACGCATACCCAAAATAACCCCAAGCAAATTTAAAAGACAAAAATGACCTTAAAAAATCTAAAATAACCCATAATCCTGAAACATAATATATATTGATAAACTTATTTTTGGGCTTACATAAAACAGCAAATAAAGCTGGATAACACCCCAGATATAACGTGAGAAGAACTAACCCCAACCATGAGACATGAATCAACCAATAACAAAGGCAGGCAAAATAAACAAGTCCCCAGATATAGCCCAGAAGAAATCTCTTTTTTATATATTCTGTCTTAAACAACACATACAAAAAAGGAGTTAGGCTAAAAAAGATAAAAAACTCATTGTAATAAAACGCCCCTGCACTCAGGAATGCAGAAATCAATACAAGAATGAAGTATGTCATCCTATTTTGGATAACAGCATTTCTTATATTTCTTGCCGCTACCGCAAGGACAAGGATCATTTCTGCCAATTTTTTGACTTGTTCTTTTATACGGCTCCGCTTGCCCTCCACCCGCAAACTGCCCTGGCCTTACACGAGGAGCCTGTGGCTCTTTTTCCTTAGTCATTCTCTTAACCGCCTGGAACTGCTTTACCTCTTCATGCTTATAATCAGAAGCTGCTTTTTCCATCAATCCGACAGGAGCTGTTTTAAATCTAGAATGGAATTTGTATAAATATTCTAAAACATCTAATTTAATCCGAGATACCATCTCCTGAAACATATTATAAGACTCATTCCTGTATTCTACTAAAGGATCTCTCTGGCCATAAGCTCTTAAACCAATACCTTCTCTTAAATAATCCAGAGCATAAAGATGCTGTTTCCAGCGCATATCTATAACATGTAGAAATATCATTTTCTCCAGCCTTCTTAACTCCTCTTCCCCAATCTCCTTTTCGCGTGCATTGTAAATTTCTTTTAACTTCTTAACCAGAAACTCAAAACAATTAAGAACAATGTCATTCCAGTTGCTTTTAAGTTCCTTCAAATTCTCAAAAGAAACGTCTTTAAGAATTGATACAGCAATAGACACTCTAAACTTATCCAGAATCCATCTGCTCAATCCATCCCAGTCATAATCTTCAGGTAAAATGCTTTCCGGAATAAAACGCTCTATTTCATATTCTAAAGTTTCCTCTATAATTTCATAAATATGCTCTCTTAAACCTTCGCTTAATAAAACAGTTCTCCTTTCTGAGTATATAGCCTGGCGCTGTTTATTCATAACATCATCGTAATCAAGCAAGTGCTTTCTAATCTCAAAATTAAACGTTTCAACTCTCTTCTGTGCAGTAGCTATTGCGCGGCTGATTAAAGAATGTTCGATCTTTTCCCCATCAGCAATACCCAGTTTATCCATTATCAATGCAATTCTCTCGCTTCCAAAAAGACGCATTAAATCATCTTCCATGGAAAGATAGAATTTAGAAGACCCCGGATCCCCTTGCCGTCCAGCACGACCTCTGAGCTGGTTGTCAATACGTCTGGATTCATGCCGTTCAGTTCCGATAACATACAGTCCCCCTGATTCAACAACTTTATCATGTTCTTTATTAACCACCATCGTAACATTTTTAAAAACTTCTTGAAATTCTTGATCAGTTATTTCTCTTAAATCACGGCTCTCCTGCTTAAAACTCGTTTTTGTCAAAAACTCAGGGTTCCCTCCCAAAAGAATATCGGTTCCACGTCCAGCCATATTGGTTGCAATAGTAACCGCTTTAAATCTTCCTGCCTGAGCAACGATTTCAGCTTCCCTTTCATGGTACTTGGCATTTAATACATTGTGAGGAATTCCACGCTTTTTAAGCAGCTCGCTTAAAAGCTCTGATTTCTCGATAGATGTAGTACCCACAAGCATAGGCCGCCCCGCACTATGCAATTCCTCTATCTCTTTAACAACCGCTTCAAACTTTTCCCTCTGACTTTTATATATTACATCTGCATGTGGAATTCTGTTGAGAGGTTTGTTAGGGGGAATCACCAAAACATCTAATTTATAAATT
>JAVCDA010000009.1 GCA_030765145.1 Candidatus Saelkia tenebricola | reverse complement strand
GACTTTGCCAGTATGTTTGTTATCGCTGATGTTAAGGTAGTCTTACCGTGATCAACATGTCCTATAGTTCCAATGTTTACATGAGGCTTCGTCCGTTCAAATTTTTCTTTTGCCATCTTTCACCTCCATTTTTAACAATTAAATTGACCCACTATCTTTTCCGCTATATTTTGGGGTACTACATCATAATGCGAAGGGAGCATTACAAAAAGTGCTCTTCCCTGAGTTAGCGAGCGGATAATTGTAGCATACCCAAACAATTCTGACAAGGGGGCAAATGCTCTTATTAATTTTATATTAGTTCGCTCCGTTATGCTTTTGATATTTGCACGACTTGAATTCAAATTACCTATAACATCTCCTAAATATCCATCAGGTGTAAACACCTCTAAGTCCATAATAGGCTCAAGCAAAACAGATTTTGACTTTTTTAATCCTTCTTGAAAAGCTAAACTTCCAGCCATTTTGAATGCTAATTCTGAAGAATCAACTTCATGAGAACTACCATCTATAATTTCTACATTTACATCTATCACCGGAAAACCTCCCAAAATTCCAGATACCGCACCGGAATGAATTCCTGTTTTTACTGCAGACATAAATTCTTTAGGAATAGCTCCGCCTTTTACTTTATCTACTATGTTAATACCAGATCCTTTCTCACCCGGAGCTAAGGATAGTTTTACATGTCCATACTGTCCACGACCACCTGTCTGTTGAACAAATTTGCTTTCAACAACAGCCGTCCCAGTTATAGTTTCTTTGTAGGCTACCTGAGGTTTACCAACATGAGTACCTACATTAAATTCACGATTCAAACGATCTAAAATAATTTCTAAATGAAGCTCTCCCATGCCAGAAATAATAGTCTGCCCTGTTTCCTCATCATAACCAACCCTGAACGTAGGATCCTCCTCAGAAAGTTTCCCCAGAGCAGTAAAAAGCTTATCCTGATCCACCTTAGTCTTTGGTTCAATTGCCAAAGAAATCACCGGATCCGGAAAATGCATGCTTTCAAGAATTATCGGAGATGATTCTTCTGCAACTGTATCGCCGGTTACTGTATTCCTTAGTCCAACAATAGCTACAATATCACCGGCCGAAACCTCATCTTGCGGTTCTTTTTTATCAGCATGCATCTGTAACAACTTGGTGACACGTTCCCTTTTTTCCTTATTGACATTATAGATATAAGAACCACTTTTAATACTCCCTGAATAAATTCTTACATAATTCAACTTTCCCAAGAATGAATCAGTCGTAATTTTAAAACATAATCCAGAAAAAGGCTCATCACTCCGTGCCTCTCTTGTTTCCTCAACTTCTGTTTGGGGATTTATCCCTTTAATAGGCGGAACATCTACAGGAGAAGGCATATAATCACACACTGCATCCATAAGAAATTGCACCCCCTTATTTTTAAACGCAGCCCCGCATAAAACAGGCACAATCTTGCATGCAATAGTTGTTGACCTTATTACTTGATTAAGCTTCTCGATAGAAATCTCATCAGAATGTATGTAGGCATCTAAAATTTCATCATCGAATTCAGCAAGCTTCACCAATATTTTTTCCCTATATTTTTCTGCTGTTTTCATCAAGTCTTCAGGAATATCCTGATATTCAAATTTTTCTCCTTTGTCATCTAAATACCTAATTGCCTTCATTCTTAAGAGATCTATCATTCCTTCAAAAAGAGCTTCACTACCTATAGGTAATTGAAGCACAACTGGATTTGTACCCAGCTTATTTTTCATCTCTTTTAAGCAGCCATAAAAATCAGCCCCGGTTCTATCCATTTTATTTATAAAAGCAATTCTGGGTACCTTATATGTATCTGCCTGCCTCCAAACAGTCTCCGACTGCGCTTCAACTCCATCAACAGCACAAAACACCACCACTGCACCATCTAAAACTTTTAATGACCTTTCCACTTCAGCAGTAAAATCTACATGTCCAGGAGTGTCGATAATATTGATTCTATTATTGCGCCAAATAACAGTTGTACATGCAGCGGTAATAGTAATACCTCTTTCTCTTTCCTGTTTCATCCAATCCATTACAGCCGTACCATCATGAACCTCACCCATTTTGTAAAGCTTTCCGGCGTAATAGAGCATACGTTCAGTAGTCGTAGTTTTACCAGCATCAATATGAGCAATAATGCCAATATTTCGTATTTTATCCATCTCAGTTTTCATAATATCTCTATCCGTAGCTAAATTTACCATCTATAATGCGCAAAAGCTCTGTTTGCTTCCGCCATTTTATGGGTGTCTTCTTTTTTCTTCACAGCCGTTCCTTCACCTCTATATGCATCCAAAAGTTCTTGAGCAAACTTTTCTTTCATAGACTTGCCTTTCTTACCGCGGCTAGATTCGCGAATCCAACGTAAAGTTAAAGATATAGCCCTATTAGCAGATACTTCTATCGGAACCTGAAAAGTAGCACCACCTACTCTTCTAGGCTTTACTTCTACTTTTGGTTTAATATTATCTATCGCCTTATTCACAACATCTAAAACATCTTGATCAGTGCTTTTATTCAACTTCTTCTTTATAATTTCAAAAGCACCATAGATAATCCCCTCAGAAGTATTTTTTTTACCATCCAAGATCATTATATTTATCATTTTCTGTACCAAAGCACTGCCATACACAGGATCATTTATAACCTGCCTTTTTTCAGATCTTCTTCTTCTCATAATCTAATATCTACCTCCTACTAACTATTTATTTTATTTTTTCGGTTTCTTGGTTCCATATTTGGATCTAGACTTATTCCTATTTGCTACACCTGATGTATCAAGAACACCTCTTACAATATGATATCTTACACCGGGTAGATCCTTAACCCTACCTCCACGCACTAAAACTATAGAATGCTCCTGAAGATTATGCCCTTCACCAGGAATATACGAAGTAACTTCAATTCCTGTTGTAAGCCTTACCCTGGCAACTTTTCTAAGTGCAGAGTTAGGCTTTTTTGGCGTCATTGTCCTAACTTGGACACAAACACCACGCCTTTGCGGACAATTTTTCAAAGCCGGCGATTTAGTTTTTCTTCTTTTTTTCTGCCTTCCCAATCTTATTAACTGCTGAACTGTCGGCATATCTATAACTCCTTTAATGAGCACTATCATTTAGCAAACAAAGTGCAGCTAAATGATATTGCGAATTACTCCGCTGAGAGTACTGAAATTATTTTAATAATTTTAGCACATCTTTCGAAGCGGAAAATACATTTCATTGTTTATCCTCTTTCTCCTTTACCATTTCTATTTGTCTGTGATCTTTATATCCTGTTCCTGCAGGAATTAAATGTCCTACTATTACATTTTCTTTCAATCCTTTCAATGCGTCTACCCGTCCTGCACTTGCAGCATCAGTAAGAACACGCGTTGTTTCCTGAAAACTCGCAGAAGAAATCCAGCTTTCTGTAGTTAAAGATGCCTTAGTAATACCCTGAAGTATCAAACGTCCCTTAGCAGGTCTACTATTTTTTTTCATAACCCGCTCATTCTCTGCACGGAATATAAATTTATCTACTTCCTGACCATACAGGAAGTTTGTATCCCCAGGTTCCTCAATATTGACCTTCCTTATCATCTGTTTAATGATAACCTCTATATGTTTATCATTTATCCTTACACCTTGCAAACGGTAAACTTCCTGAACCTCATTGACAAGATACTCCTGCAATTTTTTCTCACCGCAAACGTTCAATATATCCTGCAAAACTAACGGGCCATCTGTTAAAGCCGAACCTGACTCAATATAATCGCCACGATAAACATTTAAATGCTTGCCATGCGGAATAGCATATGTTTTAACCATTCCAGTTTCGCTTCTGACAACTACTTCTCTCTGACCTTTTTTAAACGGACCAAACTCTACAATACCGTCAATCTCAGATATTATTGCAGGGTTCTTAGGCTTTCTGGCTTCAAATAACTCTGCAACACGAGGTAAACCTCCTGTAATATCACGTGTTTTGATAAGCTTTCTTGCAGTTTTAGCTATAATATCTCCGGAAGAAACTTTTTCTCCATCTTTGGCCGAAATGATCGCACCAGGAGGCAAAGGATAAAAGCCCAACACTTCCGTTTCTTCGATATTTAAAACTAAAATCTGAGGATGATACTCTCCTTTATACTCTATCACTACCAACCTTGTATGACCGCTCACTTCATCATATTCTTCCTGAACTGTATGCTCCAACTCGATATCCTCATACTTCACAACACCACTAATTTCTGAAAGTATAGGAGAAGTGTACGGATCCCACTCAGCAAATACTTCATTCTTTTTGATACTACTATTATCTTTAAATTTAATTAATGCTCCCTGAGGAAGTGCAAACCTTTCAAGCTCTCTACCTGTTTCATCATTGATGCTTATCTGCCCATTCCTGTTCAAAATAATAAATCCTTTGTCTTTTTCGGTAACTCTAAGACCATGATATTTCACAATCCCATCATAACGAGCCTGAACAAAAGACTGCTCGATAATTCGAGTCGCTGTTCCACCGATATGGAAAGTTCTCATTGTAAGCTGCGTACCAGGCTCACCAATAGATTGAGCAGCAACAATTCCTACTGCTTCTCCCAATTCAACAAGTTTTCCGGCAGATAAATTCAACCCATAACATAACCTGCAAACACCTTCTCTGGTTTCACAAGTAAGAGTACTTCTTATTTTTATTTTCTCGACGCCAATTTCTTCTATTCTAACTGCTTTCTCTTCATCTATTAATTCATTCTCTTTAACTATGACTTCATCAACTACAGGATCAACAATATTATTACAAGCAATTCTTCCTATAACTCTCTCTCTTAACGGCACAACAACTTCATCTCCTTCAATAATTGCAGCGACAAATATTCCGTTAACAGTCCCGCAATCTTCTTCTGAAATCAAAACATCCTGAGCAACGTCAACAAGACGTCTGGTTAAATAACCAGCATCTGCAGTCTTTAAAGCGGTATCAGCAAGTCCTTTACGAGCACCATGTGTAGAGATGAAATATTCCAACACCGAAAGCCCTTCCCTAAAATTAGCCGTAATAGGATGTTCAATGATTTCTCCTGATGGTTTTGCCATCAACCCGCGCATTCCACAAAGCTGTCTTATCTGCTGGCGAGATCCCCGCGCTCCGGAATCAGCCATCATAAAAGGCGGATTAAAAACTTCCATCTCTTTAAAAGTTTCATCTTCAATTGCATCCGTTATATGAGTCCAAATATCTATGATTTTGTTATAACGCTCACCATCTGTTATAAAACCTTTTTTGTATTCACTCTCCACCTTTAAAACTTCTTCCCTTGATTTTTCTATAATCACTTTTTTGATTTCAGGAATTTTCAAATCATCTATTCCCATTGAAATACCCGCTATAGTCGCATATTCAAACCCGAGTTTTTTCATTTTATCTAACAGCATAACCGTTTCATGATGTCCACATTTTTTGTGAACATCTTTAACGATTTCTGAAACTTTCCCCTTATTCAGAAGAGCATTTATATATGGTATTTCAGAAGGCAATATGCTGTTAAAAATAACTCTACCTACCGCAGTAGCAACCAATTTCCCATCTATACCCAATTTAATCTTGGCATGAAGATCCACCTCTTTATCATCATAAGCATAAATAACTTCATCTAAACTAGAAAATATCTTACCTTCCCCTAAACAACCATCCTTATCTTTAGTCATATAATACAACCCTAAAACCATATCCTGAGTAGGAGCAATTAACGGCCCTCCGTTAGAAGGAGCAAATAAATTATTGGATGCCAGCATTAAAAGGCGCGATTCCATCTGTGCCTCAATGGAAAGAGGAACATGCACCGCCATCTGATCCCCGTCAAAATCAGCATTAAAAGGAGTACAAACCAACGGATGAATTCTTATAGCTTTACCCTCAATAAGTTTGGGCTGAAATGCTTGAATACCCAATCTATGGAGTGTCGGAGCACGGTTTAAGAGAACAGGATGATCTTTTATGACATCCTCTAAAATTTCCCAAACTTCTTCAGTAGTTTTTTCAATTAATTTCCTGGCACTTTTAATAGTATGAACATGACCTCTTTCGCGTAATTTCCTTAATATGAAAGGCTCAAACAACTCCAGTGCCATAAGCTTCGGTAAACCGCATTCATAAATATCTAAATTAGGCCCCACAACTATCACACTTCTTCCTGAATAATCCACACGTTTACCTAAAAGATTTTGACGGAACCGGCCTTGCTTACCTTTTAACATATCAGAAAGAGATTTTAGAGGCCTATTGCCATGTCCCATAACAGGCCTACCATGCCTACCGTTTTCAAACAAAGCATCTACTGATTCCTGAAGCATACGTTTCTCATTTCTGACAATAATCTCAGGAGCTTTTAACTCAATAAGTTTTCTCAATCTGTTATTTCTATTGATAACTCTTCTGTAAAGATCGTTAAGATCGCTAGTTGCAAACCTACCTCCTTCTAAAGGAACCAACGGCCTTAAATCCGGAGGTATTACAGGCACCGCTTTAAGAATCATCCATTCCGGATCATTCCCAGAACGTTTCATCTCCTCGACCACATTTAATCTTTTAATTTGTTTTTTTGGAATTTTCTCAACCGGAGTACCTTTTAATTTTTTCTTTATCTCTTTGGAAATTTTATCTAACTCAAGTTCTGAGAGAAGTTCCTGAATTGCCTCAGCACCCATTTTAGCTTTAAATTTATTACCATATTTAGCCCGCATTTCCTGAAACTTTGCTTCAGTCAAAAGATCCTGTCTCTTGAGCGGAGTATCCCCCGGATTTACTACAACATATTCTTCGTAATATATAACCCTTTCCAATTCCCTTATGGTCATACCTAACAATGTTCCTATTCGAGAAGGCAACACTTTCCAAAACCAGACATGTACAACTGGAGCTGCTAAATCAATGTGCCCCATACGTTGACGACGAACTCTGGAATGAGTAACTTCAACACCACATCTATCACAGATAACACCCTTATATTTAACTCTCTTATATTTACCGCAATAACATTCAAAATCCCGGCTAGGCCCGAATATTCTTTCGCAAAACAAACCGTTCTTCTCGGGCTTAAAAGTCCTGTAATTAATAGTTTCAGGCTTTTTTACTTCACCATGAGACCAGCTTTTTATAACCTCAGGCGAAGCAATTTTGATGCTTATATAATCAAACTGATCAGGATTCTTATACATTTTTACTCCCCTTCTTGGTTTTCTTTTTAGATTCCTTAAGAGACTCACTTTCTTTTACTATATTTACATCCAAAGCTAAACCTTGAAGCTCCCGCAACAACACATTCAATGATTCTGGAGTACCGTGCTGAAAAGAACTTTCACCTTTTACAATAGATTCATAAATTTTAGTTCGACCTTGAACATCATCACTTTTGACCGTAAGCATTTCCTGTAATGTATAGGCAGCCCCATACGCCTCAAGCGCCCATACTTCCATTTCTCCAAACCTTTGTCCGCCAAACTGAGCTTTTCCGCCTAAAGGTTGTTGAGTAACCAAAGAATACGGACCAATGGAACGAGCATGAATTTTATCATCAACCATATGGCTTAATTTCATCATATAAATATACCCAACAGTCACTTCCTGATCAAAAGGATTACCTGTTCTGCCGTCCAAAAGATTAATTTTTCCATTTTCCGGTAAACCAGCCTTTACGAGAAGTTCTTTAATCTCCTTTTCAGTAATCCCTGAAAAAATCGGTGTAGCAACTTTTAATCCCAAATTCTTAGCTGCCCACCCTAAATGGGTCTCCAATATTTGTCCAATATTCATCCGCGATGGTACCCCCAAAGGATTTAGAACTATATCCACAGGTGTGCCATCCGGAAGATATGGCATATCTTCCTCGAGAACTATTTTAGACACTACTCCTTTATTTCCATGTCTACCTGCCATCTTGTCCCCGGCAACAATTTTCCTCTTACTTGCAACATGAATTACAATTTTCTTTAAAACTCCAGGAGCAAGTTCATCTCCTTTTTTAATTTTGTTTATTTCCATTTCCACTTCATAAGATGCCTCTTCAATCTGGTCATCATACAACTTTAGAACTTTTGCAATGTCATCCTCAGCTTCCTCATCATCAAAGAGCTTTATAACATCCAGATCACACTTTTCCAGCTTTTTAATATACTTTGCTGACACCGCAACGCCCTCGGGAATTAAAATCCGCCCCGTATCTATATCACGCAAAGCAATAGTAAGTTTTTTGCCCGCTATCATGTTTTCTACTCTCTGTAATTTTTCATGCTGGAGATTATGAATCTTTAATGCAGCCTCTTTTTTTAAAGATTTAATGGCCCTCAACTCCTTACTCTTTTCTTCCTTAGATAAAGTAGTACCTTCTTTACGAGTAAAAACTTGTATATCTGTAACTACTCCAAAAACACCTGGCGGTACTTTAAGAGAAGTATCTCTAACGTCTCCTGCTTTTTCTCCAAATATTGCCCGCAAGAGTTTTTCCTCAGGCGTAAGTTCTGATTCTGTCTTGGGAGAAATTTTTCCCACCAAAATATCTCCAGGCCTTACTTCAGCACCAATTCTGACTATTCCATCATCATCTAAATTTCTCAGCGACTCTTCACTAACATTAGGAATATCTCTGGTCATTTCTTCAGGACCCAATTTCGTTTCTCTGGCTTCACTCTCAAATTCTTCTATATGCATAGAAGTCAACACATCATCTTTTACCAAACGCTCACTTAATATAACCGCATCTTCAAAATTGTATCCACGCCAGGACATAAATGCGACAAGCAGGTTTCTTCCTAAAGCAACCTCGCTATCCTCAGTAGCAGCACCATCGGCAATGACATCGCCTTCTTTTATTTTATCTCCTACTTTAACACACGGTCTCTGGTTGATACAGGTGTCAGAATTCGTACGGTCAAACTTAATCAAATTATATTCTGTACCTGCTACAACAATCTTAGATGCATCTACATAATGAACCACACCACCTTTATCAGCAATAACCATTGCGCCAGAATCCCGGGCTGCTTTAGCTTCCAATCCTGTACCTACAACCGGAGCTTTGCTATTAAGCAAAGGTACCGCCTGCCTCATCATGTTTGCTCCCATAAGTGCCCGGTTAGCATCATCATGTTCCAGGAAAGGTATTAAGCTGGCTGATATTCCAACTATCTGCTGAGGAGCAACATCCATAAATTCTACATCATTGGGATTTGATTTTATAAAACTATCTTTATATCTACAAAAAACTTCTTTATCAACAAAGAATCCATCAGCACTCAGCTTGGCATTTGCCTGAGCTATGATATATCGGTCTTCTTTATCTGCAGTTAAGTAAGCTATTTCATTTGTGACTTTCTTATTTTTCACTTTTCTATAAGGGGTTTCCAGAAACCCAAATTCATTTACCTGAGCGTATAAAGATAAGGAAGTGATAAGACCTATATTAGGACCTTCCGGTGTTTCAATAGGGCAAATTCTTCCGTAATGAGAATAATGCACATCCCTGACTTCAAAACCAGCACGCTCTCTATCCAAACCACCCGGGCCAAGCGCACTTAATCTTCTTCTATGAGTTAATTCCGCCTGAGGGTTAGTTTGATCCATGAATTGAGAAAGACTGCCTCTACCGAAAAAATCTTTAATCAGCGATGAAATCAACTTAGAGTTTACTAAATGATGAGGCATAACAGATTCCATATCGTATATAGACATTCTTTCGCGAGAAATCCTTTCAACCCTTAAGAGTCCGATTCTAAATTGTTCTTGAAGAAGCTCACCTATTGTTCTTATCCTTCTGTTGCCCATATGATCAATATCATCCGCTTCACCTTGCCCGCGACGTAATTTTAGAAGATAAGCTATAACCTGAATAACTGTATTTTTATCCAAAGTACGTTTGTTTAAATCAACCTTCATACCAAGCTTTCTGTTAACAATAAATCTGCCTACACGCTGTAAATCATATCTTTTGGGGTCTAAAAATACTCTTTGGAAATAACTTTCAGCATTTTCAATCGTAGCAGGGTTACCTGGCTGCATTTTTCTGAAAATTTCAATAAGCGCTTCTTCCTTAGAAGAAGTGACATCTTTTTTAATAGTATTAATAATTTCTGAAACATCTTCTTTGAGAACTGTTACCTCTTTAAGACCGGTTTTTTCAAGCCTTTGAACGTGAGTTTGTGTTATAGTCTCGTATTTTTCAACAAGAATTTGGTCAGTATCAATATCTTGAATCTCTTTTGTTAAAATTTTTCCAATCGCATTCTTCCAGCTGGCACGGTTTTTGATGGTTATACGCTCGGTACCTCCAAACTTATTAATAATATCCTCATCACGTGCTATTCCAAAAGCACGCAACAAAACTGTAGCCGGAAACTTTCTCCTCCTGTCTATGTAAACATTTAGATTTCTGTATTGATCGAATTCAAACTCCAACCAACTTCCATGGTAAGGAACTATTCTGGCACGATAGGAAACCTTTCCATAAAGCTCTGTCATTTCTTCAAATGTAACACCAGGAGAGCGATGCATCTGAGTTACAACAACCCTCTCATCTCCATTCATAACAAATGTCCCTTTAGGTGTCATGTAAGGCAGATCTCCAAAAAAAACTTCCTGTTCTCTCGACTCTTGAGGAGTACGAAGTCGTACTTTAATTCTTAACGGCACAGAATAGGTAAAATCCTTTTTCTTACATTCTAAAATCGAATATTTCGGTTTGCTAACAGTGTAATAAAGATATTCCAACCGATATGCACCATCCACACTTTCAATGGGAAACGTCTCTTGTAGTATAGCTTCAAGTCCCTGATGCTTTCTTCTAGTTTTAGCAACATCTTCCTGTAAAAAATCTTTATACGAAACTGTCTGAATATCCAACAAGTTCGGAATTTTTACAGGACTTTCAATCTTTGCAAAACTAAGCCTTTTAGCCATCAATATCTCTCCTCATATTTAGCTTACCTAAGAAATATCTCCTAAAGGTAATTTATTTTACTTCAACCTTAGCACCAACAGATTCCAATTTTTTCTTAATTTCTTCTGCTTCTTCTTTCTTTACACCAGTTACAATCGGCTTTGGTGCAGACTCAACTAAATCCTTAGCTTCTTTTAAGCCCAGACTGGTAACAGCTCTTGCTTCTTTAATCACCTGAATTTTATTACTTCCTATTTCAGTAAGCACAACATCAAATAGAGTCTTTTCTTCCACCTCAACAGATGCAGCAGCACCTTGAGAAGCTACACCCATAACAGGCATAGAAGCAGTAACTCCAAATTTTTCTTCTAACGCCTTTACAAGATTGGCTAATTCCATAACAGAAAGAGATCCAATGGAATCCATGATCTCGGATTCTTTCTCGCTTACTGCAACAGTCGACTCTTTTTTCTCTTCCTTAGCTATTTCTTTATCCTCTTCTTGTTTTACTTCCTGTTCAACTTCCGGTTCTTGTTTCTGAGTATTTTCTTCCATTTTTACCTCCTTGGTTAAGATTCCTTTTTTTCTTTTATTTGCTTTATGATACTGACTAAAGATTGAATATTACCTCTAAGTACAAATATTAAATTTGAAATAGGAGATTTAAGCAAATTAACGACTTGTGCCAACAACACTTCTTTAGAAGGAATTGAAGCAAGCTTTTTAACATCATTAGAATCTAAGACTTTGTCCTCAATTAATCCTCCTCTAACGACAAACCCTTCAACACTCTTACTTAACTCCTGAAGTTGTTTTGTGATATTTATAGGATCATCCATCCCATACACAATTGCAAGCTCTCCATCAACATAATTTAAAACTTTTTTCATTTCAAGGTCTTCGAACATACGTCTAATAAGGGAGTTTCTGACCACTATCACTCCGCTCGAAGCTTGCTTCAATTTATTACGAATCAACCTCATATTGTCAGCGTTTATACCTTTAAAATTAGTAAAGAACAAAAACCCTGCTGTCTGCATTCTGTTTGTATACTCTTGAACCATAAGCTCTCTGGTAAAATGTCCTACTTTCATTTTGTTTCCTCCAGAAGAGAAACCATTAATCCCGGCCCCATAGTTGTTGAAACAAATGTTTCTTTAATCAATTGTCCTTTCGCAGCCGAAGGCTTGGCTTTCATCAACGCATCAAGAAAAACCCTGACATTCTCAACCAACTGCTCTTGATCAAAAGAAATTTTACCCACACCAACATTAATATTGCCAGTACGATCCATTTTAAAATCCAACTTACCTGACTTTGATTCTTTAACCGCACGTGATATCTGATCAGTAACAGTTCCATTTTTTGGACTCGGCATCAAACCGCGAGGCCCTAATACCTTACCTATTTTCCCAACCTCCCGCATCATATCCGGTGTCGTTATAACAACATCAAAATCCAGCCAACCGGATTTAATTTTTTCAACTAAATCTTCTGCACCGATGAAATCAGCCCCTGCGTCATGAGCCTCTTTCTCTTTCTCACCCTTACAAAAAACAAGAACCCTAACATCCTTACCAAGACCATGAGGAAGCACAACCGACCCCCTAACCATCTGATCACTTTTTTTAGCATCAACATTCAACTTGCAAGATACTTCCAAAGTTTCATTGAATTTCACAGAAGGAATTTCTTTTAAAATACCAACCGCTTCTGAAACAGTATATTCTTTTTCTCTATCAATCATGCTCTGAACTGCTTTATTCCTTTTATTAAGTTTGGTCATCTTTATCCCTCGGTTATTTCTATGCCCATACTCCGAGCTGTTCCCTCAATAATTCTCATTGCACTTTCTATATCAATCGTATTTAAATCCGGCATTTTTTCTTTAGCTATTTCCCTAACCTTTTCTTTACTGATGCTGCCCACCTTTTCTTTGTTAGGTACTCCTGACCCCTTAGCAAGACCACAAGCCTGTTTCAAAAGAACTGAAGCAGGAGGTTGTTTGATAATAAAACTAAAACTTCTATCCTCATAAACATCTATTTCAACCGGCAGAATAAGACCCATTTTATCTTTAGTTCTGTCATTGAAAGTTTTGCAAAATTCCATAATGTTGACTCCATGTTGACCTAATGCAGGCCCCACAGGAGGAGATGGATTAGCCTGACCTCCAGGACAATAAAGCTTGATTTTTACTGAAACAGTTTTTTTCGCCATTTTTAAATCCTTTCTACCTGCCAGAACTCAAGTTCAACAGGAGTTTGTCTCCCAAATATAGTAAGAAGCGCTTTAATTTTACCCTTATCCAAACTTACATCTTCTACTTTACCATTAAAATTCGTAAACGGACCTTCAACAACTCTTATAGTTTCCCCTTTTTCAAATACCACCTTAGGGCGAGGCTGATCAATTCTTTCTTCACTCTGTTGTTTAATTTTCAAAACATCATCTTCTTCAAGTGGTACAGGCTTCTCGCCACTACTTAAAAATCTAATTACTCCGGGGGTATTGCGTACCATAAGCCAAACATCGTCAAGCATTTCCATATTCACCAACACATATCCAGGATAAAATTTTCTTTCTGAAACTTTTTTCTTACCGGACTTAACTTCGGTAACTTTCTCTGTAGGAACAAACACTTCCTGAACAGACTCCTGAAATCCTTTTTCTTTTATGGAGCTTTCCAATATCTGCTTGACTCTGCTTTCCTGCCCAGTTTGAGTTTGTACAATATACCAACGCATTTTATTTCAATAATAAAGTTACTAATTTTGATAACAAAAGATCAATCACCCCTATATACACTGCCAATATAGCTACGAAAACAAACGTCACAGTAGTTGCAGCAATAAGCTCGCTTTTACTAGACCAGGAAACCTTTTTCATCTCCAACTTCATTTCCTGGAAAAACTTAGCTATTTTTTTAACCATTCTTGCTGTCTCCTAATAAAACAACATATTAAACTGCTTTATTTTCTACAGGCCTGGGGGGAGTCGAACCCCCAACATCCGGATTTGGAGTCCGGCGCTCTAGCCAATTGGAGCTACAGGCCTATTCTTTAATTCCTCCAACCCAGCCTTAATTCTACTTCGTTTCCTTATGCTGCGTGTGCTGATTACAGCTTCTACAATACTTCTTCAACTCTAATCTATCAGGATTATTTCTTTTATTTTTGAATGTAAGATAATTCCTTCCCTTACATTTCATACAAGCTATGGTAATTTTTTCGTTAGGCATTTTTCTATTCCCTCACCTCAGAAACTACTCCTGCACCGACTGTTCTACCGCCTTCACGGATTGCAAAACGTAGTTCTTTTTCCAAAGCAACAGGTTTTATTAATTCTACTTCAAACTCCACATTATCTCCGG
>JAVCDA010000002.1 GCA_030765145.1 Candidatus Saelkia tenebricola | reverse complement strand
GCAGCTGACTCATAATCAGTTGGTTCCAGGTTCAAGTCCTGGCGGGACCAGCGGGCGATTAGCTCAGCTGGCTAGAGCGCCACGTTCACATCGTGGAAGTCGGAGGTTCAAGTCCTCTATCGCCCATGAAATACAATTAAAATGAAGATAGATTATATTACACAGATTCCACTTTTAATAGAACTTCAGAAGTTTGATTTAAAACTTTTGGAATTGCACAGTAGTAAAGAGGCTATGCCTTTACAATTAGAGGAGTGGATAACCAGGTTGGATGAAAAGAAGAGTGATGTTGAGGCTCTAGAAGAAGATATTCAAGCTGTTAAGGTTGAAATAAAAGAAAAAGAGCTGGAATTACAGGTTGCAGAAGAAAACATAAAAAAATTTCAGCAGCAGCTAATGCAAATAAAAAGCAACAAAGAATATAAAGCTCTTCTTCATGAAATAGCAGGTAAGAAGGCAGACAATTCCTGCATTGAAGACGCAATTTTAGATTTAATGGATAAATTGGAACAGAGTGAATTAAGTGTTAATAGAGAAAATGCTAAATCAAAAGAAATCGAAAAAGAATTTCAACAGGAAGAAATAAGAATAAAGAAGGAAATGCAGAAGGTAGATGTGGCCATAAAAGAGGAAGAAATTAAGAGAGAAGCAATTGCTGTAAAAGTAGACAAAGAATTACTTTCTATCTATAATAGGTTGCTTGTCAATAAAGGTGGTTTGGCAATAGTTCCTGTTATAGACGGAGCTTGTGGGGGATGTTATTTAAGTTTGCGTCCTCAAGCAATCAATGAAATAAAAAGAGCAGATTCTTTAGTAACCTGTGAACGATGTTCCAGGATTTTTTATTTAGATGAGTAATTTCAGGCTTTATTCAGACGGAGCTTCTCGCGGTAACCCTGGGCCTTCTGGTATTGGTGTAATCATCAAAGATAAAGAGGGTAACGTTTTAAAAAAGATATCTCAGTACATAGGTTCAGGGACGAATAATGTAGCTGAGTATACTGCTTTGATAGTAGGGTTAGAAGAAGCAAGCAGGCTTGGAATAAAGAAGCTTGAAGTATTGAGTGACAGCGAATTATTAGTAAAGCAAATTAAAGGGGTATACAAAGTTAAGAGTGAGCATTTAAAACCGTTATTTTTTTTGGTTAAATATATAGCTAATAATTTTTCCAGCATAGTTTACAAACATATATTGCGAGATAAGAATACAGAAGCAGATAAACTTGCAACTGAAGCTGTCAAACAAGATCTTTTTAAAAGCAGGCAGGTTGGATAACCGCTTCTTTGTGCATAAAACAGGGAAGAGGAAAGTCCGAACTCAGAGGGCAAACGTATCCCGATATCATCGGGACATAAGCTTGTTAAGCTTGTAAGGATTAGAGCCGCAGAGACGAGTCCTTGAAACTTTTGTTTCAAAGGGGTGAAACGTGGCAATCTCTACGTGAGTTAAGGTCAAATAGCCTACGCTTAAAGCTTGCTCGGCATAGTGGGTG
This sequence comes from Candidatus Saelkia tenebricola, assembly GCA_030765145.1. Taxonomy (GTDB): domain Bacteria; phylum Omnitrophota; class Gorgyraeia; order Kaelpiales; family Kaelpiaceae; genus Saelkia; species Saelkia tenebricola. Next base: position 86,875 of record JAVCDA010000002.1, on the reverse strand, counting down.
GGTTGACCGCGTGAATCCTGAAGCAATTCAGGGTCAAGACAAATGGTTATCTAAAACAGAATTCGGCTTACAAACCTGTCTGCTTTATTATTTCTACAACTAATTTAAATTGCGTAATACAAGTTTACTCTAAACTTAATTTCACAACTATCGTAACATCAAACAATTAAGTCTTTTTATAAATACATTATTAAGTGTGTATTGTGTTAGTTGTCAAAATAATAATATTGTTGTGTTTAAAAAAAACAAATATTATTATATAAACTATTTAAAACAAATGGTTTATAACAAATAGTTAAAAAATAATACTATTGGCATAAAGTTTGTATTATAAGAGTTGAAATGAATAAAATATTTTTAAAGATATTGTTTTTTGCAGTTTTGATGACAGGGGCAAATTATTTAAATGCAGATGAGTGTAGGGTAGATGAGGCAGTCGAGTTATTAAAGGAATTTCAGGTTCAGCAGCTTAACTATTGTTATCAAGAGTACTTTAGAATTAATGGATTATACAAAAGTTCGCCTTACGTAAAAGAAGTTGATATTGCAACAACAGGGTTTGCTATATCCGGATTAATTGTAGCCGCAGAAAAAGGGCTTATTTCTCTCATTGAAGCAAAAGATATGGCTCTTAAAACCATCAATTCCTGTATCAATCTACAGAAAGATCCTTCTCAAAACTATTGCGGTTTTCTCTACCATTTTTATGTTTTCAATGAATATACAGATAGCTTGGAACACAAATCAGGAGTTGAAGTATCAACGATTGATAGCTCTTTGCTTTTAGCCGGAATTATCACAGCAGGTGAATATTTTAATACCAAAGGATATCCGGAAGTAAAAGAAAAAGCTCGGGAGTTCTATGCCAATATTAACTGGAGTATGTTTTTCGATTACAATAGTGAGCTTTTTCGTATGTCTTGGCAAGGTAAATTTAACGGGCACTGGGATTTCTATACAGATGAAATAGTTTTAATTGTCTTGCTTGCTCAGGGATCACCCAATCCCGAATATAGGGTTGATATTAGACAATCTTTCGGTAATATCCGGATTAAAAAGGGTGTTTATAAAGGGAGTGAGTATGCTTACTCCTGGTATGGAAGTCTTTTTACGTATCTTTTTGCGCATACTTTTATGGATTTTAGAAGATTGGGAAAAGACATTCTCTATGATATGGATTGGTGGCAGAACACAAAAAATGCTGTTTCAGCTGATATATCATGGTGTAAAACGAGTAGTTATCCTAAAGATATATTCGGCCTTAGTGCTGCCTGGTCTAAAAAAACTCCATATAGTGATGAAATGGAATACAGGGATCGAGTAGGCGCAGCTTTATGTGGAGCTGGTGAAGGGGCAAGAGTTTATAACGATAAAAACGGTATTAGACCTGTTGCTCCTTATGCAAGTATAGGAAGCTTGCCATTCTTTGATGATCAACCGCTTTTAGAAAATCCTTCTTTTAAAATGTTTGCTAAAATTCGTACCAAGGCGGTTGATAGATCAGGACTTTTAGTGGAGTCTTTGGATGCTTCCAAACTTGATTCTAATGGGATTCCTGAAGTCAACTCTCATTGGCTTGTGGGAATGGATATCGTTTTCCCGGCGCTTATGATAGAAAATTATTTTTCAGGATTAATCTGGGATAATTTTATGAATAATTTTCAGGTTCAATTTGCATTGCTGAAAACATTTCCCGGGTATTACATGTATCTAGTGAGAAAATAATGGATATTAGAAAAACCATTATACTAATTGTAGTTTTTAAAGTGCTGGATTTAATGTCAGCCCCTTATCTAAGTGCTGAAATAATAGACAACAAATGGACTGAAGAAGATGATTATTTGATGGCATATATTGAAAATGACAATTTAACTGGTGATAAAATGGAAAAAATTCTGGATGATATGTATATGGATTATGCATCTTTAATGGAAGATATAGATCCAACTGTAGAAAATATTCTGACTGAAGCATTGGCAGGAGCCGAGATTAAAGAAATTTATGTTTTAAATAGATGGGGTACAGAACATATGAGTCTTGCATTGAATCATATGGAAAGTACTGTTATTTATTCTTCAAATAAGCCAAATGTTAAGATGTTGAGAGAATTTATCAGATTGAACTCTATAAACGGGACAATTAGTTGCATGGATTTAGGAACAGTGATCATGCAATGGATGATTAATGGGAAATAAATCATAGCTACTATGATGCTTCCTGTTGTAAGTCAGTAACAAATTAATTTAACCTGCTTGACAAAAATCTTCTTTTGTGGCATATTTTTAAAACTATGAAATATGCGATAATTGAAACGGGCGGTAAGCAATACAAGGTTAAAGAAGGCGATACTATTGAAGTAGAACGTCTGGAAGCTAAACAATCAAAGATTAAGTTTGATAAAGTCGTTGCAGTTTCAACGGATTCAGGATTTAAGGCAGGTACCCCTTATATTAAAGGAGCAAATGTTGCAGCAGAGATAATTGAAGAGAAAAAGGCAAAAAAAGTTATTTCATTTAAGTACAAAAGACGCAAAAGTTCAAGCTCTAAAAGAGGACATAGACAGATTTATACAAAAGTTAAGATAGGAGATATTTCGGAGGCTTAGTTATGGCACATAAAAAAGGTGGCGGAAGTACCAGGAATAGTCGTGATTCTCAAGCACAACGACTGGGTGTTAAAAATTTTGGAGGCCAGTTCGTAAAAGCCGGTTCTATAATAGTAAGGCAACGTGGAACTAAATTTAAACCCGGTTTTAATGTCGGATGTGGAAAAGATGATACTCTCTTTGCCTTAAAATCCGGACATGTGAAATTCCGTTCCAGAAGATTTGTGGATGTTCTCCCCGAAGCTGTTCCAGAAAATCCTTCCTTAAGTTGAGCTTTATAGATAAAACAAAAATATATGTTAAAGCTGGATGTGGCGGTAAAGGCTGCTTTAGCTTTTTTTTCAATAAAAAGGTTGCCAAGAGATTGTCCGACGGTGGTGATGGAGGTAAGGGCGGAGATGTTATCGTCAAGGTTAATCCCAACCTCTGGGATTTGAACCATCTTAAGTTTCAAAGACATATCAAAGCTTCTAATGGTGTTCATGGAGGCAGCAATAAAAAACATGGCAAGAATGGTGCAGATAAAATTGTAGAAGTTCCCCAAGGCACTATCATTAGAGAGGCCAAAGATAATTTACTAATCAGAGATTTAAAAAATGAAGATACATCAATCTTAGTTGCAAAAGGTGGTAAAGGTGGCATAGGTAACGCTAGTACTAAATCAGAGGCAAAGGTTCCTTTTGAAGGTGAAGAAAAAGTATTAAATCTAGAACTTAAGCTTTTAGCAGATGTTGGGTTGGTTGGATTCCCTAATGCAGGTAAAACAACTTTTTTGAATACGTTATGTCAGACAAAAGGTAAGACTGCAGAGTATCCTTTTACTACTCTAGATCCGCTTTTAGGAGTTATCTGGCATAAAGATACGGCAATCAAAATCGCTGATATCCCGGGACTTATCAATGATGCACATAAAAGCAAAGGATTGGGAGACTTGTTTCTTAAACATATACAGCGCACAAACATATTAATATTTGTTATGGGATTAGCCAAGACAGATCCTTTACCTTGGGATGCATTCAAAATCTTGAAGAAGGAATTGAGAGAATTTGACCCTAAACTGATGGGGAAAGAATATTTTATATTGGCTAATAAAATGGATTTACCTGGTGCTGAGGATAAATTTAAAAGTTTAGAGAAAAAAATCGGAAAAGATTATGTATTGCCTATATCAATGGTGAATAAAACAGGAATTGAAGACGCTCGGGCCAAGATTATCAGTTTCTTTCAATGAGACTTGAACTTTTGCGAGACAGAGTCGAAGAAGAAGGACGTAGTCGAATTGTCTTAAGGGTTGACTTGAGATGAATGGAAGTGATTTTGTTTGCAGAACTTTAAAAATAGATTAAAATAATAGAGAAATGTATAAAAAAATTGTTATAAAAATAGGTTCCAGCGTTTTAAGGAAAAACAGTTCTTTAAACCTGATTAAGTTTAAAGAGATTGCTCATGACATTTCTCAGCTTAATAAAAGTGGTCAAAAGATAATCCTGGTTACATCAGGTGCTATTGCTTCAGGAATGTCCAGACTCGACATTAAAACTAAGCCTCGTGCTATTTCTAAATTGCAGGCTATTGCTTCATTAGGCCAGATTGAGCTTATGAAACTTTATCAGGAGTACTTTGCTAAATTTAAACTTGAGATAGGTCAGGTTCTTCTAAGCTGGGATGATTTTTCGAGCAGAAGAAGGTATCTCAATGCCAGGGATACAATATCAGAGCTTTTGAGTTTGAAAATAGTTCCGGTAATAAATGAGAATGATGCTTTGACAATTGAAGAAATAAAGTTAGGAGACAATGATAGACTTTCTGCTATGGTAGCTGCTTTAGTAGAAGCGGATTTATTATTGATGCTTTCTGATGTAGATGGAATTTATGATTCCAATGGAGAATTAATCAAAGAAGTTGATGATATAAAAAAGATAAAAAAATACTGTTTTGATACCAGCAAGGATTTCTGTGTTGGCGGTATGATTACCAAAATAGAAGCCGCTGAAATTGCAACTGCTCTTGGAATTCCCTGCATTATATCGAATGGCAATATAAGAAATGCCGTTTTAAAGACTTTGGCAAATAACTCAGGTACATATATTAAGGCTGCTCGGAAATTAAGCGCTAAAAAACACTGGTTGGCATATCTTTCCAAGCCTAAAGGAGGAATTATAATAGATGCAGGTGCCAAAGAAGCAGTGATTCAAAAAAACAAGAGCATTTTACCCCGAGGTATTGTTGGTATAAAAGGGAGTTTTGATGCAGGTGATTTAGTAACAGTTTTCAGTAAAAACAATTTAGAACTTGCTCGCGGTATTACATCATATGCATCTAATGAAATTTCTAAAATAAAAGGTAAAAAGACTCAAGAGATAATGTCGGTTCTGGGCGAAAAAAGAGCTGATGAAATTATTCATCGCAATAATCTGGTGCTTACAGGGGATGCGTAATGACACTTAAAAATAAAATAGAGGCGATAACTTTAAAAGCAAAGAAAGCTTCTTATCAAATTGCTGGATTATCTACTGAAAAAAAGAATAAAGCATTGTTAAAAATGGCGCGTATTCTTAATAAAAACTTCTCATTCCTTGTTAAAGAAAACGAAAAAGATATTAAAGCCGGGAAGAGGGACAAATTAAGCGCATCTATTATTGATAGGTTAAAATTATCTCCCAAAAGAATAAAAGAAATGTCAATGTGTTTAAGAGAAGTAGCTGCTTTAACTGATCCGGTTGGTAAGTCAATAAAGACGTGGAAAATGCCTAATGGTTTAAAAATTGGCAAAATAAGGACACCTTTTGGCGTTATTGCCATTATTTATGAATCTCGGCCTAATGTCACTAGTGATAGCATCGGACTTTGTTTAAAATCAGGTAATTCCATTATTTTGCGAGGCGGAAGTGAAGCTTTTTATTCCAACCGAGCCATAACTTCAATTTTGATTGAAGCTACTAAGGATATTCTACCTGAAAATGTTATACAGATAATACCAACACAGGACAGAAAAGCATTGGATTATTTGCTTAAATCAGATAAATATGTTGATATTCTTATTCCCCGAGGTGGAGAATCATTGATTAACTATGTAGCCAAAAATGCTAAGATGCCAGTGATTAAACATTATAAAGGAGTATGTCATGTCTTTGTTGATAGGTATGCTAAGTTTGATATGGCGGTTGAAATTGTTTGTAATGCCAAAACCCAAAGACCAGGGGTATGCAATGCTATAGAGACTTTGTTGGTTGATGAAAAAATAGCTAAAAGTTTCTTGCCTTTAATGCTGGAGAAATTGAAAGCAGCGGGAGTTGAAATCAGAGGATGCAAAAAGACAAAGAAGGTTACATCTTGGATAAAGGTGGCAAAGGAATCAGACTGGTATGAAGAATATCTGGATTTAATACTGGCTGTTAAAATCGTTGCCTCAATTGATGAAGCGATAGAACACATCAGAAAATATGGTAGTAATCATTCTGATGCCATTGTAACAGAGAATAATGAAAATGCTTCTAATTTTCTGCTGCGAGTGGATTCAGCCTGTGTTTATGTTAATGCTTCAACTAGATTTACTGACGGATATCAGTTTGGCATGGGTGCAGAGATGGGAATTTCAACAGATAAACTTCATGCTAGAGGTCCAATGGCATTAGAGGAATTGACTACATACAAATATACGGTTTTGGGCAATGGGCAAATCCGGGAATAAGATAGGTATTCTTGGAGGTTGTTTTGACCCTGTGCATATAGGGCATCTTATTCTGGGGCAATATGCGCTTAATAAATTTAAACTTGAGAAAATTCTGTTTATTCCCAGCAATATTCCGCCTCATAAAAAGAAAACACATATATCTTCTTATCACCGATATAATATGCTTAAATTGGCAGTGTTAGACAATCCTAAATTTGAGGTTTTAAGAATAGAGATTAAAAGAACAGGTGTTTCTTACAGCTATGATACTTTAAAAGAACTCATAAAAAAATATCCTCAAACGGAATTCTACTTTATTTTAGGTTCAGATGCTTTCAAGGAAATTGGAACGTGGAAAAATTATTCCAAACTGATTAAAATAGCTGGTTTTATAGTTGCCGGGAGAGAAAATTTTGATATAAAAAATCCGGTTGATGTCAAAATGGAAAAACTTATAATGCCCAAAATTTCTATCTCCTCTTCTTACTTACGTAAAAGAGTGAAAGATAATAAATCCATTCGCTATCTGATGTCAGATAAAACAGTTGATTACATTAATGCCTACAATCTTTACAGATGAATGTTTTGCTCCATTATATACTCCTGCCGTTATTTTTGATTCTTTCAGCTTTATATTCCTCTTCTGAAAGTGCAATTTTTTCCTTAACGGAATATGAAAAAATCGAGCTCAAACATAAAAATATTAAAGCTTGGAAAAGATTGAGGTCTTTTTTAATCCGACCTACTGATACAATTTCTCTTATTATTACGGGAAATACCATTGCAAATACAGTTACAGCAAGTATTGTCGGTGCGCTTTTTTATCATTTTTATCCGGAATTTAGTATCTTTATATCAATATTAATTGTTACATCGGTTATATTATTCCTGGGAGAAATATTTCCGAAGCTGATTGCTTTAAGATTTGCTGATAAATTTTCTGTTTTCTCAACCTTTTTTCTTTCGGTCTCATCGGGGTTAATTTCTCCACTTGAGAAAATTTTGACAAAAACTACTAAAAAACTAGCGTTATTTATAGATATAGATATAAGATCTCTGGAAACCAAACCGGCACTGTCTGAACTTTACGCAATCGTCAAAGCCGGAGAAGATAAAGGTATATTGGAAAAAGGAGAAAGAATTTTAGTTGAGAAGGTTTTGGATTTCGGTAAAAGATGGGTAAAAGAAATCATGACCCCTAGAGTAGAAATCATATCTTGTTCTAAAAACTTGTCTTTAGCAGAGATTAAAGATCTTATTAAGAAGGAAAAACATACTAAATTTCCTGTGTATGAAAAAACTATAGATAATATTATAGGAGTATTATATGCCCGAGATTTACTCTTGAAACATTTTTCTGATTGGCAGGAATTAATACATCCGCTATTAGCAATTCCCGAACAAATGAAAATAGATGAGCTTCTTCTACAGTTTAGAGAAAGAAACGAAGAAATGTCTATTATTGTTGATGAATACGGTGGTACTGCAGGAATTGTGACATTGGAAGATATACTGGAGGAGCTGGTAGGTGAAATAGAAAATGAGTTTAGAAGAGAAAAAAGCAGAATAACAGTAATCGATTCTTCGACATATCATATTTCGGGCAATGTTTCTTTAAACGAATTAAGCGAGGTTTTAAATTTAAGATTGAAAATGGGGGGATATCATCTCTGACAGGATTTCTTTTTAATTTGTTTCAGAAAATTCCCTCTAGTGGACAGTCAATTGAATACAGGAATTTGAAGTTTTTTATTGACGAAGTAAGCAGAAATAAAATTAAAAAAGTAACTATTAAAAAAATGAACGATTAATATGGGGATAATAACTCTTTTATTATATTTATTTTTATTTTTAGCATTAGCCGGGTTTTCTTCGGGGTATGAAACAGGACTTATGTCAGTTCCTGTTTCCATGGTTGAAGAGATGCGTAATTCAAAAAGACGATCTTATATCTGGTTGTTAAAAAGGATGAATAATACAGAGAAGCTGGTAAGTATCACGCTTGTAGCTACCAATTTTGCTTTGACCGGTGCTGTTATGATATTTCTTTCAACAGCTATTAAATTTTTAAAAGGTTCGGAAGCTGAATTATTGACAGTTGTCTTCATAACACCTATAAGTATTATATTCGCAGAAATTTTACCTAAGAGCATCTTCCGCACAAAACCAATCTTGGTTTTTCATGCAGTGAAAATATTCCAAATAATGTACTACCTGATGTATCCGCTCTCTTGTATCTTTTACTTTCTGCCTTCAAGATTAATAAATTTTTTTACTAATGTTCCTATGCGCATAAAAACGATACGAACCAAAGATCAGATAAAAGCTGTGATATCAAAAAGTGAAGAGAAAGGATTATTAGAAGATCATGAGACAACGATACTTTATAAAGTCTTTGATTTAGGTAAAAGACAGGTCAAGGAGATTATGATTCCAATTAAAAAAGTTGTGGCTATAGATAAAAATATCGGGATTCAAGCAACAGTAGATGAATTCAAAAAGTATAATTTTTCGCGTCTTCCTATCTATGATAAAGAAAAGGAAGAATATATAGGTTTGATTAATTATATGGATTTTTTAATTCAGGATATTGAAGATGGAATGATGATAACAGAATTAATACATCCATTGTTCTATGTGGATGATAATACATATTTAGATTGTCTTTTGATAAAAATGCTTAAAAATAATGTTCATATGGTTGGGATACGTAATTCTATAGGTATGGTGGTAGGAATAGTTACTCTTGAAGATGTAATGGAGGAGATAGTCGGGCAATATTAAATGGTTGTACACTAAAAAATCTTGATATAATTATATAATTCTGATATATTAATCAAGCTATGAAGATGACTGGTGCACAAATTGTTGTTGAAGCATTAAAAAAAGAGGGGGTAAAGCATATTTTCGGTTATCCCGGAGGTTCAGTTTTGCCTCTTTTTGATGTTTTATACGATGCCCCTGTTGAATTTATTCTTACTCGTCATGAGCAAGGTGCAGTACATGCCGCAGATGGTTATGCCAGAAGTACAGGTCGTGTAGGAGTATGTATTGCTACCTCAGGTCCTGGAGCAACTAACCTTGTAACCGGTATTGCTACAGCTTATATGGATTCGATACCTTTGGTCTGTATTACAGGTCAGGTTAAAACACACTTGATAGGAAATGATGCTTTTCAGGAAGCAGATACAACAGGTATAACGCGTCCGATTACAAAATATAACTATCTTGTAAAAGATATAAAAGAGCTTGGACCAACAATTAAAGAGGCTTTTCACTGTGCCTCAACTGGTAGACCTGGTCCTGTTGTAATAGATTTACCGGTTGATATAACTCTTCAAAAGATGGATTTTCACTATCAGAACAAAGTTTCAATGCGTGGATATAAACCTGTAACTCAAGGGCATCCTCTTCAGATTAAAAAAGCAAGCGATTTGATTGCGAAATCCAGAAAACCAGTTATTTATGCAGGTGGAGGTGTAATTATTTCCGGAGCTCATAAAGAACTTAAAAAGTTGGCTGAGAAATGTCAGATACCTGTTACAATGACACTTATGGGGTTAGGGGGGTTTCCTCAAGACCATGAACTTTCTCTTGCTATGCTCGGCATGCATGGTACTGTTTTTGCAAATCTGGCAATCCAGAATTCGGATTTAATTATTGCTGTTGGCGCTAGATTCGATGATAGAGTGACTGGTAAAATCGAGGCTTTTGCCCCTCATGCTAAAATAATACATATTGATATTGATCCTTCAGCAATTAGTAAAAATGTTGATGTAGATGTTCCTATAGTCGGGGATGCTAAAAGTATCCTGCAGGAACTAAATAAAATGGTTAAAAAACCTGAGATAAAGGACTGGATTAAGCAGGTTAAAACCTGGAAAAAAGATTTTCCCTTAAAATATCAAACGGGTGGTAAGCTAAAGCCTCAGTATGTTATTGAGAAGATTTACGAGGTAACAAAAGGAGAAGCCATTATTACAACTGAAGTGGGACAGAATCAAATGTGGTCTGCTCACTGGTATAAGTATACCCGACCAAGGACATTTTTATCATCTGGTGGTCTTGGAACTATGGGATACGGTTTTCCTGCAGCAATAGGTGCTAAGGTAGGGAATCCCGAAAAGATAGTTATAGATATTGCAGGAGATGGTTCAATACAGATGAATATCCAGGAGCTTGCAACAGCTGTTACTGGTAAAATTCCTGTGATTATTGCAATATTAAACAATGGTTGTTTAGGTATGGTAAGACAGTGGCAAGAATTGTTTTATAAAGAACGATATTCATATACATGCCTTAAGAGTCCTGATTTTGTTGAGATAGCAAAAGCTTATGGTGCAATAGGAATAAAAGTTACTAAAAAAACAGAGGTTGTCCCTGCTTTGAAAAAAGCTCTAAAGAGTAAGACCAAACCTGTTGTGATTAATTTTATGGTTGAGGAATTTGAAAATGTTTTTCCTATGGTACCTGCGGGTGAGGCTATTGACAGAATGATAGGAGGGATGGCGTAAATATGAAAAACTATGTATTATCTATTCTAGTTGAGAATAAGTTCGGTGTTTTAGCCCGTGTTGCAGGCCTATTTAGTGCCAGAGGTTTTAATATCAATTCTTTAGCTGTTGCTGAGACTGAATCGCCGGATACATCACGTATGACAATAGTTGTTAATGCAAATGAAAAGACATTTGAACAGGTTAAAAAACAGCTCAATAAACTCATCGATGTGGTATCTATTCAGGACTTTACCAAAAAAGATTTTATTGATAGAGAGATTTTGCTTTTGAAGATAACTCTGACAGCTCAGAACAGATCTCATATAATTGAAGTTGTTGAGATATTAGAGGGGAGCATTTTGCATGTTGGTCTTAAATCAGTGTGTGTTGAAATAGTCGGCAATAAAGATAAAATATTAACTGCTTTAAAACTTCTTAAGCCTTATGGTATCAAGGAAGTAATGCGTACAGGAGTTATTGCAATAGGTAAAGAATAATAAGGAGGTATTAAAAATGGCAAAAGTATATTACGATAAAGATGCAAATCTTGGTGTTATTAAAAAGAAAACCGTAGCAATTATCGGGTACGGTGCTCAAGGTAGAGCTCAAGCTTTAAATCTGCGCGATAGCGGAATAAAAGTTATAATTGCAGAACTTAAAAATACACTCAATTATAAACTAGCTGTACAAGAAGGTTTCAAGCCTACAACAGCTGTTGAGGCAGCTAAATGTGCAGATATCATTCATATGCTTGCTCAGGATCATGTTCAGGCAATTATTTATCAGCAAATTAAGCCATACTTAAAAAAAGATGCTGCAATAAGCTTTTCACACGGTTTTAATATTCATTTCAAGCAGATTATTCCTTCAAAGTCTATTGATATTTTTATGGTAGCTCCTAAAGGTCCAGGCACGCTTGTTCGCGATATGTATCTAGAGAAAAAAGGTGTTCCTTGTCTTATTGCTGTATACCAGGATGCTACAAAACAGGCTAAAAAAATTGCTTTGGCATTTGCTAAGGCAATTGGAGGTACAAGGGCAGGTGTTATAGAGACAACTTTTAAAGAAGAAACTGAGACCGATTTGTTTGGTGAACAGGCTGTATTATGTGGTGGGGCAACAGAACTCGTTAAAGCAGGGTTTGATACTCTTACGAATGCAGGATATCAGCCTGAAATTGCTTATTTTGAGTGTCTTCATGAGTTAAAGCTTATTGTTGATTTAATGTATAAACATGGAATCCAAAAAATGCGGTATGTTATATCAGATACCGCAGAATACGGGGATTACACAAGAGGTAAACGAATAATTGACAGCAAGACTCGTCTTGAGATGAAAAAGATTTTAAAAGAGATTCAGTCAGGTAGTTTTGCAAAAGAATGGATTGAAGAGAATAAAGCCGGTAGGAAGAAATTCCTTGCTGCAAGGAAAAAGGCAGAGGGAGAAAAAATAGAAAAAGTCGGAGCCAAGCTTCGTAAGATGATGCCTTGGATTAAATAGTTTTTCTGATTTCAAAAACCCAAAAGTGCACAGCATTTGCTGTGCACTTTTTTTTAATAATAGCCTAATCGATTGCATCTGGGCAATTTTCGAAGGTATTAGTTGTATAATAATCTTGATGTTTGGTATAATTACCTCCCGAATAAATCATTAAAAAAGGAGAAAAAATGTATAGACCGCAAATAAAAGTGTTTGATTGTACTATTCGTGACGGAGGACTCATTAATAATCATTTTTTTGAAGAACGATTTGTAAAAACAGTTTATAAAGCTCTATCTGAGGCTGGAGTTGATTACATGGAAATAGGCTATCGAAATTCTAAGAATCTTTTCTCATCTAAAGAATTCGGCGCTTGGAAGTTTTGTGAAGATGAACTTATTAGCAAAACAATTGACGGTGTTGAATCCAAAACAAAGATTTCTATTATGGTTGATGTAGGGCGTGTTGAGTTGGACGATATTAAACCTTCATGTGAAAGTCCAGTAGACATGATAAGGGTTGCCTCTTACGTTAAAGATATTGATAAGGCAATACATATGACAAATGATTTTGACAAGAAGGGCTATGAGACGACTATTAATATTATGGCCATTTCCCGCGACCAAGGACCTGAATTAGATGAAGCGCTGCATCAGATTGAAAAAGAAAGTCGGGTCCAGGCAGTGTACATTGTAGACAGTTTCGGAGCGTTATATCAAGAGTCTGTTGAATGGTTGGTAAAGAAGTTCAAAACTATTTTAAAGACAAAAGAAGTGGGGTTTCACGGACACAACAACCAGCAGCTCGCTTTTGGCAATACTATTGAGGCAATTATTCATGGTGTTAATTATCTCGATGGAACAGTATATGGCATAGGACGCGCAGCAGGAAATTGTACTTTGGAATTATTAATTGGATTCTTAAAGAATCCAAAGTTTGATATCCGTCCAATTTTGGATTTGATATCTGATGAATTTATTCCCTTAAGAGAAAAAATAGAGTGGGGTTACATTATTCCTTATGCTATATCGGGTATGATGAACGAGCACCCCAGAGCAGCTATGGCATTACGTAATAGCGAGGAAAAAGAAAATTATCGCGAATTTTACGAGAGTTTAATAGATGTGGAATTAGACTGAATGGATATAGAGAAGTTCAAAAAGTTACCTGTCTTAGGGATATTACGAGGGGTAGAATTAGATATAATCGATGAGATTATTGATGTTGTAATTGCATCAGGTCTTAGAACTCTTGAAATCACTATGAATACTCCAGGAGCTCCACAGCTATTACGACGGATGGTAAAAAAATCCCACGATTGCCTTATGATAGGTGCGGGAACTGTGTTAACGCTTGAAGATCTACATACAGCAATAGATTCCGGAGCAACGTTTATAGTCTCACCTGTTTTAATAGATGAAGTTGTAAAGTTCTGCATTAAGAATAGAATACCTGTATTTCCAGGAGCATTGACTCCTCATGAAATATACAATGCTCATTGTGCAGGGGCTACTATGGTAAAAGTATTTCCTCTTAAGTTTTTCGGCCCCTCATATATAAAAGAGATAAAAGCTCCGTTGCAAGATATTGAGATTCTTGCCTGTGGCGGTGTGTCAGCTGAAAATATAGGAGAATTTTTCTTATCCGGAACATCGGCAGTTGCTTTTGGTTCAAGTATCTTCAAGGAAGAATGGCTTAAAAATCGTCGATTTTCACTCATCAAAGATTCTATCCAGACTCTGATTAAAGAATATAACTCTTTGAAAAATTAAGGGATAATATTGTAGTAGAATAACATTGTATTCGAATTATGTAGAACAATGGTTCCTAAAAAATTAACAGTAAAAACATAAAGAGTTGTTTTAGGATCTTATGTTAGATATCATGTGTTTTGGCGAATCAATTTTTTGCTTTAAATGTAGTTTCTTCCCATTTCATATTTTCTTGATATAATAAATGGACGTTTTAAAATTTTAATATTAACCTGTTTTCTCAGGAGGTGAAAAGTGGCGGTATCTTTAAAGTTTTGCGGCGGGGCAGGAACAGTTACAGGCTCAACGCATCTTCTCTCAACACCTAAATCTAAAATACTTATAGACTGTGGACTTTTTCAAGGAAAACGTGATGAATATTATAAAATAAATTCGTATTTTTCATTCAACCCACATAATATTGATGCCTGTGTTTTATCTCATGCCCATATTGACCATTGTGGGAATATTCCGACATTAATAAAAAAAGGGTTCAGGTCTTCTGTGTATTGCACTCCAGCAACGCGAGATCTTTGCCACTATATGCTTATGGATTCAGGATTTGTCCAAGAAGAAGACATAAAATACGTTAATAAAATAAACAAGCGCCGTGGCCTTCCGGCTAGAGAACCTCTCTATACCCAGAAAGAAGCCAAAAAAGCTCTTAAATATCTAAGACCCATAGATTATCACAGAGAGTTTCCTTTAACAAAAGATGTAACCCTCACTTTCTATGAGTCGGGCCATATTTTAGGTGCAGCAGTAGCTATGCTTGAGGTAAAAACAAGGAAAAAATCTATCAGAATAGCATATGCTGTTGATTTAGGACGCGTTGATATGCCGCTCTTACGTAATCCTGAAATACCCAAAGATGTTGATTACCTTATAATAGAGAGCACATACGGGAAAAGACTGCATGATGACATAAAAGATGCAGAGGTAAAACTTGCCGATATTATAACAAGGACAATTAAGCGTGGGGGGAAAATTATAATACCTTCTTTTGCTCTTGAGAGAACGCAATTAATTGTATTTTTTATAAGTGAGCTTATGAGAAAAAAGAAGATTAAAAAAATTCCTATATATGTTGACGGTCCGCTGGCAGTCAATTTAACAGAGGTATTCAGGGATAATGCACAGTACTTTGACGAGGCAACAGCAAGAGCATTTCTGGATAAAGAAGATCCCTTAGGATACGGGAATATTACATATATCAAAGATGTAAATGCTTCTAAAAAATTACACGGCGTTACGAAACCCTCAATAATTATATCTGCATCTGGAATGTGTGAAAACGGAAGAATACTACATCATTTAAAAAATAATATTGAAAATCCCAGAAATACTATTATTGTTATCGGTTTTATGGCAAAGGATACATTAGGTAAACGAATTGTTGAGAAAAGAGATACAGTGCGTATATTCGGACAGCTTTATGATTTAAAAGCAGAAGTTGTCCTTGTTAATGCCTTTAGTTCTCATGCAGATAAAAAGGGTCTCTTACAGTATGCCCAGGGTTGTAAAGGTCAATTAAAAAAAGTTTTCCTTGTTCACGGTGAGCCGGAGCAGCTGGAAATATTAAGAGAATCAATGCGCAGAAAATTGGATATAAAACCACATGTGCCTAAGAAAGGTGAAAGCGTTTACCTGAAGGCGGATTAGTTAATAAGTGAAATTTCTAACTGAATACTTATGGTTTAATACAAAAACCCGCCGGGCATACATTAATATAACCGGTAAGATTGAGGAACTGGTTAAAAAAAGCGGGGTTAGGGAAGGTTTATGCCTGGTGAATGCTATGCATATTACAGCAAGTGTGTATATTAATGATGATGAAAATGGATTAATAGAGGATTATGAGAGGTGGCTTGAGAAATTGGCTCCTCATGAGCCGACTTCTCAATATCTGCATAACAGAACTATGGAAGATAACGGTGATGCCCATCTTAAACGCCAAATTATGGGAAGAGAAGTGGTTGTTGCTGTTACAAATGGGGTATTAGATTTAGGCCCCTGGGAGCAAATCTTCTACGCTGAATTCGACGGCAGGAGAAAAAAACGTATTTTAATTAAAATTATCGGAGAATAAAAAGTATATTTAAGAAATTACAGATTATTCTTAATCAACAAGGTTGTATGTAGCAACTCGAATAGTTTCTAAATCTTTATTACAAAGGTGCATCTCAACTTGAGTACCGTTAAAAACATCTTTTGATATATGGGCAGCAAACATTGCAGCGTTGTTCAAAAAGTCTATATCGTCTGCAGTTCCTTCTTTTACAACCATACGTAATTGATATACATCATCTTCTTTTCTTATTTGTGTTGTCCCAGGGTTATCTTCCTTAAAAAAGCCTGTATCTGATAAGTAGTCGCCTAATACCCGAGCCTCTGTCTCTGTCACAGTATCTGTATAATAAAGATCACTGCCTTTATATTCTAAAGATCTACCCAATTCAGAAGGAGACAAATTACAACCAGTAATAATAAATAGCAAACCTACTATAAAAACCTTCTTTAAAACAATTCTCATTATTTCCTCCTTTTAATATCTTTGAATAATATAATCATAAAATTAATCTAAAAACAAGTTAATTTTAATAGTTGTAAGAGTTTCAAATGTTGAAAGCTGATTTTAAATATGTTATTATTAGTCATGTTGGTAAAACTTCTATAAAAATTGAATAAAAAGGAGAAGTAAATGAAAAAAATAATTAAAATACTGACTTTAATTACTCTAATTTTAATAGTTTGTCTTTTTTTATTTAAAAACCTGGTGGTGAATTTTGCTGTTTCAAAAGGGGTAAAAGCTTTTACCGGACTTAAGCTTAGTATTAAAGATATGAACGTGGGCATAAAAGAAACTATCATAGGGATAGAAGAGATGAAATTATATAATCCTCCGAATTTTAAAGACAGATTAATGGTTGAGATGCCTGAGATATATATCAATTATGATTTACCTGCAATATTAAAAGGTACTATTTACTTTAAAGAAATTAGAATTAACTTGAAAGAATTTGTGGTAATAAAAAATGAAGATGGCGAGCTAAACCTTAACTCTTTGAAAGTGATTAAAGAATCGCAAAAAAAAGAAAAGCTTGCAGTAAAAAAAGAAACCCCGGATAAAAACAACGTTCAGATAGATATGTTAAAATTAAAAATCGAACGTGTTATCTATAAAGATTATTCTAAAGGCGGTGAACCTGAGATTGAAGAATATAAAGTAAACATTGATGAGGAATATGAGAATATCACTGATTTTAAATCTCTGGCACGTCTAATTGTTGTAAAAGCTTTGATAAAAACAAATATAGCAAAATTAATCGATTTTGATTTGCGCGCCATAGAAGACTTAACTACTGGAGTTTTGAATAAAACTATCGGTGGTCTTGGAAGAGGGGCCAAGGAAGTTGTTGAGGGAGTAGCAGGGAAAACAACGGATATAATCAAAAATATTTTCCAATCCCAAAAATAAATCTTTTTTTGCAGATAAGATATACTGAAAAACTAATTAGAGAATCCACAAATACTCCTTCAGTTTTCGATATAAGTATTTTTTCTGATATTGTATAATTAATATTATGAAATATACGAAAATAAGGAATACTGATATTCAGCCTGTTTCCCGCATCGGTCTTGGGAGTTGGGCTATAGGCGGCTGGCTTTGGGGCGGGACCAGTGAGCACGATGCTATCAACACTATTCTTGCTGCGCTAGAAAGAGGAGTTAATTTGATAGATACTGCTCCCGTATACGGCATGGGTAAAGCTGAAGAGATTATCGGCCAAGCTCTTGCTATTTACGGCAGGCGTGAAGATGTCATTATTGCGACAAAAGTTGGGCTTGAGTGGGATGGAAATAAAATTTTTCGGAATTCCAGCAAAAAAAGAATTTTAAAAGAAATAGATGAGTCGTTAAAACGTTTAGGTACGGATTATATCGATATTTATCAGGTACATTGGCCTGATGCCTCAACTCCAATAGGTAAGACTGCTGATGTTATGCATGAGCTTTACAAAAATGGTAAAATCCGTGCTATTGGAGCAAGCAATTATTCTCCACAGCAGATGGATAAATTCAGAGAGTATTCTCCATTACACACATCTCAACCACCATTTAATCTTTTTGAACAGGGTGCAGTATTTGATGTCCTACCGTATTGTCATACTTACGGTATTACGACTTTAACATATGGAACATTATGTCGGGGGTTATTGAGCGGGAGAATGAAGTCTGATACTGAATTTAAGGGAGATGATATAAGAAAAATAGATCCTAAATTTCAGGAGCCTAATTATAGTAAATATTTAAATGCGGTTGAAAAGCTGAATGAGTTTACACAAGGTAAATACGATAAAGGTATTATTTATATAGCTGTGCGTTGGGTTTTAGATCATGAAGGGGTTGATATTGCACTTTGGGGTGCCAGGCAACCTGAACAGTTAGAGGTTGTTAATGAGATTATGGGATGGGAGCTTGATAGGGAAGCAAAAAATACAATAGAAAAAATAATTAAGGAATCTCTGCCAGAACCTATAGGAGCTGAATTTATGGCTCCTCCTGAGAAATCATAATTGTTGAATATTACTGTCAGATATAGTATGATTCTATAAATCATACAAAAAGGAGGATTGATATGCCAGGTTATGACCCTACTTTAGATGAATCTCTGTTTTCTGCTGTCTGGGAAACTGATGTAGAGCGTCTTACAGTTAGCGTATATTCTTACAATAAGGGAACAAAAAAACTTCAGATTTCAAGAGAAAGTCAGGGACCTTCCGGTGAATTAAGATTTGCAAAGCTCGGCCGTATAACTAAGGAGGAGGTAGAAGGTATTCTTCCTTTGATGCAGGAAGCACTGAGTCATATGGAATAAAGTTTGAATTTATAAACAAATTTAGTTTTTCTTGAAGATTCTCTTTTAGATGGCTTATAGCAAGCTGCTTACAAAATCAAAGTATTTAATTGGATTACAATGTCCTAAATATTTATGGACTAAGTATAATGAACCGGATAAAATACCTGATTTTGATTTAGCTACTCAATTTAGATTTCAACAGGGTCAATTAGTAGGTGATTTAGCTAAAAGATTATATCCTCAAGGGATTGATATTCCTAAAACAGCCTTCATGACCAATATCAATCAAACTAAAGAACTTCTGAAACAACGCAACTCGTTATTTGAAGCAGGTATTTTAACAAACAATCTGTATTCCAGAATAGACATCTTAAATCCTGCAGAAGATGATTCATGGGATATTATTGAGGTTAAAAGTACAACCCGGGTTAAAAAAGAACATATTAACGATGTTGCTTTCCAGAGATACTGTTTGGAAAAATCCGGGCTGAAAATCAAAAACTGCTTTCTTGTTCATATTAATAACGAATATATTAAACATGGTGAAATTGACCCTCTAAGCCTCTTCAGTATTGAGAATATCAGCTATGAAGTAGAGGAAAATATCAATACTATAGAAGAGAATATTGCCAATATGTTTAAGACCATTGATTCTAAAAAATGTCCCGATACACCCATAGGCCAACAGTGTGATAAGCCTTATCAATGTCCTCTTAAATATATTTGCTGGAGTTTTCTTCCTACTGGGAGTAATGTATTTAACCTTTACAGAGGGAAAACATTGGCTTTTGATCTTTTGGATATGGGTATTTTGGATATCAAAGATATCCCTGATGATTTCATACTCAGTGAAAAGCAAACTATTCAACTTAAAAGTTATAAGGAACAGACTCCTTATGTAAACAAAGAAGCTCTGCGAGAGTTTGTGAGCAAGTTGGAATATCCGCTTTATTTTTTGGATTTTGAAACCATAAATCCAGCTATTCCGATTTATGATTTATCAAGGCCTTATGAATATATTCCGTTCCAATATGTTTTATATGTTATAAGAGAAGAGGGAGTAAAACCTGATGTATATGCCTATCTTGCACAAGGTGAAGAAGATCCCAGAATTGAAGTTTTAAAAAATCTTAAAAAATTATTAGGTTTACGTGGTTCTATTATAGCCTATAACGCTAATTTTGAAATAAATGTACTCAGGAAGTCAAGTGAGGTTTTTACTCAATATCAGGATTGGTTTGATGAGATTGAGAGTAGATTCTCTGATTTGTTGATGCCATTCAGGAGTTTTTTTTACCATCATCCTTCTCAACAGGGTAGCAATTCGCTTAAAAAAGTGCTCCCTGTTCTTACTAAAGATAGTTATAAAGACATGGAAATTGCCGATGGAGGAGAAGCAAGTATTCAGTATTATACGGTAACGTTTAATAAAGATACAGATGAGAAAAAACGTCGCGATATTTACGCCTCACTAGAGAAATATTGTGACTTAGATACCAGAGGCATGGTTGATATCCTTAAAAGGTTGCAAGAAGAAGGAGGCTCTTATGGGAGAATATATCCAGATAATCACATCAACCGACAGCAAAGAGAATGCTGAAAAAATAGCAGAAGATTTAATTCAGGAAAAACTCGCAGCCTGCACCCAAGTATTAGGCCCTGTAAAAAGCTCTTATTGGTGGGAAGGTAATGTAGAAAACGCCAATGAATGGATTTGTATCATAAAAAGCAAAAAAGCACTCTATAATAAAATAGAAAAGGCTATCAAGAAAATACATCCGTATCAAATGCCCGAAATTATGGCTTTACCCGTTGTTGAAGGAAACAGCGATTATTTAAAATGGCTGGACAGTGAAGTAAAAGAGGTATAGAAAAACCTTTAATTCTGCAAATCCCAAGAATAAAATTGTAATTAAAACCCTTATATTATAAAATAATAAGTTATGATAAACGATGCTATTAAATTATTAACAAAGAAGATAAATCTTACTTCAGATATTATGAAGGCTGTAATGGGGGAAATTATGACCGGAACTGCATCTTTTGATGAAATCTCCTCATTTCTCACCACTCTTAAGGAGAAAACTGAAACTCCTGATGAGATAGCTGCTGCAGCTTCTGTTTTAAGAGAAAAAGCAATACCTATTCGTCCTAAAGTTAGCAGATTGATAGATACCTGCGGGACGGGTGGAGATGGACTTTATACCTTCAATATTTCAACCATTGTTTCACTCGTGCTTGCAGCATATGGAATACCTGTTGCTAAACACGGAAACCGTTCTGTTTCAAGCTCTTGCGGAAGCGCTGATTTAATTGAATCTTTAGGAATACCTCTCATTAAAGATAAGAATATATTAGAAAAAGCTATAGAAGAGGTTGGTTTTGGATATATTTTTGCCCCCTATTATCATCCGGCAATGAAATATGCCATGCCGGTAAGAAAACATCTCCGGATGAGAACAATATTCAATATTTTAGGGCCTTTGGCAAATCCAGCGAACCCAAATTATCAGATACTCGGTGTATATGACAAGAAGCTACTTGATCCTGTTGCAAATGCTCTTAAGAATCTGAATTTGAATGCTGCGCTGATAGTTTATGCAAATGACGGTATGGATGAAATATCGATATTTACGACTACTTCAGCCAAGCTGCTTAAAAATGGAGAGATTACAGATATTGAAATTATGCCAATAGACTTAAATTATCAAAATTTATCTCCGAATGCATTAAAAGTATCTAATCTTATCGAATCAAAAGAAAAAGCAGAGAAAGTCTTAAATGGTATAAATTCTCCTGAATTAGATGCTATTGCCCTCAATGCCGGGTGGACTTTATTTATGCTGGATGAAGTAAAAAATCCTCGTGAAGGATATGAAAAAATAAAAGTTTTGTTGAAAGATAAAAAAGTTTTGGAAAAATTAAACCAAATAAGAGCATATTTTAAAAATGTCTATTCTGAATAATATATTAGAGAAAAAAAGAGCAGCAATCGCGAAAACAAAAGAAAAATTTTCTCTCTCAGAGCTAAAAAAAGCTCTTTTTGAAGAGGGATTTGGCCAAAGCGATTTTTTAAAATCTCTTAAAGAAAAAGAAGCGAACATCAGAATTATCGCTGAGATTAAAAAAGCCTCTCCTTCTGAGGGGGACATCTTAGATAGCGATGCAAGTATAATTGAAATTGCAAGGCTCTATGAACTTAACGGAGCTGCTGCAATATCAGTCCTTACAGAAAAAGATTTTTTTAAAGGTGAGACAGAAGATTTAGTAAATATCAAAAAAAGCACAACGTTACCTGTCTTAAGAAAAGATTTTATAATTGACGAATATCAGATATATGAAAGTAAATATTTTAAAGCTGATGCTGTGCTTCTTATTGCAAAAATACTAAGCTTAGAAGAATTAGATTTGTTAAATGACGTAGCTTGTAATCTTGAAATGGATGTTTTGTTTGAAATCCATGACCAGGATGATTTAAATAAAGTTTTGGAGTTGACGCCTCAAATGATCGGAGTTAACAACAGAAACTTATCTACCCTAGAGACAGATATTGAAATATCAACGCATCTTCTTCCGGAAATTCCGGAAGAAATCTTTAAAATATCTGAAAGCGCAATTAAAAATTATAAAGATATTCTATACTTAAAGAGTTTAGGCGCAGATGCTTTTTTAATAGGCGAATCTATTTTAACCTCGCCTGATTCAGCAGAAAAAATAAGGAGTTTATTGGGTTATGGTCAGGATTAAATTTTGCGGTTTTACGAATACTGAGGATGCATTAGCTGCGTCACGCCTTGGAATAAGTGCAATTGGGTTTGTTTTTGCAAAAACCAGCCCCAGATATATTACACCATTAAAAGCAGCTGAGATAATCTCGCACCTTGCGCCTTTTGTTTTGCGAGTCGGTGTGTTTTTAAATTCAGATATTCCAGAAATAGAAGAAATTGCATCTGTTTGTAAGCTTGATGTGATCCAGCTTCATGGCGACGAGCCCCCTGAATTTTGCAGAAAAGTCCAGGGAAGATACCGCTGCATAAAGGCACTTAGGGTTAAGGGGGAAGAATTGCTTGATATAATCAGTGAATATAATTTTTTAGATGCAATACTTTTGGATAGCTATAAGAAAAATGTAGCCGGTGGGACTGGTGAAATTTTTGACTGGGATATAGCACGTCGAGCGCGCAAGTTTGAGATACCGATAATTCTTTCCGGAGGACTTAATCCGGATAACATAAAAAAGGCTATTGAGGAAGTCAATCCTTATGCAGTAGATATCTCATCCGGAATAGAAAGCTCTCCAGGAATAAAAGATCATGAATTAATGGCTAAATTTGTAGCTTCTATCTGGGAAGAAGAATGGGGCTTGTAAGGAAGGTATCACCTGTAAAACTGATAATGGGTATGATTTCAAACAATGGCAGCTTATTCGAAAATGTTGAGAAAATGTTAGAAAGAAAATACGACAAAATAGATTTTAAAAGTAATATAATCGATTTTAATTTTACAGATTATTATACTCAAGAGATGGGGGAGAGATTGCTTAGAAGATTCATAAGCTTCAAGAAGCTGATACACCCTAAAGAACTTTCTGGCATAAAACTTCACACAAATATTTTGGAGAAAAAAAATGCAATTAATTCAAAACGGAGTATCAATATTGATCCTGGATATTTAAACGAAGGGAAATTGATTTTAGCTTCAACAAAAGATAATCTCCAGAGGTTTTATTTATCACAAGGTATATATGCAGAAATAACCCTTTATTATAAAGATGATAATTTTCAGAATTTTCTATGGACTTACCCTGATTATAGGACACAAGAATACAATGATATATTTAAACAAATACGGGAACTGTTCCGTAAACAAATAGGCAGATGAGTTATGTATCCTGATAAAAAAGGTTATTTTCTAAATTTTGGCGGGAAATTTGTCCCTGAAACTCTTATCGTAGCAATAAATGAGCTTGAAACTTCATACGCTTATTTCAAAAAATCTAAAGAGTTTAGAAACAAACTCAATTATTATCTCAAAGAATATGCAGGTAGACCAACCCCGCTTTATTTTGCAGAAAATTTTTCCAAATATTTAGGATTTAAAATTTATTTAAAACGTGAAGACTTAGCTCATACCGGTGCCCATAAAATAAACAATACTCTGGGGCAGGTTTTAATGGCAAAGATGATGGGTAAAAAACGCATTATAGCTGAAACAGGTGCAGGCCAGCATGGTGTTGCAACAGCAACAGCAGCAGCTTTATTCAAAATGCCATGTTGTGTTTACATGGGGAAAGAAGACATGCACAGGCAAAGCCTTAATGTGTTTAGGATGCAGCTTTTAGGAACTGAAGTTAAATGCGTTGATTCTGGAAGCATGACGCTTAAAGATGCTATCAATGAGGCAATTAGAGACTGGGTTAGTAATATTGATACCACACATTACGTTATAGGTTCTATTGTTGGTCCATATCCATATCCTATGATAGTAAGAGATTTTCAGTGCATTATAGGTAAGGAAGTCAAAAAACAGATTTTAAGGCATGAAAAACGTTTGCCCGATTATCTTGTTGCCTGTGTAGGCGGAGGAAGCAATGCTATGGGGTTATTTCATCCGTTTTATAGAGATAAAAGAGTAAAATTTATCGGTGTTGAACCTGCTGGACGGGGCTTAAATACCAAAGAGCATGGAGCCAGTTTATGTAAGGGAACAATAGGAGTCTTCCAGGGGGCAAAAAGTTATCTCCTACAAGATAAGAACGGGCAGATTCAAACAGCACATTCAATATCTGCCGGGCTTGATTATCCCGGAGTAGGTCCTGAACATGCTTATTATAAAGATATAAAACGTGCCCAATATTATGCGGTTGATGATAAAACAACGCTTTTAGGATTTAAGTTTTTATCTGAAACCGAAGGTATAATACCTGCATTAGAACCTTCGCATGCCATAGGTTATCTTATAAAACATAAAAAGAGATTTAAAAAACTGGATATTGTGATACTCAACCTTTCCGGACGAGGAGATAAAGACATTGATATAGTTAAGGAGCATTTAGTATGAATTCATTACAAAAACATTTTACGCTGCTTAAGAAACAAAAAAGAAAGCTGTTTCTCCCCTTTGTAACTCTATGGGATCCCGATAAAGAATATTTTCTTAAAATACTTAAAGCCCTCGAGAATAATGGAGCTGATGCAATTGAGATAGGTATTCCATTTTCCGACCCCATGGCAGATGGTCCTGTAATACAGAAAGCTTCGATAAGAGCTCTTAATAAAGGTGCTAGTTTAATAGAAGGATTCAAAATGCTTGAAAACATAAAAAAACAAATTTCGGTGCCAATTCTTTTTATGAGTTATTATAATCCTGTTTTCATGATGGGTGAGGAAAGGTTTTTTAAGGTTTGTGAAAAAACAAAGTTAGATGGAATTATAATACCTGATTTATCATTTGAGGAATCAAAGAAATTCATCAAAAATTCAAAAGCAATAGATCTTGCTTCAATATGTTTTATTTCTCCGACAACACCTTCTCTGAGAATGAAAAAAATTAATAGTAATGCATCAGGATTTATCTATTACATCTCTATTAAAGGTGTGACTGGTCAACATCAAGGTTTTGAAAAAAAAGCGATAGAACACATTAAACTGGTTAAAAAGAATACAACTCTTCCGGTTTGTGTGGGGTTTGGTATTTCGACAGCTAAACAGGCAAAAACATTAGCAGAATATGCAGACGGCATTATTATCGGAAGTGCTATTGTTAAAATTATTGAGAAAAACATTAATAATAAAAAAATGGCAGTGGATGAAATAGCCAAATTCACTCGCCGAATCAGGAGTGTATTAGATGGAAAAAAGATTCCTCTCGCTTGATTTAGGAGAAAAGAGGGTAGGGGTTGCGGTATCTGACCCTTTAAAAATATTTGCTCAAGGGCTAGATGTTTTACACATCCGAGGAAGGTCTGATTTGTTAAACAAATTATCAAAATATTTTAATATTTACGATATCCAAAGCGTTGTTATTGGAAATCCTCTGAATAAATACGGCGAAGAATCAACTGCCACAATGAAAACAAAAAAAACAGCAGAGCTGATTGAACATCATTTTAATACTAAGGTTATATTATGGGATGAAAGGTTTTCTACAAAAGAAGCAGAGATGGCTCTAAGAGAATTGAATGCAAAAAAACAGAAGAGCAAATTAGATATGATATCTGCTCAAATAATCTTACAATCTTATCTGGAATGGTTGAGAAATGAAAGGCACGATTAAGATATTAACAATACTGGGCATAAAATTAGAGATGCATATAACATTTTTGATTTTGCCAATATTCTTCTGGTTTATGTACGGAATGAAAGGGATTTTTATAATATGTGCAATTTTTACTTGCGTTGCTGCGCACGAATTAATGCACAGCGTAGTTGCTAAGAATTACGGAATCAAGGTTGATAAGATAATTCTTTTACCTATTGGGGGTATTGCTAATATGCGCTCGAACCCAAAAACCCCTATGCAAGAATTCATGATCTCAATCGCCGGCCCATTATTTAACATAATACTGGCACTTGTTTTGTATTTTCCGTTGAAGATTGTTTTAGGTTCATATTCTCTTTCTCATCCTAGCCTCATAACTTGGTCAGGTACAATGGCTTATGCCTATTGGATAAATCCGATTTTAGCAGGGTTTAACCTGTTGCCGGCTTTCCCTATGGATGGCGGAAGAATTTTAAGGTCTCTTTTGGCAATAAAATTTTCTTACCTGAAAGCAACAAAAATAGCTGTCGGATTCGGGCATCTTTTTGCACTAATATTTGCATTTATAGCTCTAACGTCACAGCCGCCTAATTTAATTTTGCTTTTGATTGCATTGTTCGTATTTATGGCAGCTTCTCAGGAACAATCCGTTGCCAGTTTAAAATCTACACTAAATAACATTAAAGTTTTGGATGTTCTCCCGGAAAATGTTTATTCAGTAAATCCCCAAACTACTATGTCGGATGTTTTAAACCAGATGCTACATTCTAATCAAGAAGATTTTCCGGTTGTAACAGATGAAGGTAGAATAACTGGATTCCTACCGCGTGAGAAGATTATTTTAACCGTCCAAAATAAAGAATTAGATAAGAAAGTGTATGAAATCATGCTGGTAGATTTTCCTACTGCAACAAGTAGTGAATTCCTTGGAAGCGCTTATAGCAAAATGGAAAGCACACATTTAAAAGCACTGCCTGTTATTGATAACGAAGGAATTTTAAAAGGCATAATAACCCTTGAAAACGTTAGCAGGGTATACTCTCTATTTGCCAGAAAACAACGTAAATAAACAACAAGGAGAAATAATTATGGTTTACTATCCTCAAATCAAAATCGCACCGTCAATATTGGCTGCGGATTATTCTAAACTTGCTGAAGAGCTAATCGACGTAGAAAAACGGGGTGTAGATTTAATGCACATTGATATTATGGATGGACATTTCGTACCTAATATCACAATAGGTCCTGGGATTGTAAGAACCATAAAAAAAGTTACAAGCCTTCCTTTAGACGTCCATTTAATGATTGAAGATCCTTACAAATATATTCCTGAGTTTATAGATTCAGGAGCTGATATAATTAATTTTCATGTTGAAGTGTTTTTAGAAGATACGGGGTTAAATATCAAAAATCTCGTTAAAACATATCAAAGCGTAAAAGGAATACGCACCGCTCTTACAATAAATCCGCCGACTAAAGTAGAATGTTTCCGGGAAATTCTAAGCACTATAGATTTAGATTTTATACTTATTATGTCTGTCAATCCAGGATTCGGAGGGCAATCATTTATTAACGACGTTTTAGATAAAGTAAGAATATTAAGAGAAGACCTTCAGTTTAAAGGTGATATACAAATAGACGGTGGAATAAATGCTTCAACAGCTGAGTCAGCAGTTGAAGCAGGTTGCAATATCTTGGTTGCAGGTACATATATATTTGGAGCTTCAGATAGAACAGAAGCAATTAATAGTTTAAAAAATGTTAAAAGGAGAAAGCAATGATACAATTCGGAACTGATGGATGGAGGGCGATAATCGCTGAAGATTTTACATTTGAGAATGTAAGAAAAGTTGCCCAGGCATATGCTGATTCTCTAAAAGATACAAAAAAAAGAAATTTAAAAGTAGTTGTGGGGTTTGACACCAGATTTTTATCCCCGGAATTTGCTAAAACAGTTGCATCTGTTTTAGCGGCAAATAATATAGGTGTTTGGATATTTAAATCCGCTTTACCTTCTCCCTGTTTATGCTTCGCAATCAAAAAATATAAATTTTCCGGCGGGATAATGATTACGGCAAGCCATAATCCTGCGAATTTTAATGGGATAAAAATAAGAACAGATGAGGCTTCTCCTGCCGCCTTAACAGAAACAAAAAAAATAGAGAAATTGTTCGGGAAATCAAAAGTAAGAGAAATGGATTACGATACAGCTTTGAAAAGGGGAAAGATTATAGAAACTGATTATAGAAAAGAATATGTCAAATATTTGAGAAATTATATTAACTTTGATGTTATCAAAAAAAGTAAATTCAAAATCTTACACGATGCGATGTATGGAACAGGAGATCATCTCTTGTGTGATATTTTAGCAGGTTCAAATTGTCAAGTTGATACAATAAGGGGTGAATTAAATCCTTCATTTTGCGGAATTAGTCCGGAACCTATTGCTAAAAACCTTAAAGACTCTCTATCTATCATGAAGAGCAGCAAATATGACATCTGTCTTGTAACCGACGGGGATGCAGACAGAATCGGTGCGATAGCAAAGGGAGGGCGTTTCTTAAATCCCGGATGGATCATGGCTCTTTTACTTATCCATTTCATCAAAAACCGGGAAGAAACAGGTGCAGTTGTAAAAACAATATCTAATAGTTCTTTAATAGGAGTTATTGCCCGTAAATTTAAACTCCAGGTATATGAAACTCCAGTTGGTTTTAAGCATATTGCTGAACTTATGAAAAAAATAGATGTTTTAATAGGAGGAGAAGAATCCGGTGGTATTGGGTTTAAAAACTATATCCCTGAAAGAGACGGTGTTTTGAGCGGACTTTTGCTGGTTGAACTTATGGCTCATGAAAACAAAGGAATCAATCAGATTATCCATGAAGTCGAGGATGAATTTGGCAAGTTTTACTACGAAAGAGTCGATATTCACTATCCTGACAAATTAAAACCCAAACTTTTCAAAAAGCTGAAAAGTCATCCGTTTAAAAAAGTCTGTAATTTTGAAGTTGTGGATATCAAAAAAACTGATGGAATAAAAATAATTCTCGCCAACGACAGCTGGCTGATTTTCAGATTATCAGGAACAGAACCTATTTTAAGGATATATTCTGAAAGTTCTTCCATTGATAAGGTTAAAAAGCTTGTTTCTTTCGGTAAAAAATTTGCCTTATCGATAAAATAAAATGGATCCTAAATTAATAAGAAACTTTTCTATAATTGCACATATTGACCACGGAAAATCTACGCTTGCAGATAGATTTCTACTCAATACAAATGCTATAACAGAAAGATCTTTTAAATCCCAAATTCTTGACGATATGGACTTAGAGAGGGAGAGGGGAATAACTATTAAAGCAAGTGCTGTAAGACTGTTATATAACTATGATGGAGAAAACTATGAACTTAACTTAATCGATACCCCGGGACATGTGGATTTTACGTCCGAAGTTACAAAATCCATATCCTGTTCTGAAGGGGCTCTTTTAGTTGTAGATGCTGCTCAGGGTGTTGAAGCGCAGACTGTTGCAAATCTTCATTTTGCTCTTGAAAAAAACTTAAAAATTATTCCTGTTATAAACAAAATAGATTTGCCGAATGCACGAGCAGAAGAAATCGAGGTTCAGATTGAAGATATCCTGCAAATAGAAAAGGAACAAATCGTAAGAGCCAGCGCTAAAGAGGGTATTGGGATTGACGATATTTTAAGGCGTATTGTAGAAGATGTACCTCCACCGCAAGGAGACGTCTCAGAACCTCTTAAAGCAATGATATTTGATTCTTATTTCGATGTTTATAAAGGGGTGGTTATTTACTTAAGAGTTTTTGACGGCATAATAAAACCCAAAGATAAAATAAAAATGTTTGCCACAGGTAAAGAATATGAAGTCGAAGAAATCGGAATATTAACTCCCTACCCTAAGTTTGTTGATTCGCTTAGTGTTGGAGATGTAGGTTTTATTACTGCAAACATTAAAATTCCAAGAGAGATAATTTCAGGAGATACTGTAACTTCATTTGAAAACCCCACATCTGTTGCTGTTTCGGGATTTAAAAAACATAAACCAATGGTCTATGCAGGTTTTTATCCGGTCAGTACGTCTGATGTCAATATCTTAAGAGAAGCTTTAGAGAAACTTTCACTTACTGATGTAGCATTGATATTTGAGCCGGAGAATTCTCCTGCCTTAGGACCGGGTTTTAGATGCGGATTCCTAGGGCTTTTGCATATGGAAATTATCCAAGAAAGACTAGAAAGAGAATTCAAAATAAACATTGTTATTACCACTCCAAACGTAAAATATATTGTTTTAAAAAAGACTGGGGAGAAAATAGAGGTTGATACACCTTCTAAATTCAATCAATCCCGGGATACACAAGTAATGGAGCCTTATGTCAAAGCTTATATATTAGTGCCTCCAGATTCAATTGGGGCTATTATGGAGCTTACCCAGGCAAAACGAGGAATATATAAAGCAACAGAGTATTACGGCAAAAAAAGAGTAGGATTGACTTATGAATTACCACTGGCGGAAATATTGATTGATTTCCATGATAAAATAAAATCCATGACCCGTGGATATGGTTCTTTGGATTATGAGTTTTTAGAGTATAGAGAAGTTGATTTAATTAAGGTTGATATTCTTATCAACGGAGAAATCTGCGAAGCGCTATCTCTTTTAATAGATAAAGAGAAATCCAATTATAAAGCCAGGCAGCTGGTTCAAAAATTAAGATCTACGATCCCAAGGCAGTTATTCGAAGTGGCAATTCAAGCTGCAATAGGAGGAAAAATTATTGCCCGCGAGTCTGTAGTTGCTTTAAAAAAACATGTTACTGGAAAATGCTATGGGGGAGATATTACAAGAAAAAGAAAACTCTGGGACAGGCAAAAAGAAGGTAAGAAACGTATGAAAAAATTTGGTAAAGTCGATATCCCTCAAGAAGCATTCTTGGCAATTTTAAAAATGGATTAAGATGGGGACAAGAGAAATAATAAAAAAAAGACGCAGCATTAGGGAATATAAAGACAAACTAATCTCCGATGAAATCTTATTAGACTTAATCGACTGCGGTCATATGGCTCCTACAGCAAGAGGAGAAGAACCTTGGGAATTTATTGTAATAAAGAACAAAGAAACTCTTAAAGAAATTTCCCGCTTAACAAACAGAAACGCACTTTTTTTAAAAGAAGCTTCTGCTTGTATAGTTATATTCTCCAGGCCAACGAAATATTACCTTGAGGACTGTTCAGCTGCAACTGAAAATATTTTGCTTGCTGCAACGAGTTATGGAATAGCATCCTGCTGGATTGCCGGAGATAAAAAAGATTATGTTCCAGATATAAAAATACTGTTAAAAGCACCATCAGAATACAATCTAATAAGCATAATATCTTTGGGTTATCCTAAAAATGATTTAATTACTAAGGCAGAGAAGAGACCTCTTGACGAATTGCTGCACTGGGAAAAATTTTAATTAATATGGAAAAAAATGAGTTATATAGTTTGATTATCAAAAGAAGAACTGTTAGAAAATTTTCTCGACGTAAAATAACACTTCCTGTTTTAAAAAAGATTATTAATGCTGCCAGATGTGCGCCGAGCGCTGCAAATTTACAGTTTTTGGAATATATATTAATAACCAATAACAAAACGACACAAAGAATATTCCCTTATACAAAATGGGCTGCATATATATATCCCCAAGGAACTCCTGGTATTAAGGAAAGACCTCTTTATTATGTAGGGATTGCTATAAATTGTACTAGAAGCTCAAAATCTGATTTAAGGGATCTCGGTGCTGCGGCTGAAAACATCATGTTGTCGGCATTGGGTTTTAAAATAGCAAGCTGTTGGTTGGGCGCAATAAATAAAAAAGAAATCTCTAAAATTTTAAGCTTACCAAAACACGTAAAGCTTGATTCCTTAATTGCATTAGGATATCCGAAAGAGACCCCAAAAACTATAGAAACAGATAAAAAAACAAAATACTACCAAGATAAAAAAGGTATTCATTACGTACCTAAAAGACCATTGGAGAAAATACTATATTTCAATAAGTACGGAAAGAAGGATTAGCATTTATTATTTTAGAGGTGGCATAAATACTTAAATGGATAGTTATTCTAAGGTAGTGGTGATAATACCTGCATATAATGCCGGGAAGTTTATTAAAAAATGTCTAAAATCAGTTTTAGCTCAAGATTATCCCTATGTGGAAATAAGGGTTGTTGATAACAATTCCCAAGACGATACAGCGGATATTTTAAACGAGTTTAATATTCCTGTTATTAGGAATATTAAAAATTACGGAGTATGTTTTGCCAGAAACCAGGTTATAAAAAACACAAATTCTGAATATGTTATGACACTTGATTCTGATGTTATTTTACAACCAGACTATATTTCTAAAATTATCCACAGAAGTTTAAATGCATCGTTTGATACCGGTATGTGGGGAGGTACTGTTTTAAACATGAGAGATCCTAAGCGTATTGATTCTTTAGGTATTATATTAACTAAATTCTATCGTTTCTATGACCACGGAGCAGGAAAATTATATAAAAATTTTAAAGCCTCTTCTTTAAAAGTCATCGGACCATGTGCATGTGCAGCTGTATATAAAAGATCGATGTTAGAAAACATAGTTGGTGCAAATGGAGAATATTTCGATTCTAAACTACATTATCTGGTGGAAGATTTCGATGTTGCTATCAGAGCTCAGAATAAAGGATACCGTTTTGAATATATCCCCGAAGCTATTGGATATCATTATCGCGGCGGGAGCAATATAAATTCAAAACACGCCCAATACCTTTCTTTTAGAAACAGATATTTTCTTATTTTAAAATATTTTAAACTTAAAAATACGGCCTATATTATTTTATCCCTGTTATTATATGACCTGCCGCGATTAATATTTTTATTAATAAGCAATTATAGCTATACAAAAACAGCATTAAAAGAATTGCAAAGTTTTATCAAGGAGAGAAACAGGTGCTAATAAAAACCATCGAGAATTTAAGAGATTTAACAATTAGAAATTTAAAATTCAAATATGCTTCTACCTTTCTGGGTATTTTGTGGGCAGGTTTGATACCTATAATTCTAATGATTGCTATAACATTTGTTTTTATGAAAGTACTCAAAATAGATCAGAAAGATTTTCATATTTTTGTTCTTTCAGGGCTTATTCCCTGGTTGTATTTTACCAATCTAACAACGGAAGCTACCCAGGCTTTTGTAAGAGAAAAACCCATGATGCATCAATTTCCATTTTCTCATCTCTTGTATCCTCTCTCTGTAACATGTTCAAATCTAATTCAACATTTAATAGGAATAGCGGTACTTCTGCCTGTTTTTGCTTTTTATAATCCTGCTTTATTATATAAATTCATACTCTTGATTATTCCAACAGTTTCCTTTACTATATTTTTGGCAGCAGTTACGATTATAATTTCTATAACCAATTTATACATCAGAGACTTAGAACACATTTTAGGAACAGTTCTTATGGTTTTATTTTGGCTAACACCTGTTTTCTACAATCCTCTGATGGTACCGTTAAGATTTAGATTTATAATTTATTGTAATCCTCTTTCATATTTCATAGATCTTTACAGAAGCGTATTGCTGGAAAACTACTCATCTTTTATGGGTAGAGGCAATGTTTACGCTTTCATATTTGCTGTATTATTTTTGATTCTGGCTTATTTTTTATATAAAAAAATGGAGAATTCAATCCTGAAAAAAATTTGAAATTGTTATAAAATATTATGCAGTAAAAAACAGAATTAGGAAAAACTATGGTAAATGAGAATATTGCTGTTACAGTAAAAAATGTTTCTGAAAATTACAGGATAAAATTCAGCTATCCTGAAAAACAGATAGAAAAAGAAATCAAAGCTATAGATGATATTACTCTTACTGTATATAAGGGGGAGGTACTGGCTGTCTTAGGGTCTAATGGAGCAGGCAAGACTACACTTTTAAAATCAATAGCGGGGATAATTAAGCCTGATAAAGGAGAAATCACTGTTAACGGAAATGTGCGGGGTATTTTTGAACTGGAAGCAGGTTTTATCCCTGAACTTACAGGATATGAGAACATTAAAATGGTTCTTAAATTTTATGGAATTCATGATCAAAACGTTTTAAATAATATTATTGAGTTTTCAGAATTAAAGGATTTTATATACGCGCCATTGAAAACATATTCTCAGGGAATGTACTTAAGATTGGCATTCTCACTGGCAATTCATACCGACCCTGAGATATTGATTATAGATGATATTTTAGCTGTCGGAGATTTTCATTTTCAAAAAAAATGCATCATAAAAATAAAAAACATTATATCGAGCGGTAAAACAGTAATCCTTGTAACACATAATTTTGATTTAGCTAATCTATTATGTCAAAGATGCATTGTTTTGGAAAAAGGCAAAATATTTGCTCAAGGAAGCATGGAAGAAGTAAAAAATATATTTACAGATTTATCCGGGAATTTGTGGGGGATAGCTTGTGTTAAAAATGAAAAAACCAATCTGGTTTTTAACAACGGAAGAATAACTATAAGGCATAAAAATCAGGCCATAACAACAGATTTGGGCATATTTGCTTCTTATAAAAAAAATAACGCGATAATATATTCTACGGATTTATCGTGGAAGACAACTGAAAAATTCGATTATATTGAAGCTAAAGGGATATATGCCGATAATCCAGTATGTATATTCAAGATAAAAATATCCCAAGAAAATATAAGTTTTTTTCTAGAATCAGAATTTCCTGAGATGGAATTAAACTTAATGTTTTGTGATATCTATTCAAAATTCCAGACGCAAAATGATGTTTTAGAACTACCGCCGGTAGATAAGGAATTAATGAGTGAATGGTATAAACAAGGCGAAATGTCCTCGAATCATTTAAAGATAATTCCTCAATCAAAAATAGACTATCCGGAAGTTTCATTATTCACCTACTCGGATAAAACAGTGTGTTTTGAACTATTTAATCACTATTTCAATCATCCTGCGCGAGTGGTACGAATTCCTGTTACTGAATCCAGTATAAGCTTAAAAATGTTACTCACAGAAAAAAATACTCATCAGATAAAACAGTCAAACAACCTTCTGATTATTGCTGATTTACTAACGGAAATCAACAATTCGTTAATTCAGAACAAAAAAATACAATCACCGCTTATCAAAAGAATAAACTTCTTGAGTAACACTCAAAAAAAAGCGCTTGAAGATTTCAAGTGCCAAGACATAAATATTGAAGATTTTCCTAACACCCAATTCTCAATATATTTTATCAAAAACAATGCATCGCTTCTATTTTCATCTGCTACACATAAAAACAAGGTAACGTTTAAGCTCTCTTCATCAACCCCTGCTATATCAATAGGTTTTGTCATATTTCCTGATTTGCTTTACAAACATTATACAACCGACCATACAGAAGGAACTGTTACAGAAAAAACAAGCATTTTAACGGCAAGCAATTTGAGATTAGAATCGACGAAAAATTTAATTCAGCCGCTTAATATTAAGCTTAACCGCGAAACAACTATTGAAATAGTCAAAGACAACTATGATGTCGGAATAAATATAAAATTTTTATCTATTATAAATCAAAATGACTTTCTGATAACCTTAAGCCTATGAAAGAACTGTCTTTAAAAAACAAACGCATTCAAATTGATTTTCTACTGGGATATTGCAGTTTATCATACAAAAACATAATTTTAACAAAAAACCTGGGGTTATATTCCAGTATATATCATGAACAAAAATGGTTTGATTCCCGTTTTGCAACTTGGGAAGTTATTGAGATAACTCAAGATAAGCTTAAACTTTATGGGGAATGGATTAATGCACCACACCGGCAAACATGGGACTTTATTCTTACAGACAATACATTACAGTGGAATATTACTTGTAAGAATCTAAATAATTTTACAATTAATATGATTCAGCAAAATTTCATGCTGAATGAGATGTATACCTCTTGGAAAATCAATGATTATGCAGCAGGTAAATTTCCTGAGTTTTTTACTAATTATAACGGTTTACTATGGGATAGAATATGGTCTAGTCCTAAGATAAAAGGGGTAGAAGTTATATTAAGTGCAGATAAAACAAAAAAACTTCCGCTTTTAAAAATTGTTCCTCCTCTAACAGAACCAAATGCTCTTATTGCCATAGAAAACACATCTCCTAATGATTCCGCCCGAATAATACAAACGCTATTTATAAATCCTTCCCAACAATCAATAGCAGAAGATTATTCTATAACTTTACAAACTACGATAAAGATAGAAGAAAATGATGGAAATAGTTAAAAAAACTTTCCATCATTTTAAAGAAAATGGTGTTCTATTAACTTTTATGAAAACCTGGGACTATGTTTCGTTTAAAATAAAATCAAAAAAAATAAAAGGCTTAAAAACAATATCTGTCAATGCAAATGATATTAGGGTTACCGCTAATCCCACTCAGATACATATAAACTTTAAAGATATATCTCTAACAAATAATGTGGGATTAAGCAGTAGATTGAAAAATTTGGATAAATATCATGACTCTATCCAATCAAAATTTTCTTTTCAGAAACTCAATAACAATAAAATTCTTGTAAAACAATACTGGTGGAATTTACCGCTTACGCAACTCTGGGAAATCTCATTAAAATCTAACACAATGATATGGGAAGTGTTTTTGAATCTGGAAAACAGCATTTCTATCGAAGAATTTCAATCTGGAATCATCTTAAATCATACTTGCATTAATAATCAGATATCGGTGAAAAATAGAGAGTTTTCTCTACCTAAAACAACCAATATTAAAAATATTGTTAAATTTCCACTAAACGAAAAAGAAGTTTCGTTTAAAATTAGGGATAATTCTTCAGAGATTGGAAAATTAAAATTTTCTATTATTGACTCTATTAATGTATCACAAATAATCATCCAAAATACAACCAGATTCTCAAACGGATATTTTGTTCAGGCTGCATTACTAAACGAGAAGATATATAATGCAGGCTGTCATAAAATTTTTAAAATCGTGTTGGAATTTAACGTGTAATGAAAATAATAATTACCAATATGCCCTGGAAAAGTAACGGCCTTTGGGGAGTGCGAGCCGGATCCAGGTGGCCTCATCTAAAACATCCTTATAGCGAGAAAGACTATTTACCTTATCCATTTTTCCTGGGATATGCTACTTCTTTACTTATAAAAAATGGATTTCAGGCAGAGTTTATAGACGCTATTGCAGAACAGATTGAAATATCAGATTTCATGAAACTCTTAAAACAAAAAAATCCTGATCTAATTGTAGCAGAGACATCAACACCATCATTACAGTATGACTTATCTCTGTTAGAACAATTGAGAAATATCGCACCGATTGTTGTATGTGGACCTGAATACAACATGAGAAACTTGTCGTTTTTAGAAAACAAACCTTTTATAGATTTTGTAATGGTAGGAGAATATGAAGAAACTCTTCTTGAATTAGCGCAAACAATAAAACAGAATAAGGATTTTTCATCTGTTAAAGGATTGATATACAGGCACTCCGGGCAATTGTGTAAAAACCACCCCAGGCCTCTTATAAAAGAATTGGACTCATTACCCTGGCCACATAGAAATAATATCCAAATGCAAAACTACGTTGATGCTCCTGGAGGCATGCCTCTTCCATCTGTTCAGATGTGGGCCTCAAGAGGATGTCCTTATGAATGTATTTTTTGTCTCTGGCCGCACATTATGTATCAAGGTAGTACTTACCGATTACGCAATCCTTATAAAGTTGTAGATGAAATGGAATATCTAATAAAAGAAATGGGATTTAAATCTATTTATATAGACGATGATACAGCAAATGTTAATAAGAAATTTCTTATTAACATTGCCAAAGAAATAAAAAATAGGAAATTAAAATTCCCTTGGGCAATTATGGCAAGGCCTGATTTAATGGACGAAGAGCTACTATGTGAGCTTCGCTCATCAGGTCTTTATTCTGTAAAATACGGCGTTGAGTCCGCAGTTCAAAAATTAGTCGACAACGCCAATAAAAACATGGACTTAAAACATGCTGTAAAAATGATACATTTAACAAACAAGCTGGGGATTAAAACTCATCTAACCTTTACATTCGGTTTGCCGGGCGAAACAAAAGAAACAATAGAAGAAACAATTGACTTAGCAAAAAAATTGAATCCCTATTCCGTTCAGTTCTCAATAACAACACCATTTCCCGGAACAAGTTATTTTAATATTCTTAAAGAGCGAGGCTGGGAAGAACCGAATGACTGGGGGTTATTTGACGGTCATAAAGCAGCGGTAATAAACATTGAGAATGTCACCCCTGAGGAATTGGAGAATTATTTAAACAAAGCATATCGAAGCTGGTTCGAGCATAAAAACAAACTTTTGCTTAAAAAAACATTACCGCAAGAACTCAAACTTTTTCTGGATTGTGTGAAACTCTATGGAATTAAATTTGCCTGGGAAAAGAAAAACTCTTATCTTAATGTAAAAAAACATATGTCTTCATTCTCCAAAACCAAAGAAATAACGGATATAACCAGAAAAAGCAATGATCTGCTTAAAGGTATTTTAAAAGGAAACGGAGCATATTGCGGACCTAAAATTGCTGTTATTGACGTAACCAACAAATGCAATATTTCATGCATTGGGTGCTGGCTTTACTCACCATTTATAAACAAAAATCGCCAGGATCCCGAACTTCAAAAACATCTTGACCTTAACGTTATAAAGAATCTGGTTGATGAACTTCATAAGCTGGATACCGAAGAAATACAGATCACAGGCGGTGGAGAACCATTAATGCATCCGGAAATTTTTGAAATTATTAAATATATAAAAGCCCGAGGAATGAGATGTCATTTGATAACAAACTTCACTCTTTTTGATAAAGAAACAATTACTCGCCTCATCCGATTAGGATTAAATTACATTACAGCAAGCCTATGGGCTGGGGATGCTAAGACATATTGTAAAACCCATCCTGGATCAAGCGAAGATATGTTTGAAAAAATAGGAAACAATCTTAAATATTTAATAAAAACGAGAAAAAACGATACTCCTGCTCTTAAAATATACAATGTGATTTCTAAAGTAAATTACAGAAATATACCTGAAATGCTCGATTTTGCTCTTAACATGGGTGTTGATTATTTAGAATTTCAATTTATGGATTCTATCCCTGGAAAAACAGACCATTTGCTTATTACAAAAAAAGAAGCAGAAGAGATTGAAGATATACTTAATAAATTCAAAAACAGGTCGGATTATATACCTGATTTCATATCAGATCGAGATTTATTGATTTATGATAACCCTAGTCACCGTAAAGAACTCTCTGATTTTGGAAGATTTTTAAAGAAAATAGACTCAAATTTTCAATTAATTAACGGGATTAGGATGGCAAAATGCCCTAAAGGTAACTACAGTACAGGAAAAACACCTTATCCTGATAAAGATGTAAGACATGTGAAATATCATTTTTCCGACAATACATGTAAAAAATGTGTTTTACGCACTTCCTGTTATGATAAAGATAAAAACACTCCGTTTGAAGTACATCTTTTAACAATTTTAGGCATCGAAACTTTTATAAGAAGAGTTAATTCAATCGTTAAAGAAACAACTTATTTGGATGGGGATTTTATAGATACTCTACCGTGTTATGCAGGATGGAATTTTACACGCATAACAACAAATGGTGATGTAAAACCGTGCTGCAAAGCAGATGAATTAATATTAGGTAATGTTAAAGAAAAAAGATTTTCCCATATTTGGAATTCAGACCTTTATGATGAATTTAGGCATAAAACGCGTTTTCTGAATAAAAAAGACAAATATTTCGAAAAAATAAATTGTTACAAAGTTTGCGATAATCTGGGGATGAATTTAATGGTGCATAAAAAAGTTTTGGAACATACAAAAAAAACGGAATTTCAAAAGCAGCCATCCATAAAAACTATTTATAACAAGAATAAGATTATTATTCCTTCTCAAAGTTTTTCCCGGGGTAATTTAAACAAAGCAGATAATGGTTTCGGTAATAATCTTGTTATAGACGGCGGTGCAGGTTTTGGATTTGCAGAATATCTCTTTGATACTAATGAACCTGGTCTCTATAAGCTCTTCAGTAAATATGCTGCTGAAATACCCAGACCTGTTGAGATCAAAATAGACGGTGAATATTTTGGTAAGATTATGAAAAGCTCTACTTCGGGCTGGACTAAAAAACACCTTAAACTTTTTCCCGAAATAGAAGTATACCTTAAAAATGGGCCCCATAAAATCGAATTGTTTTCCGGTTCTTATTTTCCTCATTTTGCAAGACTGGAACTAGAAATAAAAACACAGGATTATGATAAAAATTGCTTTTGTGACCCGTCGAGTGTATATAAAAAAAAAGAACCGTTAAAACTGCTCAAAGAATCTTTTAAAACACACGGAAGAAAGGCTACTTTTAAACGAATAACAAAATTTTTAATCCCCAGAAATTTTATTAATCACTACCTGGATATAATAGGTGTTTTTGACGGTGAATTTGCCTACAAAGGACCGTTTCATATTCAAATCGATCTGACGAATGATTGTAATAATGATTGTATAGGATGCTGGTGCAACTCTCCTCTTTTAGAAGAAAAAAAAATGTCGCAAGAGATGAAAAAACAATACCTGCCAAAAGCGATAATAAAGGAACTTTTAGATGAAGCTAAGACGCTTGGCGCAAAAGAGGTTTATTATTCCGGTGGCGGTGAGCCATTTATGCATCCCGAGATAATGCAGATTTTAGAATACACAAAAAAACTGGGTCTTATTTGCTATGTAAATACTAATTTTACGCTTCTAAGTAAGGAAAAAATAGACCGTATTATCGACATCGGTGTTGATCATTTAACCGTAAGTGTTTGGGCAGGAACTCCAAAAACTTATGCTAGAACTCATCCTAACAAAACCGAAGCTACTTTTGCACAGATTAAAGAGAATTTGACATATCTTAACAAACAAAAAAACAAAACACCTTATATAAAACTTTATCAGGTGATATTCAATTTAAACTACCATGAGATAAAACAAATGATTGAATTTGCTCAATATACAAAATGTGAATCTGTGGAATTTACTCTGATAGATACTATACCCGGTAAAACTGAGGCATTAGCTTTAAATAGGGAGGAAAGAAAACAATTACATAAAACATGTCAAAGTGTGGCAAGAGAAATGATGCTCAATTTCGATTACAAGGGAGTACATCTCTTTAGATTTGACCAGTTCTTAAGAAGAATCAGCAAGGAGAAAGAAACTTTAGAAGCCAAATACGATAAAAATATTATCGATGCTATTCCATGTTATATAGGCTGGTTATTTGCAAGGATTTTACCTGATGGTAATATCAATACCTGCCTTAAATCTCACAGGTTTCCTGTAGGTAATTTGTATGAAGAAAAATTCTCTCAAATATGGAATTCGCCGAAACAGATATACTGTCGGAAGAAGATGCTTTGTTATGCGAAGAATGATAATTTTTTTAAACTGATAGGCAACGATCCCAATACAGAAGAAGCTGGCTGTTATAAAAGCTGTGATGATATCGGAAGAAATATCCATATGCATAAAAAAATAATGTCACTTACACATGTAGAAAGATTTTTTCTTAATCTATTTGTAAAGTATAAACGATATAAGAGAAAAAAAGCTCCCCAATTACCTATCAACAAAAAACCTTTGCTTAAAACACCCATTAAGTTAACTGCTGGGATAATTAACGGTAGATGTGCTTATCAGGGTCCGGAGCACATAGTGATTGATGTAACCAATAAATGCCAGTTGAAATGCAATGCCTGCTGGTTGTATTCTACACATCTTAAAGAACATAAACCTTCACCTGAGTGGTTAGCCAAACAAATACCGTATAAAAGAATGGCATCTTTTATTGATGAGGCATCTGGTATGGGGGCAAGAATAATACGTTTTACAGGTGGGGGAGAACCTCTGCTTTATGAAGGAATTCTGGATTTATTGGACCTGACAAAATCAAGAAATATAAAAACAACTCTTACAACAAATTTCTACAATATCAAAGAAAGCATGTTAAAAGATATAATAAAACTCAATCTGGATGAAATGGCCCTAAGTATTTGGGCTCCAGATGCTTACACTTATACTCAAATGCATCCTGGAACAAAAATTGCAGATTTTGAAAAGATCAGAGAAAACATAACAATATTAAACTCCTTAAAGGGAAAACAAACTAAAGTTACTATCGCAAATGTAATAACAAACAATAATTTTGATAAAATATTCCAAATGGCACAATTTGCCAAAGAAACAGGTGCAGATGCTGTTTATTTTACATTTGCAGACGTTTTTAAAGGAGAAACTGATTTTCTTCTTTTAAACGAAAATCAATACATTAAATCAAAAGAAGAATTAATCAAAGCAGAAAACTATTTAAAAGATAACAATATAGAAATAGAGAATCTAATTGGTTTTAAAGAAAGAATTGAATCAAGAACCCCAACCGGAAATTATGACAGAAACAGAATTGATAAGATACCGTGTTATGTGGGATGGTTTTTCACCCGCCTCTTGGGGAATGGAGAAA
The DNA here is from genome assembly GCA_030765145.1 of Candidatus Saelkia tenebricola. Lineage (GTDB taxonomy): Bacteria > Omnitrophota > Gorgyraeia > Kaelpiales > Kaelpiaceae > Saelkia > Saelkia tenebricola. Next base: position 44,090 of record JAVCDA010000002.1, on the reverse strand, counting down.
TCATACCTTGCTGTAGAGGTATAAATTACCCGATGGGCAACATTATGCTACAATCATTCAACGACATCTGGTATTCTCAGCTCTACAATGGATTTAGAGCTCGCGCTAAATTGTTAAAAAAAACCCAACCTTATTTTGCAAAAATGGATTGTTTTAAAGAATGTGACAATTTAATGCACAATGAAGAAATTCACGAAAGAATATTCTCTAAGAACACATGACACCAAAACTTAAGTTCCCAACTCATATAATGATTCAAACTATATCCGGATGTAACGGGAAATGTTTTTTCTGCCCCTACCCTCATATTAAAGATACAATCTCCGGTGAAAAAATAGATGGCAATCTTTTTAAAAACATTATCGACGAATGTTCAAAACAAAAAGAAGTCCAAGTTATAATGCCCTATCTTATGAATGAACCTCTTTTGGATAAAGAGTTGCCGGATAAAATTACTTACATCAAAAAAAAATCACCTGAAGTTTCTACACATATCCTTACCAATGGTGTTTTACTGGATTCTGATTTCACACATAGATTGATAGAGAGCAACATTGACTGGATAGGTTTCAGCCTGCATGGCATCAGAAACAACACTATATCTTCAGTTATGGGAATAGATCCTGAAAAAGCACTGGATAATATGCTGAATTTCATAAAAATCTCTAAACAAATTAAGGGTGAAATCTCTGACTTTATCATGGTAACAATGCTTAAAAACTCATATCTCAATGATAAAGAAATAGAAGAAGCTGTAAGTTTCTGGGAGAATCAAGGATTATCTCGCATTAATGTTTATTCAAATCCGATATCCCGGGCCGGAAATGTACCGATCCTTCCAAAAATAAAACATAAAAAAATATACGGTTGCAATTCCATATGGACTAATGAAATGATTCACATATTGAGTAACGGAGATGTAGTCTTATGCTGTATGGACTGGAAATCAGAAGTTATATTGGGTAATTTAAAAAAACAATCTATCCAAAACATCTGGACAGGACAAGAATATACCGCCATTAGAAAGAAAATACAGGGTGAAATTCCTCCAGATAATAATTTTATATGCCTAAAATGTGAATGTGCACAAACTACCCCCAGTAGTTTTAAAAAAAAGATTCAATTAATTATCACTCCTCCCTGGGGTATTGAAAGGCCGCCTGTAGGCCTGGCCGTAATATCAGAAGTTTTGGAAAATAAAGGTTTTGATGTTGAGGTTTTGGACATAAATATTTTCTTATACAATAAAGTAAAAGAAGAAGACAAAAAATACTGGCGAATGGACCATACTTTATATTGGAGAAAACCAGAATTTATTTTTTACCTTCTAAAAAAATATAGTGATATTTTTAATGAAATAAAACAAACTCTTGAGAAAAACAATGATGCTAAAATCGTAGGATTTTCAGTTCCCTCAAATTCAATGTATTTGATGATTAAATGGGTGATTGAGGAGATAAAGAAACACGCACCTAAAAAATGGATAATACTGGGAGGAATTTCAGTTACTGTAAAAGAGCAGCGAGAAGAATTATTAGAATTAATAAAAGATAAAGTTGATGTTATCGTATGCGGAGAGGGTGAAGAGGCCATTACTAAACTGATTGATAAAATAACATACAACCAATCCATAAACGATGTAGAAAACATCATTGTTCTTAAAGATAAAAGCAGAATTACATCTTCGATAAAAACTTTAAAAAAATTAGATTCCTATTCTTATGCAAAATATAAAAATTTTTCTCTTGGTTCATACATTGCAAAAAACAGCTTGGCTGTTGAATGGTCCCGGGGATGTATCGGCAAATGTTCCTTCTGTGATTTTAAAGTTCTGAGCAAATACTACAAAAAAAAGTCTCCCACAAGAATAGTTGAGGAGCTTAAGTTCTACAAAAACACTTTGGGCAAAATTTATTTCTCAATTGTAGATTCTTCAGTTAATGCAGACTTAAAATGGCTAGATGAAGTCTGTAGCCTTATAATAAAAAACCATCTCTCTATCAACCTTACCGGTCTTGCTATACCAAGAGATATGAGCCTGTCTTTGCTTAAGAAAATGAAAGCTGCCGGATTCTTCAGATTGGAATACGGAACAGAAAGCGGAAGTGATAAAATATTACATCTTATGGGTAAAACATTCTCAACTAAAGATTCCTCACACACACTGGAATTGACAAAAAAAGCAGGTATTCAAAATGTATTATATTTTATTGTCGGTTTTCCACAAGAGACAGCAGATGATTTAAATTTAACTCTGGATTTTATAAAAGAAAACAAAAACCACATTGATTTTGTCAAATCTGTAAATCCTTTATTCATAATGGCAGGATCCGAATTGTTTTCTAATCCTGGAAGATATCACATAGAATTCCCCAAGGAGAATCCCGATTCCAACTGGTTCATAAGGGATGTAAATAACTTTGATATACGTATGGAAAGGGTAGAAAAAGTCCATAATCTTCTTAATAAATTAGATATTTCATATACAACAGAAGCAACAGCATTACCTCAAAGAAAAACAAGTGTATCCAATAAACCTCATATAGCACTTATTACTACACCGCCCTGGGGAATTAACAATCCTCCCGTAGGTATGGCTTACTTAGCAAGTATGTTAAAGAACCATGGATATAAAGCTGTTCTTTGTGACTTCAATATAGATTTTTATAATAGTGCACCAGAAGATCTTAAATTGATGTGGCATGTAGAAAATAAAAACTTCTGGAGTGAAGAAGACTGGTTTCCTGTAGTGTGTAAATTTTTTGATCAAAAAATAAATGAAGCAGTTGATAGAATACTTGAAACAGAAGCAGGCTATATAGGATTTTCAATTGTAGACCCCAAAGAACGGATTACTATTGAATTTATTAAAAGAATAAAACAACGTGATAAAACAAAAAAAATTATTCTCGGTGGACCGGCATGTTTAAGTGAACATTCCCGTAAAATTTTTATAGATAATATATCTGATGATATTGACTATTTCGTTGTGGGAGAGGGGGAAGAAGCATTGATTGAGCTACTTGATAAGGAATGCTCTGGAATTATAAAGGGAACTGTTTCCAAAATAAACGGCTTATGGATTTATACTCCTCGTGAGTTAATTGAGGATTTAGATACATTACCTTTCCCAACTTATGAAGATTTTAATCTTAACCTTTACTTCGGGCAATCATTGATTTTGGAATGGTCTCGGGGATGCACAGGTAAATGCGCATTTTGCATAAACTGTGAGCTCGTATCTAAATATAGATCAAGAACTGCCGAACATATATTTCAGGAACTAAAGTATCATCTTCACCATAACAATATAAAAAACTTCACAATCTGCGATCCTTTAATAAATGGTAATCCTAAAGTATTGGATAAATTATGCGATTTGATTATAAAAAACAAATTGAATATTACCTGGTCAGGAGAAGCAATACCTCGAAAAGATATGGATATACCTATTTTGAAAAAAATGAAACAAGCAGGTTGTATTAATCTTCAAATAGGACTTGAAAGTGCATCGGATAAAGTCTTAAAAAAAATGCGAAAATCCTATTTATCAAGCGATGCGGAACAATTTATAAAAAAATCATCTTTAGCCGGAATTGAGACAGAAATATTTACTATGATTGGATTTCCATCTGAAGGAGAAAAGGAATTTCAAGAAACAATTGAATTTATAAAAAGAAATCGCAATTACATCAACACTATAAAATCAATAAACACACTTCATTTAATTGCCGGAACAGCAATATATAAAAACATAACTGAATACAATTTAAAACCTCTTCCTCAAAATAATTGGCATTATCTCTGGCAAACGTATGATGGCAATACATACGATATAAGAAAAACAAGAGGAGAACGCATCTTAGAAGTTGCCAAACAGTTGGGATTTAAGGTAATGGAGACAAATATAGAGGAAGGTAAACAAATAAATGTTGAGAAACATGACATTGAAACGCTAAAGACTATTGTTAATTCAATCCAAGATTTACCTAAAAAAGAAAAAAACATCCAATCTACTGTGATTCTACCTAGGGTGAGAATGTATAAGCTGCCATATCTGGTTTTAATAATTCTATTAACTTTAATTGCTGAAACTTACCTCTGGATTTTAAGAAAGTTACGGCGAATGGTGATATTCCCCGGAAGTTAAATTGTTATGAAAATATTTATGATACATCCGCATGATTTATTTGATCTCTCAGAACCCTGGACTATACGAATTAAATCTTTAGCTCGGGAATTTATAAAAGTTAACCACAGTGTAAAGATTGCATATTTTCCGCTACATTTAAAAGATTTAAAAAAACAGCGGTTTATTTGGCACAACATAGAAATCATACCAATGGATAGAAGAAGAGGAATAAATATCCTTTTTAAAAACACTGTTAAACTTTTAAGAGAAATAAAATGGGCTGATATAGTGCATTTTCAAAAGTGTTTCCATTATGCATCTATCCCTGCAATCATAGCTTCCTGGATTCAGAACAAACCCATTCATTATGATTGGGATGATTGGGAAACAAAAATTTATTTTTATGGTAAACCAGCTTCTCCTCTTATAGGGATATATATGTGGATCTTAGAAAGGGCTTTACCGAAATTTGTCGATTCAATCTCTTGTTCAAGTAATCGTCTCATACAGCTTGCTACAAATGAATATGGAGTATCCCCAAAAAGAACCACATCTGCTCATGTAGGAGCTGACCTGACTATTTTTAATCCTCAAAATAAAAATACCCTGATAAGAGAAAAATACCGTTTAACTGGACCAATCGTATTGTATTTAGGTCAGCTGCATGGAGCACAATATGCAGAACTATTTATCCATGCTGTAAGTGTTGTGATTCAATGGTATCCTACAGCTATGTTTTTTATAGTTGGCGGAGGGTATAGATTAAGCGAACTGAAATCATTAGCTTTAGATTTAGGGCTAAGAGATAAGATTATCTTTACAGGATTTATTCCGCATGAAGAAACAGCAAAATATATAGCAGCAGCCGATGTTTGTGCAGCCTGCTTTGAAAATAATGCCATAACTCAATCTAAAAGCCCCTTAAAACTAGCTGAATACCTAGCTTCTGGCAAAGCCATTGTAGCAAGTAACGTAGGCGAGGTCAGGAATATGGTTGGTGGAGTAGGAATTCTGGTAGAACCAGGTAATCATCTTGTGTTTGCTGGCGGAATAAATGAACTGTTATCTCAACCTGCCTTAAGAGAGAAGATGGCAGTTTTATCAAGAAAAAGAGCTGAAGAAAAATATAACTGGCCCACAACGGCTGAGAATTTGTTGCAAATTTATGAGCAGGTTTTGAAAGGATATGAATTTAAAAAATTACGAAATAATATTCATTACCAGAGAAAGCAAAGTTCTACCCGGGGCAAGGTATAGAGCATATAATTTCTCAAATTGTTTACAAAAACAAGGTTATACGTCTTGTGTATTGTCCTTTTCTGAAAACTTAGGAGCTTTAAGCGGTAATTTAGAAAGTTTTCTTACTATAGCTGATAAAATAAAATATAATAAAAAAGCATATACATACCTTAAACAATTCAAAAACCCACTTTTGATTATCCAGCGCCTGAATTATCATTCTTTCGGACCTCTTTTTTATGCATTTAAAAATAAGATAAAATACATCTATGACATTGACGATTGGGAATTCAGGGAAAATATAACTCCCATATTGGGATTCTTACCTAAATCAAAAGCCGAATTTATTTTTAAAATAACAGCTAAAAAAGCTTTATTTAATTTGGCCGGAAGCAACTTTCTTTATAATTACATAAAAAATATTACCCCCCGTGTATTTTATCTTGCTCCCGGAATAGAGATAGAGCACTTTAAGATAAAACAAAACCATATGAACAAAAAAATTACGATATTAGCCTGGATAGGAACAATGTTCAGACATGAAGATTTTATCAATCTGCAATGGATATTGGAAATAGTTAAAGATATTCCTAATATACAATTAGAAATTATCGGTGATGGAATATGGAAATCCAACATTCAAGATGAGGCAAAAAAAGAGGGGATTAAAAATGTGACATTTAAAGGCTGGATTACGCCAAGTGATATACCCCGATATTTAGATAATGTTGATATAGGTATCTTCCCGATTGCAATAGAAAACAAATTCACAGAAGCAAAATTTCCGGTTAAAATACTGGAATTTATGGCCAAAGGTATTCCTGTTATAGCAACATCTTTTGGAGAAACTCAAAATATTATTAACGATGGAGTAGATGGGTTGCTGGCTAAAAATAAAGAGGAATTTAAAGGATCGATTCTAAAACTCGCTGGAAATTCTTCTTTAAGAAAAAAAATCGGTGCAAATGCCAGAGAAAAGATAGAGAATAATTACACAGTAGAAAACCAGACTCAAAAACTAATTTCTATTCTTAAAGATGTTTAAAGAAAAAATTATTTTAACTAACTCTGTAGGTAAAGATGACCTGGGATATTACATAATTCATTCTCCTTCTCGCTGGTCTGAAGGCGTGCGCCTGAAATCATCCTGGTTTGCTTATTACCCCTGGGAGTTAGCTTATACCTCGTCTTTATTAAAGCAGGAAACTCCTCATGCAATCAAATTGATAGATCCTTGTCTTAAAAGGTGGGACAAATACCAGACACTTGCTAAAATTTTAGACCAAAAACCTGATTGGCTTATAATAGAGTCATCTACCAGAACAATACAAGAGAATCTCTGGGTTGGAAAAAACTTAAAAAAGAAATTACCTGTTAAAGTTGTATTTGTAGGCCAACATGCGTCAGTATTTCCAAATGAATTAATAAAAGAAGGCGTAGACTATGTTTGTATAGGTGAATTTGAGCTGACTTTGTTAGAATTATTTCAAAATAAAGATAAAAATACTATTTTAGGATTATATCCTAATCAAAGAAGACCGCTTCTTGATTTTTCTCGCCTACCTTTTCCGGAAGACATTGATATTAAAAGAATAGATTATGCTACACCCGGTGAACCAAGTTCAGAATATATAGAAATCCAGGCTTATGCTTCAAGAGGATGCAGGGGGAACTGTAATTTTTGTGTCTCAAGAAATATATATTATGCCCAGGGGAACTGGAGACCTCGAAATGTAAATAATATAATAAATGAAATTAAATATTTGAAAAATAAATACCCCCAAATGGAAGGCATATTTTTTGATGAAGAAACTCATAACGGTGATAAAGATTTTATTAAAGAACTTGCCTCCAAACTTAAAGAAGAAAATCTTTCAAATCTAAAATATGAAGCAATGTGCGATATCAGAATCTTAGATAAAGATATTTTAACAATCATGAAAGAAGCAGGATATTATAAAATCCGGTTCGGAATTGAAACAGCCTCTTTACCATTGAGCAAAAAAATAGGTAAACCTATGGAAACAGACCGAATCCTTGATTTATTAAAACACGCTAAGAACATCGGTCTTAAGATGTATGCCACTTTTATGTTTGGGCTGCCCGAAGCTACCCCGGCAGAAGATAGCCAAACAATTAATTTTATGAAACGTTTAATTAAAGAGAGACTAATTGCAAATGCTCAAATATCAACAGCAACACCTTTTCCGGGTACACCGTTTTATTCCTGGGTGAAAAAAAATGGATACCTTGCTAATAATGATTCTCATTCTTTTGACGGAGCCAATTCAGTTATAGTAAATTATCCTCAATATAACAAAGACAATATCGAGAATATTAAAAACACTGCTCTTATTATACGAGATCATTTATTTCTGAAAACGAGCTTGACTAAAAATCCTTTAAAATTTTTATTCTCGCGGTATAAAAAGTACGGCTTAAAATTATTATTGGAAAAACTTAAAAGACGCTTTAAAACAGAGTTGCAATATTTAAAGCTTAAAACAATAATAGCTTTTATTTTTCTATTTTCACTGAATTCGACAGTGTTTGCCGAGCAAATAATTCAGCTTCCTCACTCTCGTTATCAAGGAAAAATATCTATTGAAGAAGCACTATATAAAAGAAAATCGATAAGAAAATACAGCAGGGAACCTTTAAATATTTCAGAGCTATCGCAGCTGCTTTGGTCTGCATCAGACCTTACAATAGATAGAGTAACATTAGCAACAAGAACATACTCTGCTTCCGGGGGGTAAAAAATGAATGGACTTGTATCTTTTATCGTAATAAATAAAGACAGAAAAAAAATCTTAAAGGTTTGTCTTAACTCTATTTTTAACCAGACATATAAAAATATTGAGGTTATTTTAGTGGATAATGCATCGAATGATGAGTCAGTTGAAATGGTAAAAAAATATTTTCCCCAGACTAAAATAATTCAAAACAGTCAAAACATGATGGTCTCTAAATCTTACAATCAAGGCATTATATCCTCAAATGGGGAATATTTATTTTGCATTAATAACGATGTTTTCTTAAACAATGATTATTTGGAAAAGGTATTACCCAAGTTCAAAATAGACAGAAAAATAGGCTCTATATCAGGCAAGTTGTTAAATCCACAAACAAAGAAAATAGATTCTACCGGTCAATTCCTGACACTCGCCAGGCGTGCACATGAAAGAGGTTATAAACAGAAAGAAAGAAATCAGTTTGAAGAAGGTTATGTCTGGGGTGTATCAGGTGCTTGTGCGCTTTATAAAAAAGAAATGCTATTTGATATTAAAATGGAGCAGGAATATTTTGATGAAGATTATCAGGCATATTTGGAAGATTTAGACTTAAACTGGCGTGCTCATAATGCAGGATGGAACAGTTATTTTACTCCTTATGCCATAGCTTACCACCATAGGGGAATAACAGGTTGGAAAAGGAGAAAACGATTAGGATATCTCAACTTATCAAGCGAATTTAAATTCCAGCTTATTAAAAACCGTTATTCTACTTTTATTAAAAACGAAAATTTAGCGAATTTTATAAAACATATTCCATTCACAATTTTATACGATATATATCTTTGGATTTTCTTGCTTCCCAAAAAGCCTCATTATGTATTAGAATTTATCAAGGATAGAAGGTGGATAAAAAAAGCTGTATCAAAACGTACCTTAATTAAAAAAGACAAAGGGGATTTAAGATGGCTAAGCTAACAATTCCAGAGATAAAGAGTAAGAAAGAAAAAATCACAATGCTTACTGCCTATGATTATCCCATAGCACAAATTGTAGAGAAAGCAGGCATTGATATTTTATTGGTAGGAGACTCCCTGGGAACTACGGTTTTAGGTTATGAATCAACCATTCCCGTAACAATGAATGAGATGATACACCATTCTAAAGCTGTAAGGAGAGGAGCACCGGATACGTTTCTGATAGGTGATATGCCTTTTTTATCCTATCAAATATCTACTGAAGATGCCGTAAGAAATGCTGGCAGATTTATTAAGGAAGCTGGTTGTGATGCTGTAAAAGTAGAAGGAGCTCATAAAGAACAGATAAAAGCCATATTAAAAGCAGGTATACCTGTATTGGGCCATGCGGGGCTAACTCCCCAGACAGCTACAATTTTAGGTGGGCTTAAAGTCCAGGGTAGAGATTTATCTTCTGCTGAGACAATTTATAAAGACAGTATCCTTTTAGAGGAAATCGGTTGTTTTGCCATAATACTTGAATGTGTTCCACACCAGCTAACAAAGATTATAGCTCAAAAACTCACTATACCTGTAATCGGAATAGGAGCAGGGAGCTCTTGTGATGGACAGGTTTTGGTAACCCCTGACATACTGGGACTCGTCAGCTGTTTCAAACCTAAGTTTATTAAACAATACTTGAATTTAAACTCTCAAATAGAAGATGCTCTGAATAAATTCAAAGATGATGTTCATAAGGATAAATTCCCTGCTGAAGAACATTCGTTTAAAATGAAAGAAGATACTTTGCAATCGTTAAAAGAAAAACTAAAGGAAAACAATAATGGCCAATAAATTAGGAAGGGTATTCAGGAAACCAGGGTTTTTTATAAAATGCATAGTAAATAATTTTACGAAAGATAAATGCAATCTTCATGCTGCAGCACTTACTTTTATCACCCTTTTGACATTAATACCGTTTTTAGCTCTTTTGTTTGCAATATCCAAAGGCCTAGGTATTCAGAATTTTTTACAAAATATCGTTCTTGAGAAACTGGCTTTAGGAAAACAAGACCTGTTTTTAAACATAATAAAATATATTAAAAACACAAACCTTACAACTTTAGGTACAACAGGAATAATATTTCTTTTCCTCACCGTAATAAGATTATTAGGCTCGATTGAAACAGTATTTAATTCTATTTGGGAAGTAAATGCCCCCAGAAGAATCACAAGAAAAATATCTGATTATTTAACAGTAGTTATCCTTTGTCCGATTTTTGTATTTCTAACCTTTACTTTCACCGCAACCATTTCATCAAATATACTGGTACAAAATCTGCTTAAATTTTCTTTCATCAACAATGTATATTTTTCTATAATAAAATTCCTTCCTTTTATCAGTATCTGGCTTGCACTCAGCATATTTTATATGTTCATGCCAAATAAAAAAGTAAACTTAACAACAGGACTTATTTCAGGTATTATTGCTGGAACAATCTGGCAGATATTTCAGTGGGGGTATTTGAAATTTCAAATCGGTATCACAAGGTACAATGCCATTTACGGAACTTTTGCAACTTTACCCATATTTATGGTCTGGATTTATTTTAGCTGGATAGTTATTCTTCTTGGAGCAGAACTTGGATTCGTATTCCAAAACCGCAGAAATTTAAAAAATATACAACGTGATAATGAATCTTCGCTATTAGAATTAAACGATATACTTAAAACACTGAAGTTTATGGTAAAAAAATTTCAAGACGGAGAATTTCCTTTAAATCATAAAAAAATCAGCGGGAATTTAAATATACACGATACTAAGATTATTAAAATTATCAATTACCTTAAAGAGCATAATATTTTGATTGTAAAAGAAGATGAAATTTACTTTCTTAAAAACCCCGACAATATAGCTTTGAGTGAAATTATCTTCATTAATACACCAGAGGAAAACAATAACCAGCATTTATCTCAAATAATAGAAAAAATAACCAATAACGATGCTCTTAACAGTTATAAACTAACAGATCTTATTTAAATTCAAAACAGGAGATTTAAATGAAATACATAACAGTCATAACGGCTATCATTTTGCTCATAGGTATAAAAACAGGTTTTGGATCAGATTTAGACAATATTTTAGGAGGCATGTTAAATGCAGTATCAGAACCCAAGACTTATACTTTTAGTGCCGGAGAAAAAATATTATCTCAAATGGGAGAGAATCTCTATTACTCCGGATATGAATATTCAGATGAGATGAAAGTATTATTGTTAACTTATGTAGAAAACAATGTTCCGATAATCCTAAAATTTCCCAATCCTGATATAATCAAAGTAAAGGATGCCACGCTTAAAATAATCGATTTTAACAATCAATATTTGCAATTAAGGGACTCTTCCCGGTATCAGTTGCAATAAGGTTAATAAGGAGAATATAATGAATATAGGCGAAATTGGCAATATGATGAAATTGGCTCAAGAAGCAAAAAAATCCCAAAAAGAACAGGAAGATATTTGGAAAAAGCAAACAGAACTTTTAGAAAACATTTCTATTACTTTGGATAAAATACTCGCAACGCTTAAAAAAACAAATGGTAAATAAAATATTCTTCTTACCTAAATTACTATTAATAACTCTCTTTTTTGGATGTGCATCTATTGACTATAACATCTTAACCGGAAAAGAAAACATGACATTTATATCCGAAGAAAAAGAAGTAAAATTGGGTAAAAAAATTTCCCTGCAGGTTGAAGAAGAATTTGAAATAACAAAAGATCCCCGTTTAAGAGACGTTGTTAATGAAGTGGGTTATAAACTCGTCGAACACTGTGACAGAAAAGGACTGGTATATTACTTTGATATAATAGACGAAGAAAAAAATAATCACAATGAAGACTCTTCTGATAAAGGCCCAAATGCTTTTGCATTGCCGGGAGGCTATATTTATATCAATAAAACCCTTATGGATATGCTGGAAGGGAAGGATGAAATAGCTGCTGTACTAGCCCATGAACTATCTCATATCGTTTTAAGGCACAACATCCTTAAACTTCAGGAAGCAATAGGCACTCAGGCTTTACTTATAATAGTAGGTACAAGTTCACCTGATATGCGTACTGCTAAAAACAGTCAAGTTGCCATGATATTGCTGCTTCTTGCTTACAGTAAAGAAAGAGAATTCGAGGCAGATAAATTAGCTTTAAAATATCTTCAAAAAGCCGGTTTCAACCCCCAAGGAATGATATCCCTATTAGAGAAAATACAAAAATTTCAATTTGATTCACCGATTAGAAGGTATTATCTAAAAACACATCCCTTTCTAGACGAAAGAATCGAACAAGTTCAAAAAGAACTTAAAATACATAACAATATCCTGCATTAAATATCAACTCTGTCTTTTTGTAAAAATACCATCTTTAGATTGGGGGGGCAAGAAAGTATAAGCAATACCTATTAACTTATTTCTCCCTGTATTGGATAAATTTTGTAACTGACTGTTACTCAGGAGAAATAAAACAGAATATTATTAAATTAGTCCGGAAGATATTCCCTAAGTAATTCCCCTTGATATTGAAAAAACAGGGTTTTGAATATCTGTTCCTGAGATTCAGAAAGTTTACCTAAATTTTTAAGAGCTGTAACACAAATATTTAGAAGCTTAAATTTTTCCCGCCCCAATTGCTGTTGTAACCCCTCGCTATGGGTTACTAAAAAATCATCCCATAGCTCGTTATGTATAAAAGCTCCCTTTAAAGGTGAAGAAAAACTGGAAAATTCAAAATCAATTCTTTTCCAGGAGCTAAGCTCTCCAACATCTGATAACACAGCTTCTTCTAACGAATGATTAAGAATAATATTATTAGAAAGCTCGGCTCTTTCTCCCTTAGTAATATCCTTATCGGTAAAAAACCCTGCTTCTCTAAAAACTGTGTTAAATTCATCCCACTCTGCCAGTTGAATCTCCTTGCCGCGTACTTCCAGAGGATAATGACTTAATCCTTCCGAATAAAGATAATAGTAACATCCATCTCCCCATGTTATCAAAGACGGTATATGTTCATTTTCATACACTCCTAGACTAAGGAAATATTCTCCTAATAATTTACATGCCAAATGACGATAAAATGTAGTCATTAAAGTTGGTTTTTTTACAATTGTTATAGGCTGTTTAAGTGTCTGCCCGTCAACCTCTGAAATAACAGCAAAAGGCAAACCGCAGTTTTCCCACTCTGTAACGTTTCTTTCAATAATTTCTGCAGAAAAAACAATTTTATCTTCTCTTATTCTCCGGGCCCACACTGAAGATATAGGCAAAAGAACATTACAAAGAAACATAGAGAATATAAGAATAACAGTACTTTGTCTTATTTTCACTAAACCATCCCCCTATTTGTTAATAGTATGCCATATATTAGCCGTTTTTACAAATAACGAGATAAAATAATATAGCTCTCTAAACAACATTGTTTTGTCTACAAATCCTTCAGTACTAAATGGATAAAGCAAAATAAATACAGGGGTAAAATTGTTATTATAAATATTGATTTAGATTATTTTTCAAACAAATTATTCCCTCGCTATAGAATTCCTTCGGATCAAATAATGAATTACTTAAATAAGATACCCAAGTTACTGATAGAAAATGATATAAAACTCATATTCCATATTACTTCTTCACCTAATTTTACTAATTCTACAAAAAGTTATTTTTGATATCTTTTCTCCGGCATATTTACCTTCTGAAGACTAACAGTTTTGCATTTCAAAATACTATTCTTGATTTTTTTACCCCCCTGTGATATACAGTTGCTATGCAAATTTCCAAGGAAATAGTATCTCATACTGGACATCTTGCACGCTTACATCTAAGCGATGATGAGCTTGAACTTTATTCTTCACAACTTAATAAAATTCTGGAATATATAGAGAAACTTAAGAAGATAGATATTACAAATATCGCTCCTACTTTCAATGTTTTGAACTTAAAAAATGTTTTGCGTGTTGATACAGTGAGACCTTCTTTAACATCTGAAGAAGCGTTAAAAAACGCACCTGATAAACAAGACAACTTCTTCGTAGTACCAAAGGTATATTAAAAATGGACCTTACAAGATTAACTGCCTTTCAATTACGGGATTTAATTTCATCAGGAAAAATTACGGCAAAAGAAACAACAAAAGCTTATCTCGATAAAATAACTGTAACAGATAAAAATATTAATGCTTATGTCTTTATAGACCCCGAAAAAACTCTTAAAAAAGCAACAGAGCTGGATAAGAAAGGTAATCTCAATTTAAAACTCGCAGGGCTTCCGATTGCTATTAAGGACAATATATGCGTAAAAGATGAGCCTACTACCTGCAGTTCTAATATACTATCTGGTTTTAAGCCGCCTTATGATGCAACTGTAATCGAACTGTTGGAAAAAAACGGTGCTATTCTACTTGGCAAAACCAATATGGATGAATTTGCATTCGGATCATCATGTGAAACATCATGTTACGGAGTGACTAAAAACCCTTATGATGCAACTCGCGTTCCCGGAGGCTCATCCGGTGGCTCTGCAGCGGCAGTAGGAAGTGAAGAAGCACTTTGGGCATTGGGGTCCGATACAGGAGGTTCTATCAGGCAACCTGCTTCGTTATGCAATGTAGTAGGTCTAAAACCAACATATGGCAGAGTGTCAAGATATGGATTAATTGCATTTGCATCCAGTTTAGACCAAATAGGACCTTTAACACGCGATGTAAAAGATGCAGCGTTACTGTTAGAAGTTCTTTCCGGATTTGATCCTAAAGATTCTACTTCTTCAGAAGAAACTGTACCTGAATTTAGTAAAAAACTTACTCATGAAATAAAAGGCATTAAAATCGGCGTACCTGAAGAATATTTTTCTGAAGGAATAGATTCCAAAATTAAAGAAAGAATAGAATTCATTTTAGGGCAACTTAAAAAAGAAGGTGCAAAAGTAGAAAGAATGAACCTTCCTCATACAGAATATGCAATAAGCTGTTATTACATTATAGCCCCATCTGAAGCAAGCTCAAATTTAGCCCGCTATGACGGTGTTCAATATGGGCTAAGGGTAGCGGACAATCAGCTCCTTAAAAACGTGAAGAATCCCATGATAAGAATGTATCTGGCAACACGATCAGCCGGCTTTGGAGCAGAGGCAAAAAGAAGGATGCTTCTTGGGACATATTCATTATCCAGCGGATATTATGAAGCTTATTACCTGCGTGCTGCAAAAGTTAGAACCCTTATTAAAAACGACTTTCAAGAAGCTTTCAAAAAATACGATTGCATAATTTCTCCCACAACTCCTGCTGCAGCATTTAGAATAGGAGAGAAAACCGACCCGCTTCAAATGTATTTATCCGACATTTTCACCATACCTGCAAATTTGGCAGGGATACCGGCAATTTCAGTATCTGCTGGCACAACGCAAAATAATTTACCTATAGGTATTCAAATAATGGCTGATTTTTTCCAAGAACAGAAAATGTTAAATACTGCTTATCTAATAGAAAAATTACAAAAATGAATAAATTTGAACCGGTAATAGGATTAGAAATCCACATTCACCTCTCAACAGAGAGTAAAATTTTCTGTTCTTGCTCTACAAAATTCGGGAATTCACCCAACTCACTAACCTGTCCTATCTGTTTGGGACTACCGGGAGTGCTACCGGTACTTAATAAAAAAGCTTTTCATTATGCCATTAAATCTTCTCTAGCTTTAAACTGTCAAGTATCTGAATCTATTACATTTGATAGAAAGAATTACTATTACCCGGATTTGCCGAAAAACTATCAAATCTCTCAGTATGGGACACCCGTAGGTCGTAATGGTTTTTTAAAAATTAAAAACCGTAGTTCTAATCCGGTAAAAATCAATAGAGTTCATATGGAGGAAGACGCAGGCAAACTTATTCATGACCAAAACGGAAAAATTAGTTTTGTTGATCTTAACAGAACAGGTATTCCTCTTATTGAAATTGTAACCGAACCTGATATATACTCACCTGATGAAGCATATGATTTTCTGCAAGAATTAAAAATAACGATTTTATATCTAGAAATTGCTGATTGTAATATGGAAGAAGGCAGTTTAAGGTGTGATGCTAATATATCTCTACGCAAGGCAGGGGATAAGAAGTTAGGCACAAAAATAGAGCTTAAGAACATGAATACATTCAAAGGAATCAGGCAAGCTCTGGAATATGAAATTCAAAGACAGACGATACTTCTTGAGGAAGGTGAAAAAGTAACTCATCAAACACGGCTCTGGGACCCTCTTAAGCAAAAGACAACATCTATGAGAAGCAAAGAAGATATTCATGATTACCGTTATTTTCCAGATCCAGATCTCCTAACATATGAAATTTCAAATAAGATGCGGAATAAATTTAAGGATGAGCTTCCTGAATTACCCATGGCTAAAAGAGAACGATTCAAGAAAGATTATTTTCTTAGCGAATATGATGCAGATCTCCTAGTACGAGATAAATTTATTGCCAGCTATTTCGAAGAAACGTTAAAGTTTCATATTAATCCAAAAGCTGTTTGCAATTTCCTTACTAGTGATATGGTCGGTGTAGCTCATGAAAAAAAAATTAAATTATCTAATATCAAACTTACTCCTAAAAATTGCGGAAAAATTTTAAACTTGGTTAAAGAAGGACTAATATCGATTAAAACCGCAAAAGAATTATTATTCGATTTATTAAATTATGATATTGATCCCGAAAAATATATTGAAGAAAAAAACCTTAAGCAAATGAATGAAACATCTGAAATCAAAAATGTAATAGAAACAGCATGTAAAGAAAACTCTCAGGCCGTAACAGATTATAAAAACGGTAAAAATAGCGCTTTAAAATTTTTAGTCGGTCAAGTTATGAGATTAACTAAAGGAACAGCTAATCCTGCTATGGTAAATAAACTACTTAATGAGAAATTAAATAAGGAGGAAGGAAAATGAAAAAAGTTATTATGCTAATGGTTTTTATAACGTTTTTTGTTACTATAGGTTACAACATCTACTCTATGGACCTGGATTCCCAAATCTCTTCTAAGTCTTTGGATCAGGATCTTTATGCTAATTTGGAGATATTTTCAGATGTAATAAATCTTATTCAGGAAGAATATGTGGAGGATCAAATTGCCAAAGATATCATTTACGGTGCTCTAGGGGGAATGTTGGCATCATTAGATCCTTACAGCCAGTTTTTACCTCCTGACATGTATAAAGAACTTAAAGTTGAAACAGAAGGAGAATTCGGAGGAATCGGAATTGTAATAGCAATAAAAGACGGCGTTCTTACTATTGTATCACCCTTGGAAGAAACACCAGGGTATGAAGCCGGACTGGAAGCAGGAGACAGGATTGTTAAAATCGAGGGGGAATCCACAAAAGGCATCACTCTTTTAGAAGCAGTAGGACAACTTCGCGGAAAACCAAAAACAGAAGTTTTTATCACTGTTTTAAGAGAATCAGAACAAAGACTTATTGATTTTAAAATAATGAGAGACATTATAAAAATAGAAAGCGTAAAAGATACCCAGGTAATAACCGAGAATATTGGATACATAAAGATACTTGAATTCCAGGAAAACACACTTCCTGACTTTAGAAAAGCCTTAAATAGTCTTATCCAAGAAAAAATAGAAGGACTTGTTCTGGATTTAAGAAATAACCCCGGTGGTCTACTTGATGTCGCAGTAGCGGTTACAAGTGAATTTTTACCTAAAGACAAATTAATTGTATACACAAAGGGGAGAAACTCCACTCAGGATATGGAATTTAAATCCAAAAGTGGCATTTTTATTAAAAAACCATTAATCGTTTTGATAAACAAAGGTAGTGCAAGCGGTTCTGAGATTTTAGCCGGAGCTGTTCAAGATAACAACAGAGCCCTCATAATAGGTCAATCGTCATTCGGAAAAGCATCTGTTCAGACGATAATACCTCTTAAAGACGGTTCCGCTCTAAGACTTACAACGGCCCATTATTATACACCTAACGGAAGCTTGATTCATGAAAAAGGAATTCAACCCGATATTTTAATAAATAAAACACAATTTGTTAAAAAAGTACCTGAGGAAGTTGCTGCAGAAAAAATATTTAAAGAAATAGAAGATGGGAAAGAAACGTTTCCTATAGAAAATAAAAAGAAAAAAATAATAGATTCTCAATTGGAACAAGCAATAGATATTATGAAAGGGCTCATCCAGTATAATAATATGCTTATAGATTCTCAATGAGATTAATCTTAAAATTTATTGTTCCTCTTATTCTTGTTTTTTTGCTGTTTAATTATCTGCTTAAAAATTATTCCAATGAAATCCCTAAACCAGGTGATTCCCTTGAAGAACTATTTTCTTGTTTTGGAATCGAGGAGAAAAACCTAACAAACAACATTCAGGAACAAAGACAATACAAAAACAAAACCTATACTTACATTGAAAAAGAATACTTCATAAGCCCGGACTTTCCTATCCAGCAGTTTCACAAAAACATAAATAATTTTTTGAGAAAAAAAAGCTTAGCATTAAAAAAACAATCTCTTAAGAACAAAGAAAAACATTTTGCATTTGAAATATTTTTTAAAAACATCTTAGTCTACAAATTGAATCTAAACATAAAAACGAAAGGATATCTTGTACTTGTAATAGACGACTGGGGATATTCTCAATCCGTAATTCCATACCTGAAGGAAATTAATATCCCTTTAAATATCTCAATTCTCCCGGGATTAAGATATTCTAAAACCATAAACAAAATAGCCCACGATTACAGCCATGAAGTATTGCTGCATCTTCCAATGCAACCTCAAAAATCGAGAAAGATGGAAAAATACCTAGAAAAGTTTACAATAAGAGACACCATGAGTGATAAAGAGGTGGAGAAAATATTGACAAATTTCTTGCTTAATTTGAGTAATATTAAAGGGGTAAATAATCATATGGGGTCTTTGCTTTCGAAAAATGAAGAAAAAATGTCTTTGATTCTTAAAATATTAAATGAAAAAGGATTTTACTATTTGGATAGCAAAGTCATTTCTGATTCCGTAGCCAAAGACTGTGCAGAAAAAATAGGAATAGTGTGTTTTGAAAGGGATGTTTTTCTGGATAACAAACTCGACAGTGATTACATAAAAACTCGGATCAGAGAAGCTATAGCTCTTTCTCAAAAACAAGGCTATGCGATTGCCATCGGACATACAAAACACATAACTTTAAAGACGATTAAAGAGATGATCCCTGAAATAATTGAAAACACCTATCCAACTCAACTATCGAATTTAAAATGAAAGTTTTAGGAATAGAAACCTCTTGTGATGAAACATCCGTTGCAGTAGTAGAAAACGGTAAAACAGTTTTAGCTAATGTAATCGCCTCGAGTCTCGACATCCATAAACAATATGGGGGAATAGTTCCTGAAATAGCAACAAGGCATCACGTAGAAGTAATCCTACCTGTTTTAGAAGAAGCAATTAAGACATCTCAAACATCTCTTTCTGAAATTGATTTAATCTCTGTTACCCAAGGACCGGGTTTAATTGGCTCTTTAATGATAGGAATAATATTTGCAAAATCACTTAGCTTTGCACTCAAAAAACCTATTATTGCTGTTGACCACATATTAAGCCACCTTTATGCAGCATGCCTTTCGAACAATAACATAGAATTTCCATCTTTAGGACTTGTCGTTTCCGGGGGGCATACAAGCTTATTTTTACTAAATAGTTTTACTGACTTTAAAGTAATAGGCAAAACAAGAGACGATGCCTTAGGTGAAGCATACGATAAAGTTGCTAAGATTTTAAATCTGGGATTTCCCGGAGGACCTGTAATCGAAAGAAAAGCAAATTCAGCAAAAAATAAAGAATTGCATTTTACGGCACCTTCAGTAAAAAGCGGTTATGATTTTAGTTACAGTGGATTAAAAACAGCTGTGTTGTATTACACAAGAAAACTTGAGATTTTAGATAAAACTAAAACAGATGAAATCTGCTATGCATTTCAGGAGGCTGCACTGACAACATTACTTAAGCAGGTTAAAAAAACCGTTTTAGATTATGGTATCAATAGAATGATTGTCGGAGGAGGTGTTATTGCCAACAAAAACCTGAGGAGAAAACTATCTGATTCAGGTCTCAACATATACCTTCCTGAGATGAAATACTGTTCTGACAATGCAGGAATGGTTGCAGGATTAGGCTATGAGTTGTATAATAAAAAGTTGGGAACCAAAATTAATTTTGAACCTTATTCAACTTTTGAGGAGAAATGGGAGAAAACGTAGTCATTTTATATAAATTAGTATTGGTGTCTGTTCTGTCTGGACTGATTGGATTGGAAAGAGAAACTCATGGTAGAGCAGCTGGATTCAGAACCCATATCCTTGTAGGTATCGGATCTTGTCTTATAATGTTGACTTCTGTTTATATGTATTCCGTATACGGAAATTCTGCAGATCCGTCACGAATAGCAGCTCAAGTAGTAAGCGGAATAGGGTTTTTAGGTGCCGGAACAATTATCAGATTCAGAGCTTCAATACGGGGATTGACTACCGCAGCTTCTTTGTGGGCGGTTGCCGGAATTGGACTTGCAATAGGAGTTGGTTTATATCTACCAGCAATTTTTACCACAATTATTATACTCATTGTTTTATTTCTGCTTGCGGGGATAGAAAAGAAATTATTACGTAAATCTTTATACAAAACATTGCAGGTGGAAACAACCGGTGAAATTCACCTCCTTGAGAAAATACGCAGCATTTTATCTGAATACAATGTAGAAATAAAAGATTTTGAAGTTTCACTTAAAGATAAAGAACACATCACATATATTATTGAATTAAAACTACGCTTGTTGGATAAACACATGCCCAATATATCAGAAGATATTGCTCGCATAAACGGTATAAAATTCACACGTTGGATTTATTCGCAAACATAATTTATTAAAAGGAGGCAGAATAATGGCAAAAAGAAAAGTTGAAGAAAAGATACTGGAAGTCAATGCAGACATGCAGGGAGAGCTTACCTTTAAAGATTCTGTCAATCTAACTATCAACGGTACTTTTCAAGGTAAATTAAATACCAAAGGAACACTTTTTATAGGCCAAAATGCAAGCGTAAAAGCGGAAATTATGGGTGAAGATATTACTGTCGCAGGAAAAATTGAAGGAAACATTTCCGCCCAAAGACGACTCAGACTTATTTCTCCTGCAAATGTTACAGGAGAAATAAGATCTCCTCTTTTGGTTGTTGAGGAAGGTGCACTTCTGAATGGATTATGCACCATGAATGCAGAAACAAAATCAAAATATCTCACTCTTAGAGAAATGGCTACTTACTTACAAATAGAAGAATCGACACTCTTAGACTGGTCTCAAGAAAATAAAGTTCCTGTAATCAGAGAAGGCTCGCGGTATCTTTTTGACCCCAAAGAAGTTGAAAACTGGCTTTCTAAAGAAAAAGTATCTTAAGTAATAGCGATGGATAAACTTCTAACTTCTAATGAAGCAGCTCTATTTTTGGATATTAATACCCAGGAATTTGAAGATTTTATTCAAAAACATAAAATACCCCATTATAAAATTGCGGGTAAATTTATTCGTTTTTCGCAGCAGGAGTTGGAAAAATATAAAGAACAAGCTAATATGCCACACATTCGAGATAAAATCGTTGAGTATCGAAACCTACCTTCTCAGGAAGAAATAGAATACCTAAAAGAAAAATTATGTTTTAGGGATAAACTTTTAGAATTCATTAAATTCAATGATTTTTACATTATGAGTTTTTGTTTAATTTTCATGCTTCTTTATTACATACTCAAATACTAAACACATAGATGACCACTTCAAACCTTGAGGAAATTCTTAATCAATATAAACAGGGTACATTATCCTTAAGTGATGCTTTAAAGACCCTTAAGTGGTATCCCTTTGTTGAAAAGAAAAATCTAACTTTTGATACTCAGCGATATCTAAGGCGAGGTTTTCCTGAAATAATCTATGCAAAAGATAAAAATATTAAGACTCTAAAGGAAGTTTTAAAAAATACTAAATCTATTTCACCACTCATAATGAGCCGCTTGGAATATACTATCTATAAAAAGTTGAAAATAACATTTCCAAAACTTAAATATAATAAAACTGCTTCAATTGGTTATTTGGATATTCCTCCCAAAAATAAATCCGGACTTATTGCTGTTATAACTGCTGGGAGTTCCGATATTAAGGTTGGGGAAGAAGCAGCTTTCACTCTGGAACTTTTAGGAGCTCATGTTAATAGATTTTATGATCTTGGAATAGCAGGATTACATAGAATAATGGATAAAATAGAGCAAATTGAGGAGTCAAAATGTATAATAGTAGCAGCCGGAATGGAAGGAGCTTTGCCGGGAATAATAGCAAGCATGGTATCAAAACCCCTAATAGCTGTGCCTACAAGCATAGGATACGGTACTAATTTGGGAGGGTTCTCTGCTCTTTTAACAATGCTCAACTCATGTAGCTTAGGATCAGCTGTTGTAAATATTGATAACGGCATAGGCGCAGCGACAATGGCATATCTCATAAATAAACTATGAAATCTTTAATTATCGATACACAACCAGGAATAAGCGGAGATATGTTTTTAGCCGCATCAATAGGTTTAGGGTGTAAAGTTGATAAAATAAATGATTTGCTTGCTAAATTTAAATACAAAACCAGGATAAAAATAAAAAAAATACATTCCGGACATTTCAAAGTCAACAAGTTAATAATCTTCGATGAGAACTTGAAGCATTTAGAGTTGGTGGAAATTGTAGAAATAATTCGTAAATCAAAATTAAGCGAAACAGCAGAGACAATTGCACTAAAAATAGTAGAGAATCTTATTGAAGTTGAAAAAAAGATTCACAATACACATCATCTCCACAGTGATGAGATTGCATCAGTTGATACTCTAATTGACGCAGTAGGAGCAGGACTTATGATTGATGATTTAGGAGTTAAGAATTGTTTCATAACCTCTATAAACATACCTCGATTTTACAAAAAGGGCAGGAAATACCCCTCTTTTGCACCGGCAACACTGGAGATACTTAAGGGGTTTAAATTACGATATATAGATATTGACGAAGAGATTATTACTCCTACCGGAGCGAGCATCATCAAAACATTGTCTAATCCCCGGCATTTGATGTCAGAATTCACAGCTATTAAAACATCTTATGCTACTGGAAATAAACAACTTAAAGTCGGACCCAACCTGTTAAGACTAATATTAGCGGATGTAGATTTGAATTTAAGGGATGAAGAAATATACCTTATTGAGACAGCAGTAGATGATGAGACACCTGAAGTCTTATCTTACTTGCAGGAGAAACTCTTTAAATCAGGTGCTTTAGATGTTTACATACATTCTCATTACGGCAAAAAAAACAGAATTGGTTTTACGGTTAAAGTTCTCTCGGATAAAAATAATTTGGAATGTTTGCTGGATGCAATCTTTAAAGAAACAACCACAAACGGAATAAGATATCAAAAAATAAACAGGAGGAAACTGTTTCAGGAAATGAAATACATCAATATAAAATACGGTAAAGTAAGAATTAAAATTTCAAACATTAAAGGGGTTTCTAAAATCAAACCGGAATACGAAGATTGTAAGCTCTTAGCACTTAAATTTAAAATCCCTCTTAAAGTAATATTAGAAGAAGTAAAACTGAAAATACCCAATTTAGAGTTGAAAAAAAAGTAAATTATTGCTATAGTATATCTAAATTAGGAAAATAGCGGATATATTATGGTTTTCAAAAAAATAACCGGATTAAAAGTATATTTTTCTATTTTGTTCATCTGCTATTTTTTTCTCTTTCCTAAATCATTATCGGCATCTGAAAAAGAATACCCCGCATGGAAAGTAAAATTATCTTATACTCTAATCGCTAAAGGAAAAGAAGTAGCCCTGAAAAATCCTCAGCTTGCCAAAAATTATTACCTAAAGGCAAGTGAGATTTATCCTTTTAATCCCGAGTTACGCAAAATTGTCTTAGCCAATGTTGAAAAAACAAAAACAACAAAACACCCCCCCATAAAAATAGTCCTTATGGAAAAAGAAACCGCAACCATTCCTGTTATTAAAGAAAAAAGGGTGCAAAATTTAATTCCAGAAGTTACCAAACAGCAAAAGCAAGTTTTAACACCTGTCGTAACGGTAAAGCAATTTCCTAAACATACACAATCTATTGAAGAAGAACAGGCAACACCTCATTTTACAGTTAAAAAACAAGGGGCAATCATTGCTGAATTTCAGCAGATAGATGCAATAGATGCGCATTCAGCAGAGAAAAAAGGTGCAACGGTTAATACGATATTAGACCCCTATCATATAAAACACAGGGATTTCAGGATTCCTTACTTTAAAGACAGGGAGGGCTTAAAAATACACCCCTGGATTGGGGTAAGAGGTGAGTATAAATATGATGAAGAACGTGTGGGGATAGAGACTTTGATGCTGGAAGCACAGGAATTCAACCAGCGGCGAAATGATGAAGTACGAAATTACTTATCAATTAATAAGCAAGAGTATTATCGAGAAGAAATTATTCTTCATATTAAGGAAAATCTACCCAAATTTACTTTTATTAACCATCAAGAAAAAGTAAAAAGAAAATATCCGGCTAAAACATTGTGGAGTTCAAATGACGTTTATTTCGATAATTACGACGAAAAATACTATCAATTAGAATACACAATCCCAAGAATAAAAAAACTGGGCTACTTAAAACTAAAACTACGCTACGGAGATACGGTAAATATAAGTAATAAAGTAACCGATGAGGCAGGCTACATTCCTTGCAATTCTTATCTAGTTGGATTTGAAACAGCACCATACAGTGCTTTATTAGATCAAACATTCGGAATCAAATTCGACTATCAATATTGGAATGGAGAATATAAGCGGGCAGAAGAGGAAGGGTGGAGTGAGCGAAGAGCATATGAAAGAAACTATACATTAGAATTAGATTTTTATAACCAGCGCAAATATTTAAGAATCAAACCCCACTTTTACTGGGAGAAACAACAGCACTCTCCCAGCCAGGATACCTGGTGGACAAAAAAAACAGGCTTAAAGGTAGAAAAGGGGATTAATGGAAAAATGATGTATAAAACAGACTGGACTTATGTTGATTATACCAGAATTAAATCTCCTTCTACTGTATCCGCTCAGACAATATCCGCATCTTCTTGGACATGGGAAAATGAACTGGAATATGAAATAATCAGGGATTTAAAATTCACATTCGGCTTAGATTACGGAAACGGACTTGGTTTTAGCGAGTTCGACAATATAACTACACGAGGCGAATTAATGCTCAGGAAACCCGGATTGATAGATTTAAGAGTTGGATACCGTTATACAGACTATATCAACGTAAATGACAATATAGATACAGTATACTTTAAATTTGGATGGTTTATATGAGAAAACCTACTATTTTACTGCTATCCTTGCTAATCCTGAACTTCTCCTTGTTAAATGCTGAGGAATTAAAAATCGCAGATTTTGACAGAGGAGAAAAACCTAACTTAATCAGCGGTGATTACGGAACATGGAACAGGATTGAATGGGACAGGTCTCAGTTCTGTAATGAAAGTATCACAAGTGATCCCAGAATAGCTTATAACGGCCGAGGCTGCAGCCTTACTTTAGACTATGACGTTGATTCCCCAAATTCTCCTGCTTATAACGGATTCTGGATGAGACTTGAAAGAATGGATTTAAGAAATTGGGAATATCTTTCTTTCTATGCAAAAGGAGACGAGGGCATAGGTTATACTGAGACTTTGACCGTTGAGATGAAAAATATTCACGGAAAAATAGCAAGTTTTTTAGTTGAAGGTATTACTTCAAAATGGAGGAAAATTGTTGTTCCGTTTGAAGCAATGAATAAAGCAGAAGACTTCAGCGAAGTATATGAATTTTCAATTATATTTGATGAGAAAACAGTTACAAAAAAAACTGGAAGAATTTTTATTGATGAATTTTATCTTTACAGATAAATTATTAAATGCTAATCTACTGCTAAACAAGTGTATGATGAAATCTCTTAAGTTTTATTCCTTATTGTTTCTGTGCCTGCTGCTATCAAGCTGCAAATCGTTTAAAACAGAAATCTTTATAAAAGAAGAAGCCCTTAATTATCAAAAAGAGGGAAGGTTTGCCCAGGATAAGAAAGACTGGAGTAAAGCTATAAGTTATTATAAAAAAGCAACTTACCTTGATCCTTACAACGCAAAAATATATAATGATTTAGGCATTATATATGAGGTAAAAGAAATGTATTCTAAAGCGGAGGATACTTATAAAAAAGCAATTGATGTTGATGAAAAATTTCTTTCTTCTTACTTTAACTTAGCTCGATTATATGAGAAAATGGATAATGCTGAGAAAGCAGTTCATTATTATAAATTAAGAGTAAAATATTCAAATAAAAAAGATGATCCTTGGGTCTGGAGAGCACAGCAGAGAATTCAATTATACGAGCCGATAAACAATGAATGATAAAATGAAAATAATCGTATTTGTGATGTTAATGTTTTATTCACTTGCTTGGGCAACAAATGAGGATTTCTTCAACGAAGCAAGGGTATATAGAAGTAAGGGGTATGAAGCTCAAACCGCAGGTGATATTGAAATGGCCTTAGTGTACTATAAAAAATCTTCGGCCTTGGATCCGTTCTATGCTATACCTCATAATGACGCCGGAATAGTATTCGAAATAAAAGGCTATCTTGATAAAGCACTGAACGAATATATTGCAGCTATTCAAATAAATCCTGATTTTGCTGAAGCACATATGAACCTGGGGCTTTTATATGAGCGAATGAATGAAATAGAAAAAGCTCTTGTGCATTTCGCAAAAAGAGCAGAACTCGGTAAAACAAATGATTCCTGGACAAAAAGAGCATGGGAGAAAATTTGGAAATACGCGCCTGAGATGGCAAAAGAGATAGAAGCTAAGGTTCTTGCCCAGGAGATTGCCGGAAAACTTAAAGAAGATAAAGAATCCAACAAAATTTTGGCTGCCAAACATTATCAGAAAGGTGTTTTCTATTTCAAAAAGAAACTTTTTGAAAATGCATATAATGAGTTGAAACAGGCAATTCACTTAGCACCTGATAATTTAAAATATCAGGAAATGTATAGCAAATCTAATTCTGAATATAAAATTCAGAAAATCAACATACACGTCAAAAACGGCACCGACTTCTTAAACTCTAATGAAAATGTAAAGGCGAAACAAGAATTTGAGAAAATACTTGAATTAATTCCCAGAGATGAATAACCTCTCAAATTAATCCTTAAAACATATAGATGGATTCTCAAAAAACGCTTTATCTAATCGACGGTAGTAATTATATCTATAGAGCTTATTATGCCTTACCACGATTAACCAATTCTAAGGGATTTCCAACTAATGCTATTTATGGTTTTATCAATATGTTAAAAAAGCTTATCCAGGAAAGAAACCCCGACTATCTCGCTGTTACTCTTGACCATAAGGCTCCTACATTCAGGAAAGAACTATTTAAAGATTACAAAGCTACAAGAAAACCTACACCTGATACTTTAAAAAAACAAATTCCGGTTATCAAAGAAATAATCAAAAACTATAATATCCCGATATTTGAAATGCCCGGTTATGAAGCAGATGATTTATTGGCATACATAGCAGCTAAAGCAAGCAATGCGGAGTTTAAAACCTACATAGTAAGTTCAGACAAAGATTTGTTGCAAGTCGTCACAGATAATATCAATATATATAATCCTCAAAAAGGATTTGTTTTAGATAAAACAGCTGTGGAAGAATTATACAGCATATCCCCGATATACTTTCCGGATTTCTTAGCATTAACAGGAGATCCCGTTGATAATATACCGGGAGTACCAGGAATTGGAGAAAAAACTGCAAAAGAATTGATTTTAAAATTCGGAACTATTGAAGAAACTCTTAAAAACACAGAAGAATTACCTCTTAAAACAAAAGCAGCTCTGGAAGAAAATTCTGAACAGCTTATCTTAAGCAAACAACTAGCCCAAGTTAATATTGATCTAGATTTAAAATTGACCTGGCAGAAATTGAAAATAATTTCTCCTAACTATCCGAAACTTATTGAAATATTTGAAGAATTAGGATTTTCTGCCCAAACAAAAGAATTAATCAAAAATATAAATTCTACTATAGAAGTAATACCTGCGCTAATTCAAGACAGCCAAAACCTCTTAAAACTTATTGAAAAAATTAAAAAAGAGAAAATGTTCAGTTTTTATCCTCAGATACAAGATAATATTTTAAAAGGATTAATTGTTTCTGCAAATGAACAATTATACCTGATAGACAAAACTATTATAGATGAAAACAAAGGGGATTTAGAAGAACTGTTTCAAAACCCTAAAATAGAGAAAATATCCCACGGAATAAAAGAAATTTCAAAATTACTAGAATATTCCGGCTTAAGAATCAAAAGCCCTTCATTTGACATCCAGGTCATTGCTTATCTTCTAAATCCATCATTGGGAGATTACAGTTTATTCAAGATAGCGCTCAACTATTTAGCCCGGGCAGAAGAAATAGCCTCTTTACTTCTTAAATCCGACAAAGAAGCTGATTCAGATAAAAAAAGTATGCTCAACTGTTATGTTATAAACAAATCCTATCCTACATTAAAAGAACAAATTAAAAAAATTAATCTTGACGAATTGTATTATGGAATAGAAGAACCATTAATATTCATACTTAAAAATATGGAAAGTAAAGGTATAAAAGTTAATAAACTTTCTCTAAATAAACTTTCTAAGGAATATAATGCAAAGATAGATGGCTTAAGCAAAAAAATATATTCTACAGCTGGTGAAAAATTCAATCTTAATTCACCTAAACAAATAAGAGAGATTCTCTATCAGAAACTGTCACTAAAACCTATCAAAAAGGGTAAAACAGGCCCTTCCACTGATGAAGAGACATTAAAATCACTACACCAAGAACACCCACTTCCTGGATTAATATTACAATACCGAGAATTGAATAAAATTAAAAGCACCTATATCGAGGGGCTTTTAAAATGTATATCTAAAGAAGATGGCCATATACACCCCACTTTTAATCAGACTATAACCCAAACAGGAAGATTAAGCTGCCGCAACCCCAACCTCCAAAACATACCTATACGTTCTGAGTTAGGAAAACAAATAAGGAGTGTATTTATTCCCTCAAAAGATAATTATATTTTTATTTCGGCAGACTATTCTCAAATAGAACTACGCATATTAGCTCATCTTTCAAAAGATACACAATTAATTAAATCATTTGAACATAATTTGGATATTCATACCCATACCGCCGCAACAATATTCGGCGTTAATGAAAAAATTGTCTCAAACGAAATGAGGCGTATTGCCAAAACAGTAAACTTTGGAATAGTATATGGAATTTCTCCATATGGACTTTCCAAACAGTTAAATATCTCTATTGATGAAGCATCACAGTTTATAGAGTCATATTTCAAGCTTTATCCCGGAGTAAAACGTTACATTGAAAAAGAAATCATAGTAGGCAGAGAGAGAGGATATACTTCGACTCTTTTTAACAGAATTCGATATATTCCTGAAATAAATTCCACAGAGTCCAGTATTAGAGAATTTGGAGAAAGATTAGCCATCAATACCCCCATACAGGGCACAGCAGCAGATTTGATAAAAAAAGCTATGATTGAGACAAACCGAGAAATAGAAACTGCCAATTTAAATGCCCAGCTTTTGCTTCAAATTCATGATGAGCTCTTATTCGAAGTAGATAGTAAAAAAATAAACTTGCTAAAAAAACTTATTAAAGATACAATGGAATCCTCTATTATTCTTGAGATACCCATAATAGCTAACATGAGAACTGGTTTTAATTGGTTAGAACTGACAGAAAAAATCCCGGGAGGAAAACCAAATGACTAAAAAATTGAAAATATTATTTGTATCAAGTGAGGTTGTACCCTATGCAAAAACCGGTGGCCTTGCAGATGTTGCGGGAGCATTACCGCTGGCGCTAAATACTCTTGGTGTTGATGTCAGAATAGCACTTCCGAAATACAGGGGAATAACTGTAGAAGCTAATGAAGATTCTCTGGGTGGAAAAGTACCTGTATACTTCATAGAAAACTCTAATTATTACGACAGGGAATATTTATATTCAACACCAGAGGGAGATTATCTGGATAATTTAGAAAGATTTGTGTTTTTCTCTCAAGAAGTGCTAAAACGGACAAAAAAAGAAAATTTTAAGCCTGATATTATACACTGTAACGACTGGCAAACTGCTTTAATACCGGTTTACCTTAAAACAATCTATTCAAATGATGAATTTTTCAAAAACACAAAAATTATATTTACAATCCATAATTTAGCATATCAGGGACTTTTTGAACAAAAAGAGTGGAGTAAAATCGGACTACCAAAAGAGCTCTGTAACATAGATGGCCTGGAATATTACGGGAAAATAAACTTGATGAAAGGAGGTTTAATATTTTCTGATTTCATTACCACAGTAAGTCCGAATTACATCAAAGAAATTCAGACTGAAGAATATGGATTCGGAATGGAAGGTATTTTAAACTCAAGAACTGATGTTCTCAAAGGTATAATCAACGGCATTGATTATGAAATTTGGAATCCCGATAAGGATAGTAAAATACCTCAAAACTACAATATAAAAACACTGGATAAAAAAACAACTAACAAACAACATCTTCAGACAGAAACTAATATGTCGATAGGAAGAGATATCCCTTTGATAGGAGCTATAGGAAGATTGACGGATCAGAAAGGATGGGATTTAATAGCCGAGGTAATTGATGAAATATGCCAAAAAGACCTCCAGATGATAATATTAGGAACGGGGGAGAAGAAATACCATAAGCTCATGGATAAAATTGCTGCAAAGTATCCTTTAAAAACCTCCATTAATTTAAAGTTTGACGCTACACTAGCTCAGAAAATATATGCTGCATCAGATATGTTTCTTATGCCTTCAAAATTCGAACCCTGCGGACTGGGACAGCTGATAAGCTATCGTTATGGTTCTGTTCCCGTAGCCAGAGCAACAGGAGGATTGAAAGACACAATTACTGATTTAACAGAAGATCCTGTTCACGGAACCGGATTTTTATTTCAAGAATACACGAGCCAAGAACTACTCAAAACAATAGAACGTGCTTTGGAATCATACAAAAACAGACGTATTTGGAGGAATCTGCAAAAAAGAATAATAAAAGCAAATTACTCCTGGCAGTATTCGGCTAAAGAATATTTGAAGCTTTATCACAATGTAACAAAAACCTTGCAAAATCCTGTTAATGTCAGGTAAAATAATAATAGGTGTGACCGGCGAAATAGGGGCAGGTAAGACGACTGTTGTAAAAGAACTGGAAAAGTTCAACATTCATCCGATTTATGCAGATGAAATTAGCCATAAAGTTCTCAAGCTCAAAAAAGTTAAAACTTTACTAAATAATCGTTTCGGAAAAAATATCCTAAAAAACAATGAAATTATTCCTAAAAATCTGGCAGAAAAAGCATTTAGAAACAAAGAAAACTGGGAAAAACTTATTTATTCAACACATCCTTATATAGTAGAAAGAATATCCAAAACAATCAATACTACCAGTTATGAATATTATGCAATTGATGCCCCGTTGCTTTTTGAATCAAATATGGATGAGCTTTGTGATTTCATCATTCTTGTCAAAGCACCGTATGCAACCAGAATTAAACGTATCACGAAGAGGTTGAATCGAAAAAACATGGAGAGAAGAAGTTCTTTTTTGATCTCTTTAAAAACAAAAAAACAGAAATCTGATTTTATAATCGATAACAATCAAAACAAAAGGAAGGTGAAAGAAAATGTTAAAGAAATCTGGAGTAGAATCAAAAGAAAATGAAGTAAAGAAAGAGGATGTCAAAACTCCTTCAACAGAGAAAAAAGAACCTCAAGAGAAACCAAAAAATTTAACTGTACACAACAGCGCTATAGATATTGCACAGCTGCAACATATGAAAATTGCAGATTTATTTGCTTTGGCCAAAGGACTAAATGTAAACGGAATATCAGGACTTAAAAAACAGGATTTGATATTCAGGATTATCAAAGCAAAAGCCTTAAAAGAAGGAGATGTATCAGGAGAAGGTGTTTTGGAGATTTTACCAGACGGTTTTGGATTTTTAAGGTCAACCAATTACAGCTATTTACCCTCACCTGATGATATATATGTTTCTCCTTCTCAAATCAGGCGATTTAGCTTGAGAACCGGAGATACGATAGGCGGACAAGTACGCCCCCCAAAAGAAGGTGAGAAGTATTTTGCGCTTCTTAAGGTAGAAAACATAAATTACATAGCTACTGAGGAGAACGGTTATAGAATTCCTTTTGATAATTTAACACCTCTTTATCCAAATGAAAGATTCCTTTTAGAAACAAAACCTGAAGAAATTACAACCAGGATTATAGACTTGATAACTCCAATAGGCAAAGGCCAGCGCGGATTAATTGTTGCACCCCCTTACAGCGGAAAAACAGTGATGTTGCAAAAAATAGCAAATGC
Organism: Candidatus Saelkia tenebricola; assembly: GCA_030765145.1. Lineage (GTDB taxonomy): Bacteria > Omnitrophota > Gorgyraeia > Kaelpiales > Kaelpiaceae > Saelkia > Saelkia tenebricola. The sequence continues at coordinate 11,366 of JAVCDA010000002.1, read as the reverse complement.
TATAGCAACAAATTATCCTGATTCAATTTCCATTATCCTGCTTATTGGGGAACGGCCTGAAGAGGTTACAGATATGCAGCGTTCTGTCAATGGAGAGGTAATAAGCTCAACATTTGATGAGCCTGCGGAAAGACATATCCAAGTTGCAGAAATAGTAATGGAAAAAACAAAACGCTTAGTTGAATCAGGACGAGATGTAGTAATTCTTCTGGACAGCATGACCAGATTAGCACGGGCATATAATACAGTCGCACCGCACAGCGGAAAAGTTTTAACAGGTGGCATAGATTCAGGAGCACTTGACAGACCGAAGAAATTTTTCGGTGCTGCAAGAAACATTGAAGAGGGAGGAAGCTTGACCATTCTGGCAACTGCACTGGTAGATACAGGCAGCCGTATGGATGATGTTATTTTCGAAGAATTTAAAGGAACCGGAAATATGGAGCTACAGCTAGACAGAAACCTGTTTCAAAAAAGAATCTACCCCGCTATTGATATTCGAAAATCAGCAACAAGGAGAGAAGAATTAGTTCTTGATCCTGATGAATTGAAAAGAACCTGGGTCTTAAGACGAGTGCTACATGAAGTAAACAATGAGGAGTCAATTAAAACACTGATTCAAAAGATATCTAAAGCAAAAACCAACGTCGAGTTCCTACTTAGTTTAAACATAGATGCTGTAGAATCCAGACCTATTATTTAAAACAATGGAGGAGAGATGAGTGATTTAACAAAACAACACTTTACTAACGAAGATCCTTGGAGGATTTTCAGAATAATGAGTGAATTTGTAGATGGATTTGAAACTCTTTCTCGAATCAAACGTGGAATAACATTTTTTGGTTCTGCAAGGACTAGCCCCAGGAACAAATATTATAAGCTTACAGAAGAAACTGCATCATTATTTGCAAAAAATAATTATGCAATCATTACAGGTGCAGGACCTGGAATAATGGAAGCAGCAAACAAGGGAGCAACTAAGGCAGGAGGACATTCTATTGGTTTAAACATTTTACTCCCCAGTCAGCAAAAATCTAATAAATATGTCACAACACCTATTGAATTCAGGTACTTTTTCTGTCGCAAGGTCATGTTTGCAAAATACAGTAAAGCCGTACTTATTTTTCCAGGAGGTTACGGCACTCTGGATGAACTATTTGAATTTCTAGCATTAATTCAGACAGAAAAAATAGATAAGTTTCCCGTAATATTGCTCGGCAAAAAGTTTTGGAGTCCATTGATTGACTGGATAAAAGAATCTCTAGTCAAAAATAACATGATAGAGCAAAAGGATTTAAAATTGTTTCAAATTGTAGAAACTCCTAAAGAAGCTCTTAAAATCGTAAAAGATTTTTATAAATAGAATTTTTTACCCCCAAAATTCTAAAATATAACTCCTTCTATTTCATAAAGTTACCTACTCTGATGCAACTTTTAAATGCTTTTTAAAAAACTTTTACTTTAATTTGACAATTGATTGCATATGTGGTATAAATATACCAGGTGGAAAGATGGTAGAGAAAGAAAAAACCAAAATTGCAAAAACAAAAGCAACGCACTTAATTCTTCCTTTAATAATAATCGCGGTATTATTTTTTAAACTTAATGCTCTTGCTATAACGATAGAAGGTGGAGGTTTTTCCAACAGCGCAACAACAAACACACCAATCCTTCCAGAAACTCAATCGTCAATTCAAGAAAACATATTTCCAAGTTTAGGTATTGATACTGATTACACCCAAAACATTAACAATGATTTTAATACATTTTTAAATGACATTGTTCCTTTGAAAAACATGGTAGCAATTCCTCACTTACCTCCGGGAGATATACTTGATATTCAGGAAAATATTGCTATTCAAACTACAGGCTATATAACTCAGCTTTGTACTTTAAGAGAAAAAATTTCTCAAGACCTTAATACTCACATTTCAAACTTACAACTATTGAACGAAATTTCCCCAACAATACTAAAAGCAGAAGGTATAGATTATACAGCAACTAATCAAATGTTGGTTGAAAGAAGAGATTTGTTGCAATCTGCACTCGAAACGGTAAATTCACAAATCGAAACTTTAGAAGCTCAACTCGACATAGCAACTCCTGCCATAGAACAGACAACAATTTCTCCCGCAGAAGAAGAGATCCCCATAGAGTGCATTCTAGGAGATTTAGGGATAGAAAACCCTGCACAGTTTAATACCTTCTTGGGAGATTTAACAACATTTTCACAAGATATATATCCGCTATTAGACAACCAACTCAGAAACCAATTTCAAAAAGCAATTAGAGAAAAAATAATCGCTTACAAAGAGAAGCTCTCAGAAATAGATTCAACTATGCCAAACAGTAGCATAGCTTATGATATTATTACCGGACATATTGAAGGTCTAAATAACTATCTAACTACTATTTCAGGAATACCTGAATCAGCACATGAGATATTTCTTGGAGGGGTTGATTTAAACTCTTTATTTGAACAAAACGATGAATTAAAAAACTATCTGGATGAAAATTATGCAACATTAAGTCCAGCTGAACGTTCAGCTACCATAGAATCGCTATTTGCTCTGCAAACTACATTACAACAATGGACAGATCAAATATGCCCTGAGAATATAATAGAAGCTTCACGTAAAATACAAGGTGGAATAGGCAAATTGCTTTTAACTAACATTTTAACCAGGCTAGAAGGATATATTGTTTCTGACTGGAGAGAAACGGTAATAAACCATTTTGATACAACATTAAACCAACTAAATGCCAGAAATCTTGAAATTGATAATGCATATATAGCTCTACAAGAACTCTCTGATTACTACAAAACCATTACAAGCTCTGTTATTAATCAGGAAAATCAAATTCAGATACAAACACAATCAGCAGCTTCAGAACCACCTACCATGTCATTAAGGGATGAGCTACATGCAATGAATTTCTATCGCAACATAATTAATGATGCTGAAAATCTTGGAAATAATCTCGATATACTCATGAAAAATTCAGCAATGCTTCTCCCTGACGATTATGTTTGGATAGCACCAATTGAACTTCAACGCATAAAAATAGAGATAGCACAAATACAATCCTCTTATGAGAATTTTATTGAATCTTTTGGTGAAACTGATTTATTAACGCAAGCTATAGAAAATTTAAATCATAAAGTGCGCACTGTGGAACTTGATATTGCATCCGCTCAAGCCTACTTAAGACTAGAAAACAATGCTTCCGTACAAAATATAGATACAAGTATTACAAACGACATAAACCCAGAGACACCAGCACTATCAACAACTATTACAATACAGACTCAAAGTACAGGCAGTAATAATGATTCAGCAACCCTACAAACCCCACAAGAACCTGCAGATAATCCAGACATACCACCTGCACTTGCAACAACAATAATACAAGAAGATAGCACCTTCCCCACGACACGCAATGAGCCACAAAGCACAAACGACACCAATCCATCAATACAACTAGAACCTACTATAATAGGAAATAATAGTTCCCCCTACGACTTAATTATACAAGAAATAGGAGACAACTTAAGTTCGCTTGGCAAAAGCTATGCTACTACCCATGAAACTGACCAAGAAAATGATTATCTAACAGCAGGTCTGTCTGGTTTATCCGATTCAACAAACAATTCAACATCACAAATATCATCAGCACCTTACACTGAAGAAGAATTTTCTGTATTTCAAGACTTAGTTGCTACATGGGAATCAGAAACAGATCTTAACACTAATGAAAGAATGGGCTTAGTGGTCAGTTTTATGAGTAATTTAATTACTATGACCGATCAAACCCCTCAATCTGAATCTATGCGCAAAGATGCTGTAGAAAGATTTTCTCCGCTCTTTAATGAATATACTTCCAGATTATCTTTTCTGTTAACCCAAGATTCTTTCGTATCAGAAATTATCAACCAAATAAGCCAAGAAGAAAACGTAGAATTAGGTAACACAGATATTAATGTATCCGCAAAAGTAATCGGATTTATCGGAATAGACGGTACTAATAATGCAGACAATACAGTAAATACCGAAGACAGCATTAATACCGGCCACATAGTTGTACAAGACGGATTAGAAAACGGTACAATGTTGAAAGAAATAGAGGGGTCTGTGCAACAATTGTCTATCACAACTAGTCAACCTAATACCGAAATAGACTCAGAAGATATATCAAACATAGAAGTTAACGCAACAAGCGAAAATTTACCTCAATCGCTTCAAAAAAGCATTCAAGATGCAGTTAAAGAAGGGGCTATTGATCAAAATGAAACCGGAGCCTATGTAATTATGGAAGTTACCGTTAATAATGAAAAATATATTGTAATTAGAAAGGCAGATACAATAGTCTATATAAATTCCACAAAACCCGGTGAAGTTATAAAAGAAATATTAAAACGAATTTTAATAAATAAACCCAATGCTTCTGAAATCACAGTAAATAGAACATTTGTATTAATAGTTACACTAGGCTTGATTTGCATTGGTTTTGGTATAGGTCTAGCTGTATACATCACAAAGTTACAGCTCAAAAAATCCGATTTCTTTAACCCTGTATTAAACCATAATAAAACATTCCAGCATAATTTTGTTCCCTCCTGGAAAACAAGATAATCCTTAACTTTTAAGCTTGCATAAACCCCTTTAAGATAGTAATTTATTTTCTATACCAAAAAAGGAGGTATTGCCATGAAAAGACTGGTAGCAGTCTTAGCTTTGTTATTTCTTTTTGTAACAGCTGTTTGCTGGGCCGGTCCGTTTGACGCCTGGGACAAAGAAGCATTCCGCGCATCTCAATTCGTAAGAGATATTCTTGGCGGTGATGAGTTTGATAAACTGCTAAAAGAAGACTACCCTGAAAGCAAAATTGATTGGGGTGGTAGAATCTCAACAACTGATGAATATGGCGGCACCGTCTATCTTATATATTGTGAAATATCACAACCTGAGAAAGAACCAGTCTATTATTATTACGAAGTAACATTCTCATCGGTTTCAAACAATCCAAGCTTACGAAAAAAATACAACATAAATTAATGTGGATAATTATTTTAAACGTTATATGTTAATAAAAGGAGGTAATTTAATGAAGAAATTCGTTTTTCTCGGTGCTATCGTTCTATTGGCCGGTTTCTTAACCACCCCTGCTTATGCAGGTTGGAATGCAAAATCAGATCAAGATATTGAGAACAATATCCAAGAAACCGTTAATAAGTTTAAAGAAAGCGATACTGCAATGGGGAGATTTTTTAACAAGGCATACGGCTATGCAGTTTTTCCGACTGTCGGTAAAGGGGGGATGGGTATTGGCGCTGCGTTCGGAAAAGGTAAGGTTTTTGAACAAGGTCAAATAATCGGTTCAACATCATTAAAACAAATCAGCATCGGCCTTCAATTGGGTGGACAAGCCTACAGTGAAATAATATTTTTTAAAACCAAAACAGATCTTGATAATTTTAAAAGCGGAAACTTTGAACTGGGAGCAACAGCTTCTGCTGTTGCCGTAACAGCAGGAGCATCAGCTGACGCCGACTACAGCGATGGAGTAGCAATATTTACCATTCCTAAAGGCGGATTAATGTATGAGGCATCCGTTGCCGGACAAAAGTTTACATTTACACCAAATCAATAGATAAGAATACTACAAACAATTTTAAATCAAATTATTCATCCTCTATGAGCTTTCTCTTGATTTTGATTCCGTCTGCCTAAAGTAGAGAAAAGGCCTTCGGATTATAACTGTTCGTATCTTATCAAGTTTAATTTTATCTACTAAAAACGGCATTATGAAAAGAGCTGTTAATGATGCCAGTATACTCCCAATAAGAATAGCAAGTCCAAAACGCTGAGTTGGGGGGAAACTTGAGAATGAAAATATGCCAAATCCGATTGCAATAACGAACATGGCTGTTAAAATCGGCTGCCAGAGATGTTCTTTAACCTTTCTCCAATCATGGAAACGCTGATATGCCTTCATCATATGAATCATCGCATCAATCCCGATAGCAATAGCTATATTTGAAGCAGGAGCCGAGATAACATCTAAAGGTATCCGATAAAGCCCAATAAGACCCAAAATTGTAACAGGAAGAAGAGCTACGCTACACGTTAATGCAAGAGTTATCCTGAGCGAGCGAGAAATTATCAAACCGATAATAGCAAACAATAACACCAGCTTACCAAGTCCATTCACTAAACTGATGGCAACAAGTTTTGCTAAGTGTCCCTGCAAACTGTAAATTCCTCCTACAATTTCAGGCTCAAACCCTTGCGCACGGACAAGCCCCTTAATCTCTTCAACAATTTCAATACGGGAGCGGCTGCGATATGCCTCAGTCATCCTTAACATAAATAATCCATACTTGTAATCTTTAGAAATAAAGCTTTTAGCAACTGCATCATGTTCAGGCCTTTCAAGCACCTTAATCAATGCCTTCATAGAAACGATAGAAACGACGAATCCTAAAGGATTCTTTTTTGCCTGGGCAAGTAAAACAGGCAACGAGACAACAGAACCGACAGACCTGTGCTGTTCCAATACTTCCTGAAGCCGCCAGATTTGTTGATAGTTTTTTTGCGAAACAACTTCATCTCCAATTGATGAACGAACCACAACCATAAGCGGCGAACTTCCACCGTTACGGTCAATATAGCTCAAGCCTTGGCTTATCTCACTTTTTTTCGAGAAATAGCTCAAAAGACTTGGATCAGAATCAATCATCCACAAACCCGGTATAGCTAAGATAGCTATAACTACAATAACGAGAATAAGTGAATTCTGCCTTTTATCAAGAAATCTATACGTATTATGCTGATACTCTTCGATTTTAATTTTATTTTGGGCTATTCTTTTCTGTTTAATAGCACTTGCCATCTTCAAAAAAGCAGGATAAACCGTATAAGCTGCACAAATGGCCATTAAAGTTCCAATCGCTCCTGATGCTCCTAAATCCCGCAATGGCTTAGCTTTAACAGATAAAAGGCTTAAAAAACCCAGAAGTGTTGTAAGCATACTCCAAAAAGAAGGGGGGAATGTTAAAACTATAGCCTCATCTACAGGCGTCATATTGGATATTGCAGCAACCCTTCTACGATTAAATAAAAATTTGGCAGGAACATTCCAGAAAGAAGCAGGTAAGACATGCAACGTTGGCTCACTACAAGCCTTTTTCCAGTTATAAGTAATAAATATTATGTGCGATAGCGTTAAAATACAAATAATAGTACCTAAATTAGCCGTTAATATTCCTATCGGGATGTGTATTAAATGAGTAAGCATAAACGTCCACATAGCAGCATTCAGACAGGTAATTAATGTTCCAATAAATACTGCTTTAGAGCGGAATAAAATAAAAATAATTAAACCAAATACTACAATTGCAAGAGAACTAAAAGACTTGATGTCCTTTAAGAGACTCCTTCTGATAAGTTCAACAATATAAGGCATTCCTGATGCGCGAAGTTTAAAATCCGGGAAATTGAACTGATACATCAAATCTTCAATATAAGTAATTATTGCATTACTATATTCATCATCAAGCAAAATAATAATGTTGGTTGATTTTCTATCGTCAGACATAACAAGACGCTTCCACATTGGGCTTTTTAAGGCATCTTCAAAATCATTGGGTCCATGGGTAAGACTTCTAACACTTGTCACACCCTCCAACCTCATTAATGATTCGCTTAAATCAAGTATCTTCTCCTGATAGAGAGGAGATTCAATATTTCCTGTTGCACTGATTACAACCATACTGTCATTTCTTACAAACAGTTTGGAGATTAGCTTTTCAGATTGAAACTGAGGATCTTCGCTTGAGAAGAAGAAATCATCGGTAACTTCAGGCGTCAAGCTGACAAACTTAACAATCACAAGAACACTTAAGAGTGTGAGCAACAGAAAAATACACAGTTGATTGGGAAGCAACTTCCGTATTGCTTTTATTTTCGAGAACGAGAGAAAACTCATAACGTTTTAATTATATATAAGCAGGATATCCTTTTCAATCTTTACTTTTAAAAAGATCACAACTTGATTCTATGTCAATTCGTAGTATAACTATCGTGAGGGAATAAATATGCAATATCGTTTTCCAAAATCATTTTTGGTACTAATATTATTAGTCTATTTTATATCTTTTTCTTCTATTGCTGCTGCAAGACGCACAAGAGATAACAATTACTCAGAATTCACATTACCACAAACAAGCGGACACAGGGGGCAGATACCTCCTACAGTCACAGTAGTTGCTGCAGCAGGTGAATTTGGTGATTACTCTGCCTACATAAATGGAACAATCTACTTAGTCGGGGAGGGTTTTGAAGGCTTCCTTGTAGAAAAAATAGATGAAGAATACGGAGGCATCTATTCCCCGGATGGAATATTGACATATAAATTCAGATTTGTTAACAATCCCACCACATCCAACGTAGATATTCATGCAGAAAATTTAATTACACCCCTTTAACCGACTGATAGAAGATTTGAGTTACTAAGAGAAATGCGTCCGGATCTTTTCTATTATGATGATTATACACCGGAAAAACTACGATCAATGCTACTCGATTTCTTAGACCTCTCAAGAGAAGATTTAGACTTTGGACTCTCAGAAGAAGAACAGCAACAAGCTGAAACACATCTTAACGATATTATAACCTTTTTTTCAGAATCATGGATAATTGATTTTATTGATCAACACAATGATTTAAATCCCAAAGATGTATTACTTTATCTCATTATGGCTAACGATACTGATGCTGTATTGAGTATCGCCGAAGAAGATATCGATTTATCACACAAACTTATACAGGATTTCGCTTCCTTAGGTAATCTTGCAAAGTCATTCGGCATACAGTTTTCAAGACTTAACAGAAGAGAGGGAAACATTCCATTGCTTCCGGATGATGCAGTAAAAACCGCAATTTTAACGCGGGAAATAGAAGAAAGTATACATGAAGCATTTCAGCTCATAATTATGGCCTATAAATTCGGTCTTATCAATAGCAACAACATATCTTGTGACAGAGCAAAACAGGCAGAAAGAGATTTAATGTCTACATTAGTTTCTATGGAAGAATATGGAAATGGATTAATATCCGAATCCTGCACAGGAAAAGAGTTTTCTCAAACACCAATAGATAATTTAATATTCTATAGGACAGACGAGCATAAATTTTATGAATACACAGGAGGCAAATGGGCAGAACTAGAAGAATCTGACATCAATAATGAGGTCAGAAATTACTGGTTTAAATTCAGCAACTTAAACACAGTCGAAGATAATGCAACTCTAAAAATAAGCACCGATACATATAAATCTCACATCAGGTGGATATTAAAACCTGCTTTAGATGGTGTATCTGAAAATTTAGGCATCCGATTAGATGCACAGACACCTACAGGCGGAGACATGCCCTGGAAAATTGAATTAGATCTGGCATCAAATGCTCTTAGAAAATCATTTGCTCAGGCATTAAATCTCGCAAGAAACATATCAAACCAATTGTATGAATCTCACCATACAGAATCACACCATTTTCTGTTGTTTGATTTTTCTACCGTTTCTGACATAACACTGTTTAATAGAATAACAGATTACTATGCACCATTAAATTTATTCCCCAGAATATCCGACTAAAAAAATTAAATTTCTCTAAAACACATTCTAATCCTACATTTTTACAACACTAATTAAACTCTACCTTGACTAAAGTAAACTTAAAATTGTATTATATTCATACTACACTATGAATATAATGCAACACTATCCAGTTCTTAATAAAACAGCTATTTTTTTCATTTCAATATATTTACTATTATCCATGACAACAAGCTTATCTGCCCAAACAATTCAAGAAGATATTTTATACATTAACGATACTTTCGGTATCAAGGCAACAGTGCCTAATTGGCCTATCATAATGCAACGCTTATCCAGATTGGTTATATTTCAAAACCCCGAGACTATTGAGAAAAGCAAGAGTGCAGAAACGTTTTCAATCATCATTAATGAATCAGCTAATTTCCCAGGCACAAACTCGGCTTTTCAATATGCAGAAAGCGTTGCTAATGATATGAAAACCAGGCTAAAGAATACATTAGAAATCATTAAACCGGTAAAAGAAATAAAAATAGGCGATTACAATGCTGCCACAATAACTTATAAAGTGCTGACTAAAAATAAAGAAACCAACAATGAATTCTACATAGTCACTACATACTACTTAGGAGATAACACATTGTCATTAATGTACTCAGCAGAAGAAGAAGTATTTAACAAAAGTATCCAAAATATGACTAAATATTTAACAAGCTTTGAAAAACTTCCGCCGGAAGATACAATTATTGAACTCGAAAAATTTTCCAAAAAACATCTCAAATTTAATTCTATAGACAATACAAAATATACCGAAATAAAAGAAGCTATATTGGAAAATATGCCGAATATAAAAACTTACAAATCATGCCTTGTTATTAAAGATAGGGCCAACGAGAGCTTAAAAGAACTTGATTATTATGATGGTGAAATACAGATGACTTACGTCGATGATAAGAATTTTGAAATAACAACTATTGCCGGAAACGGAGCAACTGATGTATGGCGGGTAGCTGAAGATAATCTTTATATCAAACTTGGAATCTGGATGCCTATGAATGAAAACTCCATGGAATCAGTCTCACCATCAGGAAATGAAAATCAATTTAATAAACTCATCCAAGGGAAAAAGAATATATATAAAGGCATACGTTATCAAATATATGGTGAATTACTGGAAAATGAAACCCCTGTAGGCTTATCAAACGATATTAGCGATTTTACTGCTTTAAAATTTATTAACCCCCAAAAACTGTATCTAAATTTAGGATTACAGAATACACCTAAAAAACCATCTTCTCAGGAGTTAATTTTGTATATTCATAAAAAAGATAACACTCTCAGATTTGTTCAAACCAATTTAGAAGGCAAAATAAACACTGAGCTTATTAAAACCGAGTTTCTGCAAACTTTCACCAATTTCAATCAACAATATAACTTAGGCAAACCTTTTATGATTAAGTTTGCATCCCAGCTAAAAACAGAAGAAAAAGATATTATTGCTAAAGAACCCCAAATAATAACACAAGATAACACTCAAGAATCCGTAGTCACAGACGAACCAATCCAAGCAGAACTTAAAGCGGTAACGCAATCTAACCCCCAAGAACCTGTGGTCCAAGCAGAACCTGAAGCGGTAATGCAACCTAACCCCCAAGAACCTGTGGTTCAAGCAGAACCTGAAGTGACAATGCAACCTAACCCCCAAGAACCTGTGGTTCAAGCAGAACCTGAAGTGACAATGCAACCT
>JAVCDA010000069.1 GCA_030765145.1 Candidatus Saelkia tenebricola | reverse complement strand
TTTCATAAAAAATATCAGCATCATCAAGTCCTGGATTCCATCCTTCCTGAGCCGCCCAATTAGCTGCAATATCTCGCACTTCATCTCTGGACATTATCCGTATATTATATTTTTTATCAACTAAGTCATTTATCATATTTCACTAAGAATCCTCTTTGAAGCGCAAGTAAAGATACCGGATTATCTATCGGCGTCATATGTGCGCTTTTATCTATAATATGCATTTCCGCATGCGGGACCAAAGAATGATGCCACTGCGTAAATTCAGGCGTACAAAGATCATATTCTCCGCAGGTTAGTAAAATCGGCAAAAAAATCGCTTTAAGATACTCGGAAACATCCACCTTTGCTAATTTTCCAAATACATTTAGCTCAGACACGGAACCAACCATAACTTTATGCAGTTGGTGATTTTTAGCAGCGATAAGGCGTCTCATAGGCTCAGGCAACGGCCAGGTACGAGTTACAAAGAGCTTAACATATTCCATTACAGCTTCTTCATATTTCTTTTCGTCGCCTTCGCCTTTAAATTCAAAAGCATCTATAATCTCCGCCGTATTATCCGAAAGCAAAGCTTTGAGTTTCCCAGAGACATGCTGGAGATAATAGGGGAAGCTTACAATTGGGCTGTGAAGAGAAATACTTAGTATTCCCTTAGGATACTTATATGCGAAAGCACTCGCAAGAGTTGTTCCCCATGAATGCCCGGCTAAATGATAGCTATTAAGATTAAGGCCTTTACGAACAGATTCTGTTTCATCAAAATACCGTTCTAGCGTCCATAGTTTATCATCTTCCGGGCGATCTGACTTACCGCATCCTAGCTGATCATAAAAAATAACTGTTCGCTCATAACCTAGCGCCTGAAAAGCAACTAAATTATAATGATTTCCTCCTGGACCTCCGTGAAGCACTAACAGGGGAGGCTTTATTCCATTGCCGACTTTTCCATACCACAGTTTATAAGTAACCCCTTCATACAAATAAGGAATAAATCCCTCTTTTGAATAAACCGGCTCATTAAACCAATTTTTATTAAACTTACCTATAGCGCGTTTATGAATATGTCTACTGGACATAAGAACGGGCAAAACAAAAGCTGCCCCGCCAGGGCTCGAACCTAGAACGCTTGATTCAGAGTCAAGTGTGTTACCATTACACCACGGGGCAATTACGTAAGAAAACTTTCTATTCGGACCAAAACTTCATCTCGGCCGAGAATCTCCATCAATTCAAATAAAGGCGGAGACACTTCCCGTCCGGTGAGTAAAACCCTTAAAGGATGTATTAGCTCTTTAGCTTCGGCATTAATTTCAACAGCTAATGCGCGGATTTCTTGTTCTATTTTTTCTTTACTAAAATCCTCTATTTTTTTAAACCTCTCTTTTAAAGCACTGAACATTTCATTGTTTTTTTCTTCACTGAGATGTTTTTTAACCGCTTCGGCATCTTTTGGATAATCGCTTGAGAAAATATAATTTAAATTCTGGGCATATTCTTTAAAAGTATGCGCTCTGGGTTTTAATAACCTAAACAAATCATCCCGTTTATCATCTTCAAGTGCCTGGTAATCATTCAAGTACCCCTCTCGCTCGATAAACACGCTGACTTCTTTTTTAAAATCGGCATCAGACGTGTTTTTAAGATATCTTTTATTCATCCACTTCAATTTCTCAACATCAAAAACAGCATTGGATTTATTAATTCGATCTAATGTAAATAAGTTCATCAGTTCTTTCTTAGTAAGTATTTCCCTGTTGTCTCCCGGAGACCAGCCTAAAAGAGCTAAGAAATTAAATAAAGCCTGGGGCAAATACCCCTCATCTTTATAAGCCGAAAGAGCAACCGCACCATGCCTCTTCGAAAGCCTGGACCTATCTTCCCCTAAAATTAAAGGCAAATGCGCAAAACAAGGCACGTTGAATTTAAGTGCCTTATAAAGCACAATCTGCTTAGGCGTGTTTGAAATATGGTCCTCACCCCTTATAATGTGAGTTATGCCACCTTGAGCATCATCTATAACACAGGCAAAATTATAAGTCGGTGTACCATCAGATTTCATTATTACAATATCTTCAAACCCCTCTTTAAATTCTATTTCACCTCTTATAAGGTCATTAAATTTAATCGATTCTGTTTTAGGCTTGTATCTTATGGCAACACCACGCTCAGTTTTCTCTTCATAAGCAAGTCCTGTAGATAACAATTTTTGGGCTTGTTCCTGATAAATACCAAATCTTTCACTTTGATAAATCGGACCTTCATCCCAATCAATACCAATCCATTTAAGAGATGTTAAAATCTCATCTAAAAATTCTTTCTCTGAACGCTCCTGGTCGGTATCTTCTATACGTAATACAAACTTACCCTTATTATGCCGGGCAAAAAGGTAATTAAAGAGTGCCGTTCTAGCACCACCGACATGTAAAAACCCTGTTGGAGAAGGAGCAAATCTTACAGATACTTCATTCATAATTATATCCCTGCTTCAATGCCTCGATATTAGAACCTAAAGTTTCTTTGTGTCTTATTACAATAGGCAAAACTTCTTCTACAGTTTCAACCTTAACAATCTTAGTATAATTAATAAAACAACCTAACATAACCATATTGGCACATCTGATATCTCCTATCTTAAGAGCCATCTCTGTCACCGGAATGCTTACATTTTTAATCCCGGCATCTAAAACATTTTCCTTAAGAAGAGACTGGTTATAAAAAAGAACACCTTTAGAATCAACCGCTGGTGCATATTTTATATAAGATGGTTCATTCATTACAATCAAGTAATCCGGACACGTAACATAAGGTGATGCGATTTCTTGGCTTGATGCAACAACCATGCATTTACAAGTCCCTCCCCGCACTTCAGCCCCGTAAGACGGAAACCAGGTTACCTGTTTCTCTTCTAAAAGAAAACTCTGGGATAAAATTTTTCCCATAAGTAAAACCCCTTGCCCGCCTGCACCGGAAATAAGTATTTTTACTTCACTCGTTCCACAGGATATGTCTTGGTTACTTCTTTCTCTATCCATGTTAAACACTCCAAAGAACTCATCTTCCAATGAGTGGGACAAGGCGATAATATCTCTACCATAGAAAATCCCAACCCATCTATTTGGTTTATAAAAGATTTACTTATTGCCTTTTTAGCCTTTATTACTTCAGCCGGAGAAAATAAAGACCTTCTTTCGAGGTAACAAACGCCATCTAAAACTTTCAACATATCAAGCAAAGGCAACGGAAAACCGTGTAATTTATGATCCCTGCCCAGCTTAGTTGTTGTGGTCTTTTGGCCCATTAATGTCGTAGGCGCCATCTGCCCGCCTGTCATTCCATAAACACCGTTATTTATAAAAATAACTGTTAAATTCTCCCCTCTGTTTGCAGCATGTATCGTCTCATTAGCCCCAATAGATGCCAAATCTCCATCTCCCTGATAAGTAAATACAATTTTATCAGGCTGTACCCTCTTAATGCCAGTTGCAACAGCAAGAGGCCTTCCATGGGCAGCTTCGGTAACATCAAAATTCCAATAATCATAAGCCAAAACCGCACATCCAACAGGCGCTATGCCAATAGTCCGTTCCCGTATCTTTAATTCATCTATAACTTCTGCAATAAGCCTATGCACCAGGCCATGGCCACAGCCAGTACAATAATGGGTATGAACTCCATTTAACGAAATAGGCTTTTTATAAATTGACTTCATTTTTATTTAATTTTAAGCATTTTTTTTATCTTTGCTATAATTTCATCTTCTGAGAAAATACTTCCTCCTGTTCTACCTAAAAACTCAATTTCTGCACTTCTATCTAAAACTATTCTTACATCATCAATCATCTGCCCTGTGCTCATCTCAAGCACTAAAAACTTCTTAACTGTTTTTGAGATCTCACTTAACCTTTGATTAGGAAAAGGCCAAAGCGTAATAGGCCGAAAAAGCCCGACATTTATATTTTCACTCCTAAGCTTTCTTATAACCCCTCGGCATAATCTGGCAACAGTGCCGTATGCCACTAATACTACACGTGTATTTTTATCTATTAATTCCTGATACCTGACTTCTTCTTCTCGAATTTGATTATATTTAGCCTCTAATCTCAAATTAACTTCCTCAAGCGCACCGGGAGCAAGATACAAAGACTTAATTGATTGAGGCGCCCGCCCTTCGCAGCCCCTCAACGCCCAAGGTTTAGGATATTCTTTTGTCTTAATATCAAAAAGATCTTCATCCACTGCTTCCATCATCTGACCCAGTATGCCATCGCCCAAAAGTAAGACAACATTCCTGTATTTATCTGCCAGCTCAAATGCCAAAGGAGTAAGTTTTACAATTTCTGCAACAGTTGAAGGAGCTAAAACAATAGTTCTGTAATCTCCATGCCCACCACCCCGTGTAGATTGAAAATAATCTGCTTGAGAGGGAGCAATATTACCAAGTCCAGGCCCACCTCTCATTACATTCACAATAACTGCAGGCAGCTCGCAACCTGCCAAATAAGATATCCCCTCCTGCATAAGGCTAATACCAGGAGAAGACGACGATGTCATACACCGCACTCCGGAAAGAGACGCCCCGAATATCATATTAATCGATGCTAACTCTGACTCTGCCTGAACAAAAACTTTTCCTTCTGCTATCATTCTGCGAGACATGTATTCTATAAGTTCATTCTGGGGAGTTATCGGGTATCCCGCATAAAAACCACACCCTGCACGAATTGCAGCCTCTGCAAAAGCTTCATTCCCGGAAATTAATGTTCTTCTCTTCATTCTTCTTTATATATTTCGATACAAGCTTCAGGACACATTAAAGCACATTGTCCGCATCCGATACATTTACTTTCATCATCCACACAAACCGGAAGAACCCCGAGTTTGTTAAGATTGTTGTCCAACTTTAAAACATTTTTAGGACAGAAATGAATACAAAACCCACAAGACTTACAAAAATCTCTTTTAATAACTAACTTCACTTTCATATTTTCTTCCCAGCCAATAAAAAATTAATTTTTTCTGCAATCGCATCTTCATCCAGTCCTATAATTTTAAATAATTCTTCATTAGCCCCATGCACTATAAAATCATCAGGAATACCAATATGCACAACCTTGCAATTATTTTTTTCTTTTGATAAAACAGCTGATATGCTTTCACCGATTCCTCCTAAAACAGCACCTTCTTCCATTGTTACAATTAAATCTACTTTACCAGCGATATACTTGATAAAAGTTTCATCTAATGGTTTTGCAAATCTTAAATTTATAAGAAAAGGTGGCTTACCTTTTTTCGATAAAATCTCACTCACTTTATAACCGGTATCAACCATAGCACCATAAGCAAATATTGCAACTTCTTCACCTTCTAAGAGAAGCTCTGATGAGCCTAAACGAATATCTTGATAGCCCAAGAATGATAAATCTGCAACTGCTGCTTTAGGGTATCTAATAGCAACAGGTGAGGTTAAATCTTTCATCCACTGAAGCATCATAGTAAATTCCCATCCATCCTTAGGCGCTAAAAGCACCATGTGCGGCAGATGCTTAAGAAATGCAATATCAAAAATACCGTGATGCGTCGGGCCATCATGCCCCACAAGTCCGGCTCTGTCTAAGCAAAACTTGACTCCTAAATTCTGAAGGCATACATCATGCATTATCTGATCATAAGCACGCTGAATAAATGTAGAATAAATCGCAACAAATGGTTTAAGTCCTTCCTTAGCAAGTCCGGATGCAAAAGTTACTGCATTTTGTTCTGCCATTCCAACATCAAAAAACCTTTCTGGAAACCGGCTTTTAAACTCCACCAACCCAGCACCGTGAGTCATAGCCGCACTCACAGCTACAACACGAGAATCTGTAATACCTAAATCAACCATATTCTGGGAAAAAACATCAGTATATGTTTTTTGATCTATCTTTTGAAAATCTCCACTCTTGGTGTCAAAACGAGAAGCGCTGTGGAATAAATCAGGGCTTTTTTCACTTGATGAATATCCCTTGCCTTTCTTAGTAAGAACATGAACAATTCGAGGTTTGGGATAATCTTTTATGTTTTTAAAAGTCGTAATAAGATCCTCGATGTTGTGCCCGTCTATCGGCCCGATATAATTAATACCCATCTCCTCAAATATAATTCCCGGAGTAAGAAGATTCTTTAACGACTCTTCAAATTTCTTCATAGCTCTTAAAGCAAATTCCCCTTTGGGGAGTTTGAGGATAAAATTTCCAAATTCGATATTAACCTTATTATAAAGAGGGTTGGTTATAATCCTGTTTAAATACCTGCTTATGGCACCTATTGTTTTGGAAATCGCCCACTCGTTATCATTGAGGATAATTAACAAATCTTTTTGTACATGGCCAAGATAATTCCAAGCCTCAAAAGCCATACCACCAACCATAGAAGCATCTCCAACTATTGCAATAGCTTTTCTCTTCTTTCCCAATACATCATTTGCACTGACAACTCCTAAACTTTGAGAAATAGCTGTTGAACCATGCCCGGTAATAAAATAATCATGGACACTTTCTTTTGGATTCGGAAACCCGCTGATTCCGTTAAACTGCCGTAAGGTATCAAACTTGTCTTTTCGGCCTGTAATGATCTTGTGAGTATAACACTGATGCCCGACATCCCAGACAAATACATCCTCAGGAGAATTAAAAACATAATGAAGTGCTAAAGTTAAGTCAACCGACCCCAGATTACTTGAAAGATGCCCCCCTGTTTGAGAAACTGTGTGAATAATAAGATCTCTGATTTCCTGAGCTAACTCATTAATCTCGGGGATATTTAACCTTTTAAGATCTTGAGGAGAATTTATTCTATCCAGAATTTTATAAGCACAACTGTTTTTCTCCAAATCAAGATTCCCCTTTTAATAAATCTTTCTCTGTAATAGAAGTGGCCTTTAATTTTCCAGAACTACTTTTTGTAATAAGCTCTATTTTTTTCTCGATTTCAGACAACTTCTTACTACAAAATTTAACCAGCTTTATACCCTCTTCATACGCAACTAAAGCATCTTCAACAGAAACATCAACTTTCTCTAAATCACTGACGATTTCTTCAAGCCGATTGAGAGCTTCGTCAAATTTCATAATTTATCTCCCCTTTTTATTATACACAAGGTAAACTTTTTTGAAAAACGATATATTCTATTTTAACTATATCAATTAGAATCTATTTTTTCAACCCGGGATATAAAACTGCCTTTATGCAATTTTGTTTTTACTAACTGTGAAGTTTTTAAAAAACGGCATGTTTTTAAAACTTTACCGGTATCTGCATCTAAGGTTATGCTATACCCCCGCAATAATATTGACAAGGGATTTAGATTTTCAAGATTTCTAAGAATCGCCTTGAGCCTTTCTTTATTATCCTTAACAATAATACCTGTATTACGCTCTAAATTAATCATAATTTCATCTAAGCGCTGAACTTTTTGAGGTATCAACCCTTTAATCCTATAAAGACCATATCTTCCTGAAAGTTTTTCAAGATTTTCACGTTTTCTATCCAGCATATTCATAACAGACGCCCTGATTCTTTTAGAAGAGTTATATATTTTATCTTCCAACTCACTTTTCTTTTGAACAACAAGCTCTGCCGCAGCAGAAGGAGTTGCCGCTCTTAAATCTGCAACCATATCTGAAATCGTCCAATCGTGCTCATGTCCTACAGCCGATATAATAGGAATTTTGGATTTAAAAATTGCCCGCCCCACTTCTTCTTCATTAAAAGCCATTAAATCCTCAATGCTTCCTCCGCCACGCCCTGTGATAATAATATCAACACGTTTTTCCATTTTGTTTAAATCCTCTATAGCTTCTGCAATTTCTCTCCCCGCATGTATGCCTTGAACCCTGACAGGATAAATAAGAATATGCATATTAGAGAACCTTCTTTTTAAAATCTTAATTATATCTTTAATAGCTGCTCCAGTAGCTGATGTTACAATTCCTATTTTCTGAGGGAGAAAGGGGATTTCTTTTTTATGTTCTTCATCAAATAACCCCTCTTTTTGAAGCTTCTTCTTCAATTTCTCAAGACGCAGCATCAAAGCCCCAATACCTTTAGGTTCCATACGTTCTACACGCAGTTGATACTGACCGCTTTTTTCATAAACAGTAATTTGTCCGTAACCCACAACAGCTATACCATCTTCTAAATCAAACTTGACCTTGGAGCGTGAAAATTTAAATAAAACTGACTTCAGCTCACTGTTTTTATCTTTTAGAGTAAAATAGATATGTCCGGAATCAGGACATCTTAAATTCGAAATCTCACCTTCTACCCAGATATAACCAAAATTGCCCTCCAGAATATCTTTTATACTTCGAGTAAGTTCGGTTATAGAGTAGATATGTCTTTCGTCCATTAAAACTTATACCTTTTGCAATATTTATGACACAGAGGAATGAGTATATTCTACTCTTTTAATATCTCGTGCCTTCCCCGTTGATTCATCTATCTCAACTAAAACTGCCTGAATTCTTGCATCTTCTGTTGCAACGTCCATTCTCACAGGAGTTGCAGTTAAAAACCTTTTTAAAACAGAATCTACAGTTCTTCCTAAAACAGAGTAAAACGGACCTGTCATTCCCACATCAGATATAAAAGCCGTACCATCTGATAAAATCTTTTCATCTGCTGTTGTAACATGAGTATGAGTTCCCAGTACTGCTGAAACTTTACCGTTTAACCAGTGCCCGAGAGCTTGCTTTTCACTGGTCGCCTCAGCATGAATATCCACAATTATAATGCTGGTCTTCTCTTGTAACTTCTCGACTTCTTCTAATCCAACTCTAAACGGACACTCGATAGGATTCATAAAAACCCTGCCTTGGAGATTTAACACCCCGATGGCTATACCCTGTTCGGTTTTTAAAACTACAGAACCGACTCCGCTGACACCTTTAGGATAATTAGCAGGTCTTAAGAGGCGAGGTTCTGTATCAATAATTCCTAGAATGTCTTTCTTTGACCAGATATGATCCCCGCTAGTAATACAATCGATGCGGTAAGATAAAAGTTCTTCTACAACTTTTATGGTTAAACCTGATCCAGCAGCAGCATTCTCGGCATTGGCAACCACAAAGTTTATATCTTCCCTCTTTCTTATTTTGGGAAGAAGCTCACCGATTATCTCCCTCCCCACTCGACCGACAATATCACCGATAAACAGTACTTTCATTAATTATTTTGCATATTCAACAGCTCTGGTTTCTCTGATCACCATAACTTTAATCTGTCCCGGATATTCAAGTTCATCTTCAATCTTGCCTTTAATCTCACGTGCCAAAACATAAGAATTATTATCGTTAACCTTATCAGGATAAACCATTATTCTGATTTCCCTACCTGCTTGAATAGCATATGATTTGTCAACACCCTGGAAAGAATTAGCAATATTTTCAAGATTCTGCAACCGTTTGATATAAATTTCAAGCGTCTCACGTCTGGCACCAGGTCTGGCACCGCTGACTGCATCAGCTGCCTGAACAAGTACCGCATAAACACTTTTTTGTTCAACATCTTCATGGTGTGCAGCAATTGAATTTACAATCGTTTCATTCTCGCCATACTTCTTTGCTAAATCAGCTCCAATCTGAGTATGAGTTCCTTCCCGATCCTGATCTATAGCTTTACCAATATCATGAAGCAAACCAACACGCCTGGCTAACTGAAAATTAAGACCCAGCTCATTAGATATACCACCCATTAAATAGGCAACTTCTTTGGAATGCTGAAGCACATTCTGCCCGTAACTGGTGCGGTATTTTAATTTTCCAATCAACCTTATGATCTCAGGATGTAAGTTATGCACGCCTAAATCCAACGCCACATGTTCACCCTCTTCTTTTATCTTCTTTTCCATCTCTTTCTTAACTTTTTCTACAACTTCTTCAATCCTTGCCGGATGAATTCTCCCATCTTCAACTAAACGCGCCATAGCAACTCTTGCGATTTCACGTCTGTAGGGGTCAAAACACGATAGCGATACTGCCTCCGGTGTATCATCTATAATTACATCTACGCCTGTTGCCATTTCATAAGATCTGATGTTTCTTCCTTCGCGTCCGATAATCCTGCCTTTCATTTCATCATTAGACAATGGCACCACTGAAACAGTAGTTTCTGTCGTATGTTCAATCGCACATTTTTGAACAGATTGTGAAATAATCTCACGCGCCTGCTCTTCTGCTTTAGCACGAGTTTCTTCATCAATTTTCCGAAGCAAAACATTTGCTTCATTTCTTATTTCAGTCTCCATTCGTTTTAAAAGCTGCTCTTTTGCTTCCTCAGGAGACATCCCAGATATTTGCTGAAGCCTGAACTTTTCCTCCATAATCAAGTCGTTAAACTCCTGTTCCTTCTTTTTAAGGTATTCCTCTTTTTTATTGATCTCTTCGAACTTCTGGACTATATCCTTTTCCTTCTGGTCCAAAAGCTCAAATTTTCTTTCAATATTTTCCTCTCTTTGAAGAAGCCTGCGTTCAAGCTCTGCTAACTCCTGTCTTCTTTCTTTATTCTCCTTATCAAAATCAGCACGGAGCTTAAACAGCAGCTCTTTTGCTTCTACATCCGATTTTTTCTTTCTCGCGTTTGCTTCATCTTCAGCTTTTTTAATGATATCTTTCGCCTGATACTCCGCAGTTTTAACATTCTTCTTAGCAATTGTAGTCCTTACAATATAACCAATTACACCAGCAACTACCAGGAGTGCTACATACCCTATTAATTGAAAAACTATCTTCATTTGACTCACCCCTTTTTATGATCAAGTTAACTTAATCGTAAATGAGAGATGATACGGGGAAATCTTCTTGAGAGATGGGTAGGTTTTTGAG
>JAVCDA010000073.1 GCA_030765145.1 Candidatus Saelkia tenebricola | reverse complement strand
GGCTCCACCCAGGTCCTTTATTTGGCTCTTCCTTAGACTTCTTTTCCTTAGGCTCTTCCTTAGGCTCTTCCTTGGGCTCTTTCTCTGATTGGCTCCACCCAGGTCCTTTATTTGGCTCTTCCTCGTTAACTGGTTCTGGTGGTAGCTCTGACTCTGGTGTTGATGCCGGACAATTTGCTACACATGTTGATTTACCCACCTCATTATCCCAAGAATGAGTATTGCAAAATACTCCTTGACAATAACAAGCAGCATCCGGATCTATCAATCGACAAGGATTATCAGCAGGTGTTGGTTCCAGCGTTGGTATTGGTATTTCGTTTTGTGATGCTGAAACCGTTGTGCCAGCTGCTTCAGCTGCAATCTGTGCTTCGCTACCAACTGGAGGAGGAGCAAAACCTGGATTCGGATTTACTTGACATGTTCCACCACCGCTACAATATCCACTGGCACAAACAGAATGCGCATGGCAAGATTCATCGTTTTCTTTTTCACCAGATGGTTGATAATTGTATGGAAGAGGACTAAAACCTGGATGTGGATTGTCTATACACATATCATCCTCGCAATATCCACTAGCACAAACAGAATGCGCATGGCAAGATTCATCGTTTTCTTTTTCACCAGATGGTTGATAATTGTATGGAAGAGGCCTAAAACCTGGATATGGATTTTCTGTACAATGATCATCGCTACAATACCCACTACTACACATATGATGCATATGACACTTATTATCATCCCCCTCTCCACTCGCTACAAGATCTACACAGTTACCATGTTTTTTATACTGCCCATCAGGACACCTACCAATACTACTTGTACTAAGATTACCATCGTCTCTACTACCGTCATCTCCACCGTCACCTCCACCGCCATCATTCCCCTGTTCTACATGATATCCATACACTTCCCCAGCACTTAAATCACTAAAAATATCCGCTACTACATTAGGAGCTACTAAATCAACCCCATATGTTACTCCTGAGTCTAGAGCATCAAAGATGATCTGATAGTTTCCTCCTGCATCTGTAACATCACTTTGACCGATGGCAACTTCACTACCATTCGCATCCTTTAACCGCATTTTAACAACCACACCTTCCTGAGACTCACCATTTTTAGTAACAACCCCTGCAATGGTAATCTGATTATCAGCAACTTCTGCTACAACTCTTACAGCCACTTTATCTTCATCGGTATCATTTTCAATAACCGCAAGCAATGTAATGTTATAATTACCTTCTTGCTGATAAATATATTCCGGATTGGGTTCTAATGATGAATCTCCATTGCCAAAATCCCAAACATACTGCAATTCATATCCTTCAGGTTTAATTGATTCATCTCCAACAAATTGCACTACTGCTCCTGCTTCTACTGTAATGTTTTTCTGCCCGCTCTCTCCTACATATGCCACAGCTTCTAATTCTCCATCTTCACCGCCACCTCCACCGTCACCATCTCCTGCTGCCTCTAATGCTTTTTTAGCATTAATTCTGCCTGCACCAAGCTTGTACACATCAGGATCTTCATCTCCATAATCTATTTCATCAACATTTTCTTCGTCTGTTATTAAATCAATAAGTTCTTGCTTGGTTAAATCAGGATTCTTAGACAACAATAATCCTGCTACTCCTGTTACAAATGCAGTAGACATTGATGTCCCTTCTAAAGAACCATAACCGTCTTCTTCTGAATCATAATTTTCTCCTATTAATGTAGAGAAAATATCCTCTGCCGGAGCTGATACAGCTATCTCATCCCCATAAGCACTTTCAAAATCAGCAGTAACCCAGCGTTTATCATCTCTATCTAGTCCGCCAACAGCTAAAACGCCATCATATTTTGCAGGATAAAGAACTTCTCCATTGTTACCTGCTGCTGCTATCAATAAAGCATCTGAATCAAATGCAACACGAAAAGCTGTATCTAATATATTACTTTCTGCCATCATATCTATTTCCGTGACCCAGCCCATATTAACAACTCTTGCTTTGTTAACCGCTACACCAATTGCCGATGCAAGAATATTAACATCCACATCTCCCGTTCCTTCGTTTAAGATTTTCTGAATGATTAAATTAGCTCTTTTTGGCATCACACCCCGCACACCTATATCATTGGATATTGCTGCAATAATACCTGCCACATGAGTTCCATGGCCATCAGTATCTTCAGGTTCATTATCATTATTCATGTAATCACAGCTAAATTCTAAATCCACGTTATCTGCTAAATCCGGATGTTCTAAATCTATTCCTGTATCCATTATCACTATATTCACATCCTCCCCTTCTTCTATCATCCCCCAGACTTGATCTGCTTCTATTTTCTTTAATGCCAATTGCATATCAAAATAAGGATCGAGAACTTCTTCTACTCCTACCGTTCCTGTTCCACTTCCTATATCGCTAGCTAAACCTATACGAATAGTGTCGGCTGCTTGAATCCTTATTGTCATATTAGGCTCTATTCCAATAACATTAGGATTATCACTTATTATATCAATTGCATCAATCTCTTCTCCCGGAGTTATTTTTACAAAACGATAGCCAACTTTATATGTTCCGTCATCCTGCCAGTTGAGGCTTTGAACAATCAACTCTCCCGGAATACTGTTTTTCGGTAATTCTTTAGCGATTTTCTTCTCTAATTTAGGATAACCTTCATTCTGATAGTATTTACTTACTGCTTCACTTAATTCAGTGTTTTCCTTATGCTCCTTAACCTCTATTCCATAATGCCTTAAATCGCTGATATAACCTGGCTCTTGAGATACATCCGAAGAAGAGAAAATATAAGATTCTTCTTTGACTTCAGGCTTTGAGGCTACAATGACTTCTTTTTCCTGGAATTCTTCAACCTCAAATGCCTGCTCTATACCCGCAACAGATGATAGAGAAGAAAACTCCTCTACAACCTGCACTGGTCCGGTATCCCTGCTGCCTGTAAACCTTATGAGTAAAGCACACCCCATTACAATCAATACCACGGTTAAGAAACAACCTTCTAATTTAATGATGTTTTTCGTCTTCATTTTACCTATCTCCTTATTTTCATTCTGATTAATTTGCTCTTTTTTCTTTCTTTCCATTTCATTTACCTCATCTTTTACATGCAAATTATATGCCAAATACCTACTAAAGAAATCTCTATCATAAGTTGTTATTTGTCAATTGTTTACAGCTGAAAATATATTCGAATTACTACAGGAAAGAAATTATAATTCTTATAAATGTCAACATTTCTTGACGTTTTTTAGCAACTTTACGCTATTTTTAGATTATTTGAAGAATAGAAGATTCGTGGTAGGTTTAAAAGAGCTATCTTCTCGAAGAAACAGCCCCAAATCATCATCCCATTTTTCAGGCTCGGATTGATCCCACAGACGGGATTGGCGAGTCCATTGCCAAGGCATAAATCCTTGATAATTAGATACCTTTAAATCAGTGATTATTTCTTGTAAATCATCAAATTGAATCTGTTCCTTATTTAAATCCTCATCCAGCCAAAACTCCTGAATAATAACAGGCTTGCTGCTTAACGGTGCTATATCTATCCTTTCACTATGTATTGAAATGTAATCCAGCTCATTCTCGATATACAAACTATCATTACCTCCAAGTGTTATTAAATGATTATCTCCATTTTTTCTAAATTCCTGAATTATTACCCCTACCCACTGCTTAAGTTGAGGAATCATTTCCTCTGGAATTCTAGGCTCATTCCATAAATCCCAGGTTATACCCTTAACATTTTTATACCTTTGAGCAAGTATTTTAACGAATTCAAGCTGGTGTTTTATCTTTTCTTTATCAGTTATTCTCTCATCCATTGAAATCCAGCCTGAAGGATTCCCCAACTCGTGAGGCACTAAAGTAAATAAATCAAAACATACTATTAAATCATTCAATTTAGCAAGATAAATAGTACTGTCTAAAATCCTTAAATCTTCCTCGCAAGGCAAGTATTTTTTATCCGGAAAAAACTCCGCCATTTTTGAATCTATAATAGAAAGATAATCCTCAAACCACTTGGGATGATGGTAATGAATGCGTACTATTTTAAAACCCAGTTTATTCATCAACTTAAAGTCCTGATTTATCCTATATAAATTCGGCCAGAGCCACATTAACTCTCCCCGGCTCGACTCGTAATAATTTACGCCCCATAAAAAACTCCTCTTTCCATTAATTAAAAACTTATCTTTCTTAATTTTGAAATCAATACCTTGGTCGTCCCAACTTTTATCTTTAACCAAGAATGCATTTTTAAAATAATCTACAACTCTACCCTCGCTGTAGAAACTACACTTTAATTCATAAAAACCAGGTTTAAACTCTTTTTTCACCTTAAAAGAAAGCTCATTTAACCCCGGAATAAATTTTCGCTTATTGTAAACAGAATAGATAACTTCATCTTGATTTAAAACTTCAATAAGAAACTCCCCTTGTTCATTACGCATATTCAAGTTAAATACCTCAAGAGCCAGTTCCACATCTTCTCCGTTTTCATAGATAGGATATGAAGCTCTTAAATCTTTTATCACAAACGGCTGTTTTAAAACTTGAGCAATTTGCTGATAAAAGCTCCGTTCAAAATTGAACCCTTGACCTGAAATTAAAAGCCATTTTTTCGGTGTTTTGTCTTTTATATCCCAGGGATTAAGCCAGTGTTTAACTAAAACAACTGAAGAACCCAAAAAATTATTTCCTTTATCTATAACTTTCGAAAGAACAGTAAAATCACGAACAGGTATTCTTTCCGGAAAAACATTGCCTTTGTCCGGCCGCTTAATAGAACCTGCAAAACCGGTTTTAACAAGAACGCCACGAGAAGTTACGTATTCTACTTGTAGCGGATTTTGAAAAATCTCATCATTCCATTCAATTCTTAAATCATCTCCATATATTTTGTAAGTTCTAATTCCTATTTTCTTTAAAAAATCATCATTATATATTTTAGGCAAAAACAAAACCAGCCCTGCCCCACTTTTCAAAAACTTAAATATAATTTCTTCTTCAGTCTGGGTGAGATTCCCCTTAGAGAGCACTAAATAATCATAATTTTCTAAATCATCTTTTAATATTTTCTTCCAATCTATATGAGATTCATTAAAAGAATTTAATAGTTTAGTTATTTCCCCCTTAGATACAGCTGAAGTTGTCTCATCATAAAGACAAATTAATTTCGTCTCTTTTTCTGCTGAAGAAATTTTAAATTTCACCCCGCCATAAACAATGAGGAAAAT
>JAVCDA010000087.1 GCA_030765145.1 Candidatus Saelkia tenebricola | reverse complement strand
AATATGCTCAAGAAAAAGTTACAAGGTGATAAAGTTGCCGTAGTAAAATTTGATGTATGGAAGCATGAAAAAGATTCGTTACGAAGGGCTTTCTTAGAGGAACTGGTAAAGCAGTCCAAAAGTAGCGAATATCTTCCAAAGGATTTTAAACTAAGCACGAGATTAAAAACTCCTGTCCAAAAGACAATAAGCGGGAAATTTACATGGAATTGGAAAGTGTGGCTACTTTTGTTAGGCCTCATTATATTAGCAATTGGAGTTGGGGTAATCTTAAAGAATAAATATCCTGGAGCACTCGGAATTTACTTTTCTATTATATTCGGCGGTTCCCTTGTTTCCTCCCTCTTTCTTTGGATACTGCAACAAACGGTTACATCCGAAACATTAACTACCACTTTAGAACCTTTCAAAGACCCGCATGAGTTTGAAGAAGAATTTGAAAGGATTGTTAAAAATATCTCTGCCAAAAAATTGCTTATTGTAATTGATAATTTAGACCGATGCACCCACAATAGAGCAGTCGAGCTTCTATCGACTGTTAAAACCTTTTTAGCCAAAGATACAGATATGAGTGAAAGCAATAAATGTATCTTCCTTATAGCCTGTGATGATGAAGCTATAGAAAGACATCTTGAAAGCGTATATCTTAAAATGGAGGATAACAATAAAAAAGCTACTAAGAGTCTTTTTAGTGCTGATGAATTTCTTCGTAAATTTTTTAATGCTTTTGTGCGGATTCCAGATTTCATTGATACTGAACTTCAGACTTATGCCAAAAATTTATTGAAAGAAACTAGTATCTCTCAGTTTGATTCATCAGATGTCGCCTATGTTATCACGAATGCTTTTCGTGAGAATCCACGTCAAATAAAACAATTTATCAATACCTTGCTTGCTCATTTTCTTCTTGCGCAAGAGAGAGAAAGTGGTAAAAAACCCTTAATTATTCCAGAGGGAATAATTACGAATAACGTCGCATTTCTAGCAAAATTTTTAATAATTCGCCAGAAATTCCATCCAGAGTATCGGCAGATTCGGAAAAGTCATTTAACTATTAAAGAGATAGAGGACATCGGAAGTGAAGAATTTAAAGATTTTATTAGAGCCACAAAACTAATCCTAGCAGATGATATTCGCCCATTTATTTACTTAAAACAATCAAAGGAAGAACTTGCCATCCCCGGCATAAGAGAATTGGAATTAGGTCTGATTGATGATAAGCGAGATGCTGTTAAGGAGAAATTAAAAGCTATAAAAGCGAGCCCCGAGCAAATTAATAACTTAAAAGGACTTATTCCAGGTTTGATAGAGAGAAACAGAAGCAGAAGGATTCCCCTTCTCAATATAACCGTCTGTTCACTGGAGGCTTTTCGGCATCACAACTTAGAAATGGGTAAAGAATTTTATGATAAGATTGCCGATTTATTGAATGACAATGAAACCCTTAAGCCTGAACTACGCAGATTCGACCCTTCGCTGATTTTTGGAGAAATTCTTACGCGGTGCAATGAAGAAGATAGAAATGGTGTTGTTGCCCAGTATGTTAATATCCTAGGTGAACAAAAAGGTGATAAGAAAGAATCTAATCTATCAATAGATGCTGCATATGGTCTAATCAAAGAATTGGTAAAGCATAAGAACTGGCTCAAGAGCAAGAAAAAAAATGTACAACAATGCCTAACAGGGATGTATTATTCTTCTCCAAAAATACTCTCTTTGTTTAAAGACAAGATTGACGATCAGAGAGACTTTGTTTCCGAAGAGTTCGTTTCTAAATTCGTTGGTAGCTTTTCGGATGACGATGTAGAGGATAAAAAAGGTATAAATGAGAAGGTTGAACTTCTCTTGAAATTTAAAGAGATTATAACTCCTAAAGTGGCAGGAAATATCATTTTAACCTTGCAAGCTCTGCTTAACAGTGAAAATCAAAAGCCCTATCGCGCAGAAAAAGAAAACCTTTTGGAGCGTATTGAAGATATTTTTAGCATTTTAAAATCACAGATTAAGGAGGTTACAGATAAAACTTCTTTAAACTCTTTTGCGGATACAATTATTCAAGGAATGAATGCAATAGGAGATTTGAAGCAGAAAAAAATATTTATTTTCCCATGTCTTGAAATAATGGATTTAGTTGAGGAGCCTCAAAAGTCTAATATTAATGCCTCTGTTCAGAATTTTTACACTAGCGCAGAGGTAGATAGCATTATGTTTATTTTTAATAAGCTAAATAAAAGTAGTAAAGAAACGTTGATTTTGAGATATACAAGTGTATTCCAGCAAAGGGCAATGCAACAACAACCAATATTTGATTTACTCTATCCTTTAGCACCTCAAGATATTCGCATTCAATGGATAGTAGAACTAATAACTTCATACTCGCAGAGAGCATTAGCTAAATTAAAAGAACTCAAATATAAAGTTGATGATAAAAGAAAAGTTGCTGAAGCATTGTTACAAAGTGCCCAGGGGGTTGCAGTCCAAGAAAAAAGAGATTTATACGAGGCAATTAATGAAATGAAGTGCGCTAATAAACCCGAACTAAAAAATAATCTTGTTTCACAAATCAAGCCCCTTCTGAATAATGAAGATAACAACCAACAAGAAGTTGGATATTCTGCTTTACAGGGAGCTGCTACACATATTTCAGCAACGGCCAAGAAGGAAGTCGCCAGGGAGACAGTAGAATGGTTACGCTCATTAGAGCCAGCCAGTGCAGGGCAACCTTATTCTATTAAGAGTGTTGTGCTCAATTGGGATATTCTACAACCGCCTGTTCAAAACGATTATATTGATTTCGTCTTTGACAAACTTATAAAACGGGGAATTAACGTAGAAAATATTAGGTTAGGCTTTGAGATACTTTTGGAAATTAACCCAAAATATAAAGATCATTCTGTATATTTCGATGACGTTTTTGCTAGAGTAGAAACTGAAGATAACGAGCAAATAAAAGCTGAACTCAGAAGTGGACTTTCAAAATTAAAACCACCAAAAACGAATAAGAAAAATAAATGAGTAGGACTTCTAAAGTTTTGCTCGGGGGATAAAAAATGGATAAAAAACAGGATATTAAACCAAAAACATTTGGTCAATGGATAGGATTAGGTATTTTATTTATTGGAGTAGTTGTAGTTATACTAACTATAATAACCGAGATATGGGCTAAACTTTGGACAGGTATTGTTATAGGTATAGTTGGTGTTGTATTTATGATTATATCAAAAAAATTGCTTGATTAAACATAAACATAATATGCTATTAGAAACCAATTATAGATTGGTAGATAATAAAATCTTACACAAAAAGTATGTT
>JAVCDA010000088.1 GCA_030765145.1 Candidatus Saelkia tenebricola | reverse complement strand
TTGGATTTAGATAAGCTGAAAAGTGTTTGGGCTCTTTCTGCAGTTGCTAATGAGATTTTCTTAATGTCGAAAGGGAATAGAGATGTATTTTTAGATAGAGCGGAGAGTGCTTTTTCGATTTCCGGTGGAGGTATAGATTCTCTAAGAGATATTGATTTTGTTGCAAGATTGCTGGATTTTGGGGAGGGATATAAGCAGATTACTGGTTTACTGGGTTTTGCCCCGGATATATCAGATCCGCTTATTGCAGGGACTATTTCGTATATAGCTGAGCATGGAATTGAAGGGCTTGATATAGAATACCTTCAGTATTCTCAGGATAGAGAGAGTAAGTTCGGTAGAGTATTAATCGATAGCATTGAAGATGCTGTTTTAAATGAGTTAAATGATCCTGAGTCGGAGTTATCCCTATTCTTAGGCGTTACATCAAGAGAAGAATTAGAAGAGAATCCTATATTTGTTGGTTTTGCCCAAACACTTGTGCATGATGTTTGGAGAGAAGTGTTCAATCAGCGCGAAGCAGAAGGATTTGATTTGAATGCAGCAGTTAATGAAGCACTGGCATCAATAAAGAACAGCATATCTGCACTTGATGGATTATTAGTTACCGGTAATGAATCCGAAGAAGTCGAGAATAAGGGATTGTTTACAATTGATCAAATACTTACATCTGCAGGTATAACCGAAGGGGAAAGTTTAGAGGATGTTTTACAGAGTGCAGATGCTATGGGTATTTTAAGCTTCTATGCAGGGCTTATGGCAGATATTCCTCAGAGCGATATTAATGAGATAACAGGTAACTTTGATGAAAGCATACTAACAGTAATAAAAGCTCTTAAAAGGGATGGCAGGCTTCCTGAAATAGAGGTTCCGGAAAGCGAGGATGACAAAGAAGCATTTGCCAAGATGCTGATGTATTATTTAAAATATAACAGCAAAGATATTTCTAACCCTAAATTGGGAAATGATTTTGAAACTATATTATTTGGTTACGAAGCATTCTATGAACATAGAGACTATAGCTTTAAAGAGGTGTCTGATTGGTATGACTCTGGAGTTATTCAGTTAATAGATGATATACACAGCACTTATAAGTTCTGGAACATGGTAAATAGTTTAAGTGAGGATAAGGACAGCAGTATTGAAGAAATATGGAAGAATTTTGTTACGCTGTCTATAAGCGCAAGCCAGATGCTTGATCCTTTTGCTGCAGCTTTATTTGGTCAGGATAATATTTTACGCGATAAAACAGACCAGGCGGGATTTTTAAGCCATCAGGCAGAAAGTGCTCTAAAAATTGCATTGTCTAAATACTTAGAGTTCCAGGAAGGCGGAGAAGAAGCAGTAAAGAATTTCATAAGAATGAATCCTGAGTATGTTGAACGTTTTAATAGCTATCTTGAAGGAGAAGGCTACGAGACAGAGATTATAAACGGGCGTATCTATGTTAAGCCGACTGAAAAGGTTCGTATGGAATGGGGTGCTTATACAACAACCGAGAGACAGCAGCGGAGAATTTCTGCTGTTGCAGCTAAAGGGCTATGGATGCAATGGATGGATTCGATTGGGGTAGATTGGATGAATGCTACTGAAGATCAGCTTGCAGAGTATGATGTGTTTGCAAGCAAGACGACAAGCGTGGAAGTTGAAATTGAAAGAGAAGGATGGATTGCGGTAACTTATTTAGAAGAGCATCCTATTTATCCTATACGTAAAGAGTTTGAGCAGCAATATGCGAATGAGTTAGCTGGTTTATTTGATAGGAATCCTTTAGAATTAGCCCTTGAATATGGAGCGGGCATTGTAGCGGAAAATCTATTAATAGCTTATGAGCTTAAGCCGTTAGTTGAAGAAGCCAGGTTTATGAATATAGACGTTGCCAATTCTGATGAGTCAGGGATATTGTTCTATTATGTAAGCGAAGCTGTAAAGCTTGGAATAGATAAAGTTAAAAGTATTCTTGAAAAAGAAGGTGAAGCAATGAGCATACTTGCTGGAAGGGGCTATTCTATAAAGCCAGATATTGGCCCGGTATGGCTTATGGGATGGTATGCAAGTGAAAACATATCTTCTTTAGAGCTTCTCAGGGAAGCAGGGGTAGTTTTTAAAAGAAGAGATGCAGGTATTACTAGGGATTATAGCAATACTCCATTTACAACAAGCTCTGAAGTTGATCCTCAGAAATTAGATTATTTAAGAAGTTTATTAGGGGGACTTGGATCTTCCTTGGCGGTTAGTTCCCCAGCTACTCCGGAAGAAGTTGTACCTTCTGAAAGAGCTGGGACAGTTGAGGCTGTAGTTGCTGAACAAACAGTGCCTGCAGCAGATACAGAAGCAGGTACTGATATAGTATTTGATCCTGATGAACTGGTTGAGGCTCAGTCTGGTTCGGTGGAAGAACCAGCTTCTGCTGTAGTAGATGGGACTCCGGTAGAAGATGTTGCAGTGCCTGATGTGCCTCTCGCATCTGTTCAAGATCCTGTAGGAACAACTCAGGCAATAGAGCCTGTTGTTGGGCCTCAGCCATTAGCTACTCAGATGACTGGCACTGAAAGCTTACTTGCTCAGCTCTGGGGATTAGAAGGGGAACAACTTTCTGCAACAGCTGACTTCTTTGAGGGTTATGCTGAAAGGTGGATTTCTAGGACTTTTAGTGATTACTTTACATTCCGTAGTCAGTCTCAACCGTTTGTAGAAAAGGCTGTTGCCGGAATAATATTAAGGATAGCATCTCTTACAAACGATGAGTTTAGTTTCTGGGTAGAAAGAGACCCTGAAGTTGATTATGCACGTTATATTACAATGTATCCTGAAGCAGATGGAAAATATAGCGATTTGATGAATAGATTTGTTGATTATTTCAAATATGAATTTGAGAAAGTATTGGAAGAACAATATAATGCTCAGGATGTAGAGTTAAGGCGTGGGTCTAGTGAGTTTAGAGAATTTGAGCGTAATTTTGATGCTATTTTAGATGATGTTTTAGACAAAGCTGTTAACCGTCATGGTTTGTGGACATATAAAGGTACAACAGATAGAGCAGCAGGTAGAATATCTGAATATATGAAATTCTCAGCTGCTATTTCAGATATTGTTTCAACTCTTGAGGTTCAAGTGCCAAGACTTCCTGCACCTGTAGTTACAATAGTTAATCCAGAAGTTGCACCGGTACAGAGTGCGGTAGTAGCAACTCCTGCAGTTGAGGTAGAAGTTGCGCCAGTACAAAGTGCGGTAGTAACAACTCCTGCAGTTGAAGTAGAAGTTGCGCCAGTACAGAGTGCGGTAGTAATAACTCCTGCAGTTGAGGTAGAAGTTGCACCGGTACAGAGTGCAGCAGTAACAACTCCTGCAGTTGAGGTAGCAGTTGCACCAGCACAGAGTGCGAGAGTGACAAAACCTGTAGTTAAAGTTCGGGTAGCTTCAACTCAAACTAATGGGGCTCAATATAACATAAGAGCTTACAGGGATAATAATGATAACAACGAGTTTGAGTCTGATGAGGTATTCCAATCAGAGGAAAATTATACAAGCAGCGAAGAAGGCTCTTACTCATTAGAATTGCCTGGTGAAGGGGATTATAGAGTTAGTGTTCAAGCTACTTTACCGGATTATAGGGATAGTGAGTGGGTAGATGTTGATTTTAGCCATCAGGGAAATGATGTCGCAACAAGAAGTGCTGTATCAGCTCCTGTGCCAACAGTTAATACAAATGTATCAGGTAATCCTCTACCAGTGGCGGCAAGGTATAGCAATATCAGTTCTTTAGTAGCTGCAAAAATACCAGATGCAACTGTTGATACAATCAGTTTCTGGGATAGTGTAAGGTTAAATGTTGCAGGTTGTTTAAATAGAATGAATTCTGAATTGGATGATGATGAGATTTCACTTCAGTCATTGCAGGCTACGGAGATGATTATAGATGCAATAAAAGAGATAACGTTGTTACCTCAGATGATTAATGTTGAATCTGAATTTGAAAGCGAGCTATTTGTAACAGATTATATTTCTGATTATAGCGGGCAGCATAATTTTGGCCAGGATTTCTTAAGAGGATTTATAAATACAGTTTTATTAAATTATTCTTTGTTGGGTTGGAATAAGCCGATTGAGGTGGCAATGCCGGAATCTATAAAATGGTCTTTAGAACAAAGCTCACTTTATGGGAATACTTTCCAAGAAGAAGCAGAATGGTTAAGAGAGGAATATGGATATAAAGGGTGGGGGAATAATGAAGATATATAAGGTATTGATTATAATATTAGCTGTTCTCTGTTTTGTCTCTGTATCTTTTGCAGAAGATGTCGGGAAATCAGAACAAGATTCTCAGATGCCGGTTTCAGATGGTTCTGAAGGTGCTAAGGATTCAGTAGACAACAAGAATTCTGTACAGGAAGCGGGGGAAGAGCAGTCTGAAGATAAGGAAGAAGGAGATGCAGAGGAAGAGGGGGAATCTAAGGGTGATAAAGGTGATAATGAAGAAGAATCAGAGGAAACAGCTGTTTTAAAAATTCAAGGTGCATCAGATTATTCCCAGATTCAGGGTTGGATTGAAGATCTCTTAGGAAGGAATTTGGATTTAAGTAATCCTGATGATGAAGCAGTTTATAATTTTTGGTGTTCTCTTTCTGATCAGGGATATAGCCTGAATCAGATTCAGTCTTTGATTGATACTGTTGGTGTGTTGAAAAAAGCTATCAATGATTGGTACGGCGGAAGTTTTTTCCAGATGGGTAAAGTCAATCTGGATGATATTCAGGATGTAATATCGTTGTTTCATTGGGCGAATCTGATTAACAAGGGATTTACCCAAACCAATGTCAAAATGCTTGTTATTTTAGTAGATGTGTTTATGCAGGAATTAAATAGCGATATGATTCATAGGGGTGTTGATGTTACAAACGAAAGAGATATTAAAATAATCGCTGGCTGGGCTTCGTATAGAAGACAGGGATATTCCGGAAAGCAGATTTATAATATGTTCAAAAGCCGTCTTAGTCCTAAAGTGAATCAGCTATTGGGGAAATTTGATGCAGGGTTCTTTACCTATTTTGCCGAGCATGCATTGGCAGAATTAAATGGCGGGCTTGATTATACCTGTGATCTTCTTCAGGCTATGGCTGATGTTAGGGCTTCGGTTGAGGCTTTAATCGGGAATGTTAATTTTATGGATCAACAATATAATGATAATGGTTTTATTACTTACTGGGCAGAGCAGGCAGTTGAAAAAGGCGCGGGGTATATCAACCAGCATCTTTCTATCTGGAAGAGATTGTTGTCCTATATAGAAGATCAGGAAGGCAGGGCTCTTAATCTATACGATTCTGAGGATGGTGGTATTTTGTCTCACTGGGCAGTAGAAGTTGAGACAAGAGTTGATGGCGGCATGAGTTTAGAAAATGCGATTAATGAAGTGATACAATTGATTCAAGGCGGCGGCAGTGGACTTACGCCTATACAAGAAGCTTTAGTGCCTTATGTTGAGCCATTGATTGGGGCTATATTTGACCAAAACGATACCTTAATG
>JAVCDA010000076.1 GCA_030765145.1 Candidatus Saelkia tenebricola | reverse complement strand
TTTCAGAGGAGATTCAGCCGATTATTTCTGATATCAGATTAGCTGTAACTCAGGCACGAGGTTTTAATCATCCTGCTTTAATTGCTGTAGATGGTTGGGCTGGTGCCGGGAGAGATACGATTATAGGCATTTTAAAGAATGGATTTCCGGAATATAGAATAACAACATTAAATCTGGATAATTACCGTTTGCCTTTAGATGTTTCAAGAGAAGATGAAAGTATTTCTATTCCTGAGATAGGGGATACTTCCTGGAGTGATATTGGTATAGGAATTAGGCGTGATAATGCTACGACCATAACAGTTCTAACATCATTCGATGAGACAACGATGCGTTTACCTGCAATTGGTCAAGAAGTAAAAGTAGCAGACAATGCATTTTATATCAAGCGCGATGATATAGGGAATTTAAATATTCGTTTGGCATCTATTTTAAAAAATGTTGAATTGGGTAAGTTTTATAAGGATATACAAAATCTTCGGGAAGGGAAGACTATTCAGGTATCGACTCAGGGAGGCACAGAAGAGATAGATCCTAATGAGTATGATATTATTTTTGTAAAAGGAGGGTTGTCTTTGCATCAAGAATCAATCAATACTAACTATAGCTTGTCATTGTTTGTAGATGCAGAATTTCCTGTCCGTATAGAACGGTCAATAAGAGAGTATATTTTTGATTTAATGTATTCTTCTGACAACATGACTGTTTCTGAGTTGCGTAGTTACATGGAAGCTCAGAGAATTGATTTGGAAGACCAGTACTTGTTTGAAGATAGAGAGCGGGCGGATTATGTGGTTATAAATGGATTTTACCCTGATGAAAGTTTATTGTGCGAGATTTACAATATGGATTTATCGGAGCGTGTTGACCGAGCAATAACTGTTGCTTGGCAAGATAATGTGGATTCTGGATGGAGTGTTTTAAAAGATTATATTCTTCCAGTCACGGGTGTCGGGAGTAATTTTCGTACTGTTATTGAATTAATGCTTGTCTCTCATCAAGAGCAACTTAGAAGTTCTCCCGGCGAAGCAGGAACTAATTTATTGTCAGATAACATAGAGTCGTTTAATATATTAAATTCAAACGAGCAAAATTTTTTAAGAAACATGTTAGATCGTATAAATTTGATAGGAGATTAATGATGTCCGTTTGACAGACTTGACAATGTTTATTAAGTGTGTTAAACATATAATAGGCTTGGAGTTAAGGTTTATAAGGCAATAAGAAAAGGAGGAGGCAATGAAGCAACTCAGGTTCTTGATAGCAACTCTTTTAGTAGTTTCTGTTTTTTCAGTTTCCAATTTTAATCATGATTTAATTTGCAGAAGGGTTCAAACTGTTGATTTTCAAAATCAGACAGAAGCACTATCTTATATACCAGCAACATCTCTTATTTCTGCTCCAGCGATTTTAGAGGAACCAGTTGTTGTTGCAATTAACGTTGATAGCGAATATCGTCTTGATGATGTTGATGCTTTGATAAGGATGTTGACAGGAAATCCAAACGTTGCTGTAGCAGGAATATATGGGGTAGATCCAGGTATTTTAGCCATGCATATAACTTCTAATGTTGCACATGGTAATTTACGTGGCATGGAAGTAGAAGCTGTAGAAGATGGAATATTATTAAATGGAGTCTATGTATCAGTTGAAAAAGACCCAATCTTAATAACGGATGTACTTGGTGAGTCTCAAGGTAGATTGGTTGACGCTATCGTTGATTTTAATTTAGGCACAACCTATGATACTAATACTAGTTTAATTAGGACTTTTCAAGATATGGGTGGTAGTGTAATTGTTCAGCCTAATCGTACTCTTCGCACTGAGGATAATGCTCAATTACCAGCATTTGCACCTGGCTTGACTTCAGAGGAAGATAACCTATCTAATTTAACTCGTATACCTTCCGAGATAGTAGGCATCTATTATGCTATTAAGACTATGTTGGAGTCTGATTTAGCTGTGACATCGCTTGCGAGGGTGCGTATGATAAGTCCGGGAGGATCTAACCAAATAGATTTAGCATTAAGCAGGGATTTAGGTCCTACTGTTGAAAGAATGTTTGGAAGCAATATTGCTCAGAATGCTACTATGGACCATGTTGTAGGTGCTGCTGAAAACGGAGGCGACCATGTTCTCATGACTTTTGAAGTAGATGGGGGCGTTACAGTGGATGATATTAACAGAGCCTTTTTAGTAGCTAGTCAGAGTGAGGAATTAGGAGGCGTCCTATCTTATGCTGATAGGTCTGATATTATAGCTTCAGGTCAGTTTATAGATATTGATTCCGGAAGAAGATTTACAGGTCCTGCCTTTGTCTTTGATTCTCGGGATACAAAAGTTGCAAATGGTGTTGTAACTATCTCAGGTTGGATTTCTGATTATTCTGTGGCTAAAGCTATAGTAAATAAATTGATTAGCGTTGGGCAGAATATGACAGAGGATGAGAGAACTGTATTGGATGGTACAGGCATTAGGATTACTTTGCCTACAATACCGGCTCTTATGCGTGAAGGGGCAAAAGAGCAGTGTGTTACTGAACCGATAAGAATTGCTCTTAATGGAGGAGGAGGTAGAATTGGAACAGCTATGGCTGTATCTATGATTGGGGATCCCAATTTTAATCCAATATGTTTTTCAGCTGTTAGAAACGTTGAAGAATTAGTCAGTTTGTTAAGACAAGATACTGCCCGTGGACATATATATGCAGATATTCAGGCAATAAGAAGAGATGGCAAACAGTATGTAAGCATTAATGGTAAGGAGATATTATGTATCGGAAGAAGTGTTTTATCAGAGCTTCCATGGGATGAGTTAGGTATAGATGTTGCTGTTGATGCAACAGGTGCTTTTAAGGTACGCGAAGGGAAGAAAGGTTTGTCCGGCCATTTAGAGGCAGGGGCTCAGCATGTCGGCTTAACAGTTCCTCCTTCTAAAGATCCGTCAATACCTCAGCTTGTTCCGGGCGTAAATCATGGAATACTCCTGGATCCTAACGTTGCTCAAGATATAATATCTTTTGCATCCTGTACCACTAACAATTTATCAACAGCTTTAGAGGTTGTTAAAAGACTTTTAGCTGAATATGGAATAGATGTTCCAAAAGCGATAGTTGTAGAGACCATCCATGCTCTTACTAAAGATCAGCTTGCTCTTGATGGTCAAAAGACTTTACCGGTTGCGGATCTTGCAGATGGTGATCCTTTGGCTAAAGCAGAACGAGGAGCTGCATCTTCTGCTAATATTATTTCAACTTCAACCGGAGCTGGCAATGCTGCTCCAATAGTGTTAGGCTGGCCAAAAGAAATATTTATAGCTTCAGCATCAAGAGTAGGAAATATAGATGGTTCAGTTACAGCTTTTGAAGTCATATTGCCTGAAGATTGTCCTTTTACAACAGATGATTTAAGAGCAGCATTCCAAGAAGCGGCTGATACTTATATGGAAGGTATCATCTATTTTAATGATTCTGAGACCCCGCTAAACTCTCGTGCAATATTAATGAGAGATCACACTTCAACAGTAGAGAGTTCTCAGGTTGAAGTTAGAGGCAATGTAATCAGCGTTAAAACCTGGTACGATAACGAGTGGGGCTATACTCAGCAAGTTATGAGAGGGATTGTAATGCTGAGGCTTGTTCAGGAAAACCCTGGGATTACAGAGGATGAACTGCTTGAGATGTCTAATAGATTGGCGGTTCAACCTTAAGTGATAACAACTATAAAGGAGTAGAGGATGGAGTTGGTTTTAAAAAATTGTGTAGCTATTCTACCTCTACTCTTTTTTTCTTATCAGATATTTTTTCCTTTATATTTAAGTAAAAAGTTGTTTTGTTTTTATAGATAATTTTAATTTAAAAAGAGGGGAAGATGGATAGAAGACTATGTATGTCAATCGGTGTAATTCTTGTATTTACATTTACAGTTGTATCATTTCAGGTTCTTAGTTATATAGAACTTCTAAATAGTCAGGGCACAAAGAGTTTGACGGAGGGTATAGAATTTCCTATTCCTCCTCAGTCTCCTATGCCTGAAGCATTAAGAGAATATCTTGCTCAATCTTTATTTGGAAACAATCCTTGAAATGTTTAATTTTTATAGAAAGGTGATTGGGTAATTGAGAGTTTGGTTGAAAAAGATAAATACGGAAATATTATCGATTATTTAGGCTGGGGATGGGAGAGGCCATAATAATAGATATAAGGAAAGGAGTGTAGGATGAACGGGTTAAAAAGATTTTTAACACTAACTATGGTTTTATCTTTAATTTTTATCAGTAATTTAC
Source organism: Candidatus Saelkia tenebricola (assembly GCA_030765145.1). GTDB lineage: Bacteria > Omnitrophota > Gorgyraeia > Kaelpiales > Kaelpiaceae > Saelkia > Saelkia tenebricola. The sequence continues at coordinate 21,740 of JAVCDA010000076.1, read as the reverse complement.
CTCTTCAGAATTATTTTTATACAACTAGACGTGTACATACTCAAAACAATATTATGGAAGATGAAAGTATACTCAATGAAGCTATACTGATAGATGTTTTATGTTCTGGAGAGCAGGGGTCAATTATAATAGACAATGAAACCAATGAGCATATCTCTCGTCTTAGTCTGTCCGGGGAAAGGATATTACGTTCCGACAGCTTATTGACAAATGGGCAAATATTGGAAGGACTTAGTACAGGTAAATATAAAGTTGTATCTCATCAGAGTTTAATAGACCAGGCGTTAGAGAATAGAGAAAGTAGTGGAATTGGTATTACAGGTGGAGGTGATTGTGCCGGTATCGGATCATTTTTATCTGCTCTTTATGCAAATCTTCCTCAAGGTTTTACTATGCTTGGCATTAAGAATGCAGGAGAAGGACTGTCTGTATCACCTGAAGAATTTAGAGAAAGATTGATACTTATTGATTCATTAATCGCAAACGATATTAGCAGTCAATCAAGTACTCCTTTAGGGTCTTCCCGTGTTGAGCCTTTTAATGCTAGCGAGGTAAATACGATGGCAAATCTTTCAGGATGGGGGTTTTTCTATGGGACAGGTGGAAATGATCATTTAGGGCTTTTAGAGAAAATAAGCAACAAATTTCCTGAAATGGTTGTTGTTGGCACGTTCAAGAGTATAGACGGTGATGGTACTATTAACAATAGGCCGGCTCAGATGTTGGGATTTAGTAGTGCAGCAGGGGAATATCAAAAAATGATTTATAGTGCAGCTCAAAACGCATTGACTCATAATCAGATTCATGTGATTGAAACTATGGGTAGAGGTTCAGGTAATCTACCTTATTATGCAGCGCGGAGATTCCCTGATAATTTTAACCAACTCTCTGCCGAAGAACAGAGAAAGATTGAAGATTGTCGTAGTAGTATTATGATTCTTGTTCCAGAAAGAAGTGAAAATTCAGCAGTTAATATAAATACGACTCTAAGAAGTATTGCTCAGGAAGCTATGCGGATAAAAAAGCAGGAGGGTAATGTTGTTGTGGTTGTTGCAGAGGGTTTTATGCCTCCTGAAATGAGGGCTGAAATGAGAAGATTGGCTAGCGATGAGCAATTAAAAGAAGATTGGGTTAATGGGCGACTTACTGTTAATTCTATTGCGGATTTAATAGAAGTGTTGGATGAAAATGACCCAAGGCTTCAGTTACAGCAGATGCTAAGAGACAATCTTGAGTTAGCTGCAAAGTTTGCCAAAATTACTTGGGAGAGCGAGATTGATCCCCATGGAAACATTGTAAAATTAGCTGGAATAAGAGATTTTATTATTCAAGCTATACATACTATTGGAGGAGCAGAAAAAGTGAATGAATTAATATGCTGTTATGAAGGAAGAGGTGCTTCTCCCAATCCTTATGATATTGAAATGGGTACCAGGGCAGGAAAAGTTGCTGCATCGGTTATAAGAGATGGAATTACTGGAGGTCGAGCTGTTATATATTTTGATCTTGCAAGTGATGGGCCTACTAATCCTTTAGAAGAATTTCCTGCAATTGTTGCTTTAGTTGGTGTCAGTGCTAATAATGATTTAAATAATACTGAATTACATTCTGATTTTGAATTAAGAAGGAATGGTGTTTTCTGGAACATAGAGGATTTGAGTAGATATTTTGTTGGAAATTGATTGATCTTAGTTTAGATTAAATGACGAAAATACCAGTTATTTAATCGGATTTTTTATGTCCGGAATTTGTATTTGCTGTATAGATATAGTATGCATTACAAAAAAAGGGGTGGGGCGAAGTAGAATGAAAAGAATATGCTGGATATCTGTTTGTTGTATTTTTTTAACCTTAAATTTACTAAGTGTTTCTACTTTTCCAGTTAGTGATGATTCTTTAAGACGTGTTGTTAATCTGCCTGCGGGAATATCTCGTGATGATATCAGGCAGCAATTAGAAGAAGTGGTTACCTTGTCTTCTATTTTAGGTAGCAGGTCAAATCGTGCTGAAATTAGCAATAGCAATTTATTGCCTGCGGTTGAAATTATAACAGAGAATAAATGGACTTGGGGTGGTCAAGATGTTCAGCTCAAATCATTATCTGCCGATGAATTTGAAATTTTGATTGAAAATTTATATCAAATCGCAAGGCTTACGGAGCAATGGAAAGTGGACCCTCATGAGCCTTTGGCAGAATATATAGGCTCTAATTTAACTTCTGGATTCTTAAGATTTGAAAATATATCTTCAGATGGAGAAAAAATTTCTTTTAGGATCGGTGGATTAATAGATGTAGAGATGGATATAAAAACACTTCAAATCTCTAATATAGACGGATTAATATTAGCTCCAACGTATAGTTATTTTTGCGAAATTAATAAAAGTTTTAGGGCAGAGATGGAAGATCTTTTAATGGACGGGGAAGAGAATATGGGACTTGATTGTGCCCTAGCGCATAAAGAAGCTTTCGATGAATTAGATTCTAGAATGAGGGGTTTAGGTAGCAATGTAATTAGATTACAGCGTCACGGTGAAGATATTCCGTTTGAGGTTAAATTAGAAAATGAGTCAGAGATTAATGCAGTAAACTCTGATGTTTCAGGCTATCAGTATGTGGGTGATTTCTCATCCTTGGATGAGGAAGGAAGTTTTTTGAATTTAATGAATGCATTATATTACGGGGCTTTCGGTGCCCATGCATTTGGTGTTATTGATAAACAGATGACTTTAGAGCCTGGATGTGCAAAAAAGAGTGCAGAAGATTTTTATGGCAAATTAGAAGAGATGGATCAATTTGGTCAATTACCTGAGGATATTGTTGTTCAGGAATGGGGAGCAGGAGACGGTTGTTCTGCAGCTGCATTTTTAGAGAGGATGAAAGAACTGGATAATGAGAAAGGCACTTTGTATTATGAAAGAGTAACTTATATATTACTTGATTATTCTCAGACTGTTGTTGAAAACTTATCAAATGCACCTCACTTAGCAGCACATAAAGGTAGAATAGAGGTCAGGCAAGCCGATGTTTTAGACTCCGGAAGCTTAACAGGTGTAGAGCCGGCATTGTTGATTAGAGCTAACTTACTTTTGAACTCTTTACCTACTAAGATAATCGAGATTAGAAATGGCACAGCTTATGAAGTTGAAGCAAGAACTTATATTGATATGAAAGAATATGAGGTAATTGAAGGTTATAATCTTGAAGATATAAAGCATGCTATTCAGACACAAGATATTGCTTTATTACAAGAATTAGGCAAAGAGTTTTTTCAGCGGATTAAATTTATTGAAAGATTAAGTCTGATAGAGGATTTAAGCCAATTTGGTCATGGTAGATATGTTCAAGGTCTTTTGCATTCAGGATACGAGGGTAGATTTAGCTTAGATGTGGGTGCAGCGGTGTGCCTTAGTAATATGTTTGCACATCTTGCGGATAGTGGTTCAATCCAGATTGCTGATGCTGGTTTTTTAAGAGATAATTTGGCAATGACAGCAAGATTATTACGCCATTTTGGAGCAATATACCATGCTGTAAATATGGATTTTATATCCCAGTCTTTTCCAATTACGCTGGATATATCTTCACAGTATGACTATGCTGGTGATTATGCTCCAAAGTTGGTTCCTATGAGAAATGTTATGACTATTTTGAGTGATTTTTCAAACTTTAAACGGTATTTTAATTCTCAGACGGTAGGAAACCAGAATGGTTTAGAAAATCTTTCTGGTGAGTTAATGAGAAGATATGGTGAGTTAGATGCTGTAGGATTGCGGGAATTTATACACAGAGGTGATGAGGTTTCTTCTCTGGCCTTCTATCCCAGAAAATTTATTGATTTATTAGAAGAGGCAGGAATTATAAATTCTACAGAAGCAACTCTTCTTTACGAATCAGAAGTAAGAGACGGATTTAATCAAAAAAGAATAATTCAACTTAAAAGAACCAAAGAGGATTTGGAAGCACGGTTAAGTGGGGTAGGTTCTGACAGTGAAACAGGAGTAGGAATTAGGTCTCTAATGGAAACAATAGATAGGGAAATATCTGAATTAACTCCGTCTGGAGATATTCAAATTCAAGATATATTTAACAAGGTGCTTCTAAACCTCAAAAGTCTTGAAAATGAAGAAGGATTCAGGATTGTTGAAAATTATGAAGATGTTCTGCTATGTTTGTTATATACGCAAACAAACATTAATTCACTTAGTTTTATGCAGAATCAAAGGTATTTAACAGATGAGTCTGGAGGAGTTGATTCGTTCCAACATTTTTTAAGGATTATGAGTTCAACAAGAGTTTTAGATGTTATTTGGTCTGATTTAACATTTTTCTATCCCGGAGTTAAAATCATTTCTATAGAAAGAACTTCACAATAGTTCGTTTTTTAATCTGCTGTTTTTTAGATTATTCTTTTTGTCAAAATTTGTATCTGTCGTATGGATATGGTGTATATGATAAGAAGGGTGTGAAATAGAATGAAGAAAAATATTGTTAAGAATATTGGTTTAATTCTTGTGTTTATAGGATGTTTTTTCAAATATCCTTCCATGAAGCGATTAGAGAAGATAGCCTTGCCATTTTCCGCAGGATAAAGGCAGTCGAATTTTCCTTATTCGCAGCGCCTGAAATAGAGAGAGCAATTGAAGAAGTAGGTGGATGGCCTGAGGGTAAATGGGTTACACCTGTTGTAGAAATCTAAGAATTACGGGGGCAGGAACTTACCCAACCGTTAATTCTTAGAGAAAAGAGATTGAGAAGTGGAGATACGTCTGTTTTTTATAAATATATTGTTATACAACTATTGGATGAATACTTTGTTAAGACTAACAGGTATAGCTATAGCCATATTACTCCTGCTTTGGCTCCTTCAAGGGATGGCGAAGGTATTTATTTTATCTCCGTAGAAGGCTCAGAGGGGTTTTCTTGGGAAATACAATATCATTTTAGTGCTAAGTTAAAAGAGTTTTCTCCTTTTGTTAGTGCATTTAGGGAAGCAGGGTTTGATATGCAGGGTGATACATCGGATGTTGATGATGGTCGAGTTTCTAAAAATATAATATTGGAAGTACCTTTTGAAATTCCTGCTTCAGAATATGATTATTATGAAGAGATGGGATTTGCCATATATGAAATACCTAAACAGTGGAAGAGAATTGATTTAGACGGGGCAAGCTGTTATCGTACTTCTGAGCAGACAAATCAATTTTTAGCTGATAATGTCGACTCTTTAAGGAATACTTTAGGGGCATGGAAATACAGGCTTTTTGAATTGGCCTACAAAAGGTATGGGGGCGGAAGTTTTGAAAATCCTAATAGATATAGCGGAATTGAAGCTATGATATAGTCTGAGACAGAAGAATTTAAAGCTCTTCTTGCTCGGCATCAGAATGAGATATTAAGTAGATATTTACCGCTGTAGGTGTTGTTTGATAATTGATAAAAATGTTTGCAAAGATGAATTAGAGTTTTAGTTTTAAATTTACTTGACACTCGTAGTTTCAATCGGTATAATTTCCAAAAATCTGTGAAAATGTTCACAAGCAAACTAATCTTAAAATCGGATTTTGTTGATATTCTTGATTGCTTAAATCAGGGGTATGCACTTTTTTATGCCCAAAAGAGTGGTCAGGATTATAATATTTCTAAAGCAGGTGATTTATCCAACATAGAATTGCCTCAGTTCCGCGCATCTGAGCCGATAAAGAGTTTTCTTTTACCAGCTAAAGAGGATTTTGATCTGGTTGAAGAGAGGCCAATTGCAGTTTTTGGGCTTAAAGGATGTGATTTGAGTTCTTTAGCGGTTTTAGATTATGTATATCTTGAAGGTGATTATAAAGACTCTTATTATGCTAAAAGGCGGGAGAGCATGTTCATATTCTCCAGCGATTGCACTGATTTTAAAGAGAGTTGTTTCTGTACATCCTTAGGTTATAAACCTTATCCCAAAGAGGGATTTGATTTAAATCTCATAAAACTGAGTGAGGATGAATATGTATTAGAAATAGGAACGGATAAAGGAAACATGTTTCTTAAAAACAATAACTTGAGTTTTAAAAATATAAATTCTGAAAAACAGAAAAAGATTCAAGATATCCGAGATGCAATAGCTGCTAAAGTTCAAGAAAATGCGGATAAATATTTACCAGCGTCTTTAAAAGATAAACTATCACAGGCGGTAAGAGAAAATTATGATTCTCAGATTTGGCAGGATGAAGCTTCCCGTTGTGTTGAATGCGGGGCTTGTACTGTGGTTTGTGGTTCGTGTCACTGTTTCTTTTTAATTACAAAAGAGAATAGTTTCGATAAATTGCGTAGCTGGGACTCGTGCTTATTACGCAGCTATGCTTTGGTTGCAGGAGGAGCAAATCCGCGGTCTCATTTATACGAGAGGTTGCGTAACAGGTTTATCAAAAAATTTGATTTCTTCCCCAAAGTTTTAAATACATTCGGTTGCACGGGCTGTGGAAGATGTGTTAATGCATGTATTGGCAATATTGATATTAGAGAAATTTTAAGTAATTTGATCAAAGAAAAAGTAAAATCATGAAGTCAGAAACATATAAAATTACAAATGCAGTAGTGGAAGATATTATTACAGAAACATCCAATATTAAAACTTTTGTATTAAAGCCTGATAAAGGTTTGGAGTTTAAGACAGGCCAGTTCGTTGAGCTTGCTGTTAAAGGATTGGGGGAAGCTCCGTTTACTCCTTCCTCTGATCCGGGTATAAGTGAGAAAATAGATATGACCATAATGAAAGTAGGGCTTGTGACCGATGCTATGCATAACATGAAAAAAGGTGAGATTCTTGGTATTCGAGGGCCGTATGGCCAAGGTTACCCGATAGATGATTTTAAGGGGAAACGTGTCTGTGTAATAGGCGGGGGCGTAGGTCTGGCTCCTTTGAGGTCTCTATTGTATGAGCTAATGCATGATTTAAGCAGGTTTGAAAAAGTATCACTTTACTACGGAGCTAAAACTCCGAAAGATATAGTTTATAAAAATTATGTGAAAAAATTACAGCAAGAAAAAGAGTTGGATTTGTTTCTTACAGTAGACCAGGCTGATGATTCTTGGACTGGTAATGTAGGGGTTGTAACTACTATTTTAGAAGATTTAAATCCCGAAAATTCAATTGCTTGTGTGTGTGGGCCACCTATAATGATGAAATTTTCAACATTAAAACTGCTGGAGATAGGGTTTAAAGAGGAAGATATTTATCTTTCTATGGAGAAAAATATGTCTTGCGGGGTAGGTAAATGCGGGCACTGTAGGATAGGTAATTATTATGCCTGTAAAGACGGACCTGTTTTTACCTATGCACAGATTAAAAATTTTGATGAAATTTGGGATTAGATTATGAAAAAACTGCTGATTGATTTAGATATGTGCGAAAAGTGTCAAGAGTGTACAATAGATTGTAGCTATTATTACCATCCTGAAAATGATGGTATTATTTCGCTTCGTGAGCTCGCTATTTTTTCGATTGTATGCAGGAAATGTGAACAAGGGACATGTGTTTTATCCTGTCCTAAGGATGCTTTAGAGAGGCAGGATAATGGTATTATTAAGCGTTATAATATGCGCTGTATAAGTTGTAAATCATGTAGTTTTGCCTGTCCGTTCGGAACAATTTATCCGGAGGTGATACCTTATATGGTATCTAAATGTGATTCTTGTTTAGATAGGCTGGATAAAGAACCACTTTGTGTAAGGAGCTGTTCGGTTGAAGGAGCTTTAAAATTTATTGAAGTTCAAGAAGATGAAAAAAACGGTATATATAAAGTGAGTGATTACATATATATGCATTCCACAAAATTCTGGGCTAGAGTATGAAATTATTGATTGAATTTTTATTTTTTCCGGGATTTCTTTTTCTCATGTGTTTGGGAGGTATTTTATCCTCTGGATAGAAAAGTTACCGCTCGTATTCAATATAGAGTTGGACCTCCATGGTATCAAAGCTTTGCGGATTTACTTAAATTGTTTGGAAAAGAAACTTTGATACCTAAAAATTCAAGCGTTACGATGTTTATGCTTGCTCCATTTTTAGGAATGAGTGCTCTTTTAGTCTCAGGTTTTATTCTTTATAAAATAAATCTTTTTAACATGCCAGGTTTTCTGGGGGATTTAATAGTTATGGTTTATTTGTTTACTATTCCGTCTCTGTCTTTAATATTAGGAGGGTTTGCGTCATCAAACCCACTCTCTTCTTTAGGCTCATCGCGGGAGATAAAACTTCTTTTAGGTTATGAGCTTCCTTTTATGCTTGCGATATTAGTTCCTGTTATTCAAACAGGCAGTATCCGCTTTTCTGAAATTATACAGTTTCAGATTGAACATGGTGCTGTCCTTTATTCTATTTCGGGATCACTTGCGTTCATTGCAGTTTTATTATCTGTTCAGGCTAAAATGGGTCTTGTTCCTTTTGACGTGGCTGAGGCTGAGACCGAGATTCTCTCAGGCCCTTTAACCGAATATTCAGGTCCTTTACTTGGGATCTTTAAACTCAATAAAATGCTTATGTTTAGTATTTTACCGCTTTTTGTTTTGAGCTGTTTCTGGGGCGGATTTGGAAATGTAAACCCATTAATCAATATATTGAAATTTTTAACAATTGTTGTTATTTTTACATTAATAAGAAATACAAATCCCAGGTTAAGGGTTGACCAGGCATTAAGGTTTTTTTGGTTTAAGCTAAGTGTAATTTCTTCAATAGCTGTTATTCTTGCTTTAGGAGGTATGTAGGAGATGGATTTAAGGTTGAAGGCATTGACTAAGTCACCGTGGGTGTTTCATATTTCAACAGGGTCTTGCAATAACTGTGATATTGAATTGATAGATGTGTTGACTCCCCGCTACGATGCAGAGAGATTCGGAATAGTTTTGGTTGGAAGCATCAAGCATGCCGATGTTTTGATGGTTACAGGTTCGATGAATAGAAAATGTATTCCGCTGGTTAAAGATCTTTACCAACAAGCTCCTAAGCCTATACTTGTAATAGCATTGGGAACGTGTTCTTGCGGAAGGGGAATTTTTAGAGATAGTTATAACTGTCCTGTAAATGTAGATGATGTTATCCCTGTTGATGTTTATGTGCCGGGATGCCCACCTAAACCGGAGGCTATAATTGCAGGCATTGTTAAAGGAATTGAGAAATTAAAATGAAAAATTTAGATAAAATAAAAGAAAAGTTTAAAGACAAGTTGGAGAATATACATATTCATAATCAACGCAGGATATATATTGATTTAAAGGATAAAAAGGATATTAAAGAAGTTGCAAAATTTTTATTTTATGATTTAAGCATGAGATTTAATATTGCAAGTGGTGTTGATACAAGGAGTTTTATTGAGATACTTTATCATTTTTCATCGGATGATACTGGAGAGATTATAAGTATCAGGGTGAAAATTGATAAAAGTAATCCTGAAATTGAGAGTATTGCACTGGTATTTAAAGCTGCTGAGTGGATTGAAAGAGAAATTTATGAACTTTTAGGTATTCAATTTAAGGGCCATCCGGATTTAAGAAGACTTCTTTTATCAGATGACTGGCCAAAAGACAAATTCCCCCTAAGGCATGAGGATAAAAAATGAGTAAAAATACTATAATACCAATCGGGCCGTATCATCCTCTACAGGAGGAACCGGAGTTTTTTAAGCTTCAGGTAGAAGGAGAGCGCGTTGTAGGAGTTGAAATAAATATCGGGTATAATCACAGGGGAATTGAACAGCTTTGTGAACAGAAAAGCTATGACCAGGTTACTTATGTTGTTGAAAGAATCTGTGGAATATGTTCGACATCTCATCCTTTTGCATATGTTAATGCGGTTGAAGATTTAGCTAAAGTTGTTGTGCCGGAGCGTGCTCTTTATATAAGAACTATTATCGGGGAGTTGGAAAGGATTCACAGTCATTTATTATGGCTTGGTTTAGCAGGACATTTCTTGGGGTATAATACTGTATTTATGTGGAGTTGGAAATACCGTGAAATAGTGCTTAATATTTTTGAGCAAATATCTGGAAACCGCAACCATTATGCTATGATGAAGCCAGGTGGGGTGAGGCGTGATATTGATAAGGAAGATATCCCCACTATTCTTAAGGGTATGGATGAATTGGAAACCAAGATTACGATGCTTAAAAAAGCTATAATGGATGATCCTGTATTGCATGCCAGATTAAAAGGGGTTGGTGTTTTAACTAAAGAAGAAGCTATCAATTATTCTGCCCTTGGACCCGTTGCACGTGCATCAGGGGTTAAGATTGATGTTAGGAAAGACGAGCCTTATGCAGCTTATGATAAAATAGATTGGGATATTATTGTAACAGAGAATGGTGATTTGTTTGATAAAGTAGTAGTTAGGATTTTAGAAAAACTGGAATCAATTAAAATAATAAGACAGTGTCTTAAGAAAATCCCATCTGGTGAGATTGACGCTAAGATTAAGGAAATTCCACCTGGTGAAGGAATAGGCAGACATGAGGCACCCAGAGGAGAAGTTTTTCATTATATTAGATCTGATGGCACTAACTCACCTGTCAGACATAAAGTCAGGGCGCCGAGTTTTATGAATGTTGCAACAAATAATACAACTGTTATAGGAACAAATGTTGCGGATGCTGTTATAGTGCTTGCTGCGGTTGATCCCTGTTATTGTTGTACTGAAAGATTGTATGTTTATCAGGATCATAAAAAGGTTATGGATGCGAATGAGTTAATAAAATTATCTCAGGAAAGAACCGAAGAATTGAGGAAAAAATTAGTTGTATGAATAATGTCATGTTGAATATTAGCAGTATAAATATTAATATCTGGATAACTTGTCTCCTTCCGATAGTTACAGGAGGTGTTTTTTTAGTTTTCCCCAAATGCTGGGAGAAGATGTTTAAATTGATTACTTTTTTGACAATTGTTTTTGTTTTTATTTGTCAAATTCTGATTTTTATAAAAAGGCCGTTTTTAGGTTGTAATTTCAATATTGATAATTTAAACGGTTTTGTGCTGATATTCTTAGGGTTATTCAGCTTGATTACAGCGGTTTATTCTTTGAAATATTTTAGTTCTAAATTGTCTGTATTTTATGCTTATGTTTTGTTTGCTCTGGGAGTGAGCAATTTCACTGTTTTGACTAACAATATGCTTTTCCTTTTAATAGGCTGGGGGATTTTAGGCATAGTGCTTTACCTTTTAATCAATTATGCATCTCCTGAAAGTGCGTCAGCAAGTAAAAAGACGTTTATTATAGTCGGCGGTGCGGATGCGTTTTTGATAATAGGAATTGCAATACTTTGGTCTTTAACCAAGAGTTTTAATTTTAATGAAATTTCTTCTTCTCTTTCGGGGTTAGGTCATTATTCCGGTTTAATTAATATTTCATTTATTTGTTTTATTGTGGCGGCTATTGCTAAAGCTGGAGCATTTCCGCTGCATACCTGGATTCCGGAAATTTCTCCTACTACATCAATTCCAACTTTAGCTTTTATGCCTGCGAGTTTGGATAAACTCTTGGGAATATATCTTCTGGCACGTTGTATGATTGATATTTTTAAAATATCCCCAATGAGTGGATTCAGTCTTGCGCTTGTATTTTTGGGAGGATTTACAGTTATAGCAGCTGTGATGATGGCTTTGGTGCAGCATAATATGAGAAAACTACTCTCTTATCACGCTGTTTCTCAAGTCGGATATATGCTTATAGGGCTTGGCTCGATGCATCCGATAGGCATACTTGGGGGACTGTTTCATATGCTAAACAACACGATATATAAAACCTGCTTGTTTCTTTCTGCAGGTAATGTTGAGAAAAGGACAAACACAACAGATTTAGATAAATTGGGTGGGTTAGCGCGTTTTATGCCGCTTACTTTTACCGCAATGCTTATTGCCTCATTGTCCATATCAGGAGTTCCTCCGTTTAATGGATTCTATTCTAAATGGATGGTTTATCAAGGAGTAATTATTCGTTTAACTGATACGAGTTTTTCTTTCTTCGCCAGAGGTGTTTATGGGGTTGCTTTAATTTTTGCTCTTCTGGGGTCAGCATTAACACTGGCATCTTTTTTAAAAGTTATGTTCGGAGTTTTCTTAGGACAGCGGTCAAAATTAACATCAGGAGTTAAAGAAGCTGATAAAACAATGGTTATCCCTGTGGTTTTCCTTGCTTTATTATGTATCGTCTTTGGGTTGTTCGGGGAATCTTTTGTCTTAAAATATCTTATCAATCCGATAAGTGTAAATCTTGAATATGGATTGTGGCTGCCTCAGGTTGTAATGATTTTGATGTTATTTGCAGGCACTCTTGGAGTTATTGCGTTTGCTCTTTCGCGTTCTAAAATACGCATAGTAGACAATTTTATAGGCGGTGAAGTATTATCTGATGAGGTAAGGCCTCGGGCTACTGAGTTTTATATTTCAATCAGAGAAAACGGTGTGTTGGGCAGCATATATAATATGGCAGAAAAAAAGATTTTTGACATTTATGAGGTATGTTTAAAAATAGTTTTTGGTATTATAAGAGTTCTAAGGTATTTACATAACGGAATCTTACCAACTTATTTGGTATGGTGTTTAATTGGAGTGTTAATTTTGTTTTTTAAAATTATAAAATAATATGCTGGAACTTCATCTTATACTTATATTTGTTATCATAGGAGCGATAATTGCTGTTGAGATTAAGGATTTGCTTTCTTCAGTTGTTGCTGTAAGCGCGGCAGGATTGGGACTATGTATAATATTTTTAATGCTTAAAGCACCTGATGTTGCAATAACTCAGCTTGTAGTTGAAATATTTCTTCTTGTAATTTTAATTCGTGCAACAATAAGGCGTGATCTGCCTTTTTCTGTTTCTGGTAGATGGTTTTTTAATACTTTGATTACTGTGGTTTTTATCGGGATGTTTTTAACGGTTGCTTTTATATGCCTTAAACAGCTTCCTGAATTCGGTAGCCCACTAATGCGGGTATCAAGTTTTTATCTTAAAGAAGGTTTTGATAAAACCCAAGCTACAAATCTTATAAGTTCCATCCTGCTGGGGTTTAGGGCATATGATACCTTAGGTGAGGCAACAATTCTGTTTACTTCTGTTATAGCTGTGCTTGTTGTGATAAGAAAAAAAGGCAGAAAAGAAGTAATGGAGAAGGAAGATAAAGATGAATTCTGAAAATAATAACGGTATGAGCTTAATAATAAAGACAGTAACACGTCTTACTGTGGGTTTCATATTTATATACGGTATATACATAGTTTTACATGGGCATGTTTCTCCGGGTGGAGGATTTGCGGGAGGTGTAATTATAGCGCTTTCATTTGTCAATCTTATGCTTGCTTACGGTAAAGAGGAACTTTACAAAAGAGTGCCTAAAACAGTATTATCTCTGTTTGAAAGTATTGGCGCAATTATGTTTCTTTCAATTGCACTTTTGGGTTTTACCGGAGGTTATTTTTTCTATGATTGGTTTGTATATAAAGGGGAGCCGTTCAGTATATTTTCAGCCGGGACTATGCCTCTTTCTAATATTGCAATTGCTATTAAAGTTGCATCAGGACTTTTTGCTATATTTTTGGTCTTGATATTGCTGCGGGTTACCTCAGGAGAAGAAGAATGAGTGTTTACTTTTTGAACTTTGTGCTTTTTTCCATCGGTCTTTACTGTGTTTTAAGAAAAAGAAATCTTATTAAAATAATCATAGGGCTTATTATATGTGAATATGCAGTTAATTTATTCTTGATTTTAGTGGGCTATAAAATGAACGGCCGTTCTCCGATTTATGCACCCCAACAGGAAATTGTCAATATGGTTGACCCTTTACCGCAGGTATTGGTCTTAACTTCAATTGTAATATCCTTAGCAACCACGGCGCTTGTTATAGCTGTTGCAATAAGGATTTATGAGAAATATCATACTTTCGATATTACCAAGATAAGGAGACTTAAAGGATGAGGTGGGAATTAAACTTGTTGTGCGTTTTTATTGTGTTGCCTTTAGCAGGAGCATTTTTAAACTCTTTGGTTGCAAGGCGTTTTAGAAAGTTTTCAACTCTATGGTCAAATTTGATCATATTTATATTGTTCTTATTGTCTCTTGTGACTTTAAAATTTGTCAATCAGTATTCAGTGTTGGTTTATAAGGTTGGGGGATGGAGTCCTCCTTTTGGGATTACTCTTGTTTTGGACGGTCTTTCTGCTTTTATGCTTCTGGCTATAAATCTAATTTCATTTACAATAACTTTGTTTTCAATAAACTACATGGAGAAATTTACAGCAAAAGGTAAATTCTATACTTTGTTTTTACTTATGGTTGCCGGCATGAATGGTGTTGTGCTTACGGGAGATATATTTAACCTCTTTGTGTTTTTAGAAATTGCTTCAATTGCAAGTTATGCTTTAGTTGCTTTTGGGACAGAGAAAGATGAATTAGAAGCTGCATTTAAATATATTGTTATGAGTACTGTTGCATCTATGTTTGTGCTTCTTGGAATAGGACTGCTGTATTCTTATGCTTCTACATTAAATATGGCGGATTTAAGCAGCTATTTAGCTCAAACAGAACCGGCTTTGGTAGTGAAATTTGCAGCGGTATTGTTTTTATTTGGATTCGGGCTTAAAGCGGCGATTGTGCCTTTTCATGCTTGGCTTCCAGATGCACATCCTTCAGCTCCGGCGCCTATCTCAGCAGCACTTTCTGGATTAGTAATTAAAGCACTTGGGGTATATGTGATTGTGAGAATGTTTTTTAATGTATTCGGTGTTACAAGTGAGATTTTAGGAGTATTCTCTGTTTTAGGGATAGTTTCTATGATGGTGGGAGTACTTTTAGCATTAGGTCAGTGGGATTTTAAACGCCTTTTAGCGTATCACTCCATAAGTCAGGTTGGGTATATAATGCTTGGATTGGGGTTAGGTACGCCTCTTGGTATTTTAGGCGGGTTGTTTCACTTATTTAACCACTCTGTGTTTAAGCCGCTCTTGTTTCTAAATTCAGGTTCGATTGAATATATTACAGGCACAAGAAAATTGAATGAAATGGGAGGGTTGCGTGAAAAATTACCTGTTACAGCGAATACTAGCTTTATAGCTTCCATGTCTATAGCAGGGATTCCTCCTTTTAACGGATTCTGGAGTAAGCTTATAATTATCATTGCCTGTGTTGAAGCAGGTAGAATAGGTTATGGCTTCTGGGCTGTTTTGGGAAGTATTTTAACCCTTGCTTCTTTTATGAAAGTCCAGAAATATGCATTTTTCGGTAAACTTAATGAAAAATATACTCAAATTAAAGAAGCACCATTTTTGATGCAGGTTTCAATGCTGTTTTTAGCTTTAATATGTGTTTTTGGTGGAATTTTGATTCTTCCTGGCGTAAGAGAGTATTTTATTACACCGGCGGTAGATGTTGTTGTTAGAGGTATTGCATATAAAGATGTTGTTATCGGAGCTATCAAATGAAAGCAAAGTGCGCTTTTTTTATTATTGCCCTTATAATCTGGATATTACTTAATATTCCTCTTAATGTATCCAACTTGATAATCGGTGTAGTAGTGTCTGTTTTTGCAGCGTATTTTGTAGGAGATTTTTTCCCTCAGAGGCCGCATTTATTATTTCACCCTGCCAGATACTTTTGGTTTTTTCTGTATATTCCTATATTCGTCTGGCAATGTCTTAAAGCCAACGTTGATGTTGCTTTGAGAATAATACGTCCTTCTAGACCTATTAATCCGGGGATTGTAAAAGTGCAAACGTCTTTGAAGTCAGATATTGCATTGACTTTTCTGGCCAATTCAATAACTTTAACGCCTGGTACATTGACGATAGATTTAAATAAAGAAGAGGGTGTACTATATGTCCATTGGATTGATGTGAAATCTGTTGATATTAAAAAGGCGACAGAATTAATTGTGGGTAAATTTGAAAAAATACTCAAGAAAATATTTGAAGAATGAATAAGAAAACGTACATAATTGGATTGGTAATTATTTTAATATTGGTTTATATAATTCTGTTTATTCCGCTTCCCGTGTTAACTTATTCTGGGCTTCCATATTTAGGATTTTTGAAAAGAGCTGTTGGTGTTTTTGTTTTTGCTTCTATTCTATGTTTGTTCAGAATTTTAAAAGGTCCTACCGCATCTGACAGGATTGTAGCAGTAGATATGCTTGGAGTATTGATTGTTGGGCTTTGTGCAGTGCTTACTATTGCGACTAAAAGAAACTGGTATTTAGATATTGGAATTGCCTGGGCGCTGCAAAGTTTCATATCAACACTAGCGTTGTCAAAATTTTTGGAGGACAAACATTTCGATGATTGAACTTATCGGGCAGATTTTTATTATAATAGGACTTTTCTTTGATTTTATCGGTTGCCTTGGATTGGTAAGATTCCCTGATGTTTATAACAGGCTTCAAGCAGCTACGAAATGTGTTACTTTTGGAACCTGCAGTATTTTGTTTGGTACTTTTTTAATAATGGGATTGACTGCCGCCGGAATTAAAGCACTCTTATGTATTTTCTTTTTAGTTCTTACATCTCCTGCCGGTGCTCATGCTATTGCAAAGAGTTCCCAGAAGGCAGGGGTTAAGCTTTGGGAGGGTAGTGTTGTTAATCAGTATCAGGAGAAGACGAATTGAAATTACCGAAGATAAGAGAATTAAAAGAAGCAATTACTGCTTTAATTAAAGGTCCTTATACCACAAAGTTTCCTTATGAGCCTCATACACCTAAACCAAAATTTAGAGGTAAAACGGAATATTCTAAGGATGATTGCGTAGGTTGTGCGGCATGTGCTGAAGTATGTCCTGCACATACCATTGAGGTAGAAGACATAGTGGATAAAGATAAGAAAACAGGTAAAAGAAGAATAACTCTTTTTCATGAAAACTGTATTTTTTGTGGAAACTGTGTTGAGAATTGTATTACAAAAAAAGGTATCAAACAGACTCAGGAGTTTGATCTTGCAACGTATGATAGAAAAAGTGTTTATTCCGAAGTAGAAAAAGAGCTTGTTCTTTGTCAATGTTGTGGCGAAGTAATTACAACGCTTGAGCACCTAGAATGGATTAGTAAACAAGTATCTGAAGCAGAATTTACAAATCCCACTCTTTATTTATCAAAGTTAAAATCCCTTGGCCTTAGTTCTTATGAAGGTATTGTAGGTTTGATCCCATTCCAACGCGCCCGCCGTCAGCTTATTCTCTGCCATAAGTGTAGAAGAGAAGCTACCTTAGAGAGATAGTTCCTATTCTAAAGAGGTAAAGAATAATTAATCAAGCCCTGATTTGTATAACTGCAATGGGTGCGGTATAATTATAGTGGGTGTTTAAAATAAGGGGGCAGATAAATATTAAGAGAATAAGGTTTGTTTTAATTTTGATTGTTATATTTACTATCTGTTTATTTTCTTCTAATCAAGCAGATGCCAGAAGGTCTAAGGGGGCTGTTGATTTAACCATTGCTGCAGAGGAGATAGCCGATTTATTTCAACTCGATTCCGATAAGTCTTTGCAATATGCTCAGGAGTTATTGCAAGGAGCAACTGGAGATGTGGTGTTGTTTAATGAGTATCTTACGTTGGTTAAACAGCTTGGGGAAGTCATATCTACAATAGATAATCCTCGTTCAACTAATGTAGATTCCATTGTGTCTGATATAGTAAGGTTATTAAGTAGTCTTTCGGATATTCAAGGCGGTTTTGAAAGCTTAATGGATATGGTTATAAAGGTTGCAGAAAGAACAAGAAATGATAAATACTTGTTTAAAATACTTAGATGTTTAGACGTAGCTATCAATGATAACAGTTGGTTAGATTCTTTAAAATCAAAAGATCATTTCAGTTTTTGTGTGCAAAAGATTGTTCAGTTGGTATCTGATAGTGATTTAAGTGCTGATAATATTTTGCCCCAGCTTCAGTTTTTCCTTAACAGTGCAAAAGGTGATGTTGATGAATGTAACAAATTGGTTGGCGATTTTATAATGGATTGTAGAGCAAGAATGCTGGAACAAGAAGGTTATTATGCTAGCTTAGAAAATCTCAGTTCATTTAGAAATGTTGGGGTTGTATCATTTGACTGGGGGGGAGTGTTATCTATGGTGGTTGATCATTCTGATATACGTGATAATGTCAGAAATTTATTAATCCAATTGCAGAAAAGTGGTATAAAATGTTGTATTGTTACAGAAGCAGGCTTTTCTGAAGTAAGTGAGCAGCTAAGAAGATTAGATGAGAATGAAAAAGAGGGGTTTAGTTGGGGTAGATGCTTTGAAAATGAAATCTACCAAGCTGTATCTCCTGAAATAAGTCCTACTTATACAAAGGGTGCTTATCTTCAGAATATGACATTGTTAAATCCTGGAAAATTAATTGTACATTTTGATGATAGTCCCAAATATATGCAATTGAATTTTATCGCGGATAGTATCCGTGTTTTAGGTGTTGTGGCTTACAGGCCAAGCAACAGTGCTTTTGAAGATAAGATAGTAGATCTTTCGGGTGCGGATGCTTTGGTTTTAGATCTTGGTGTAAATTATAATGAATTACTTAGATTGCTTGGTGTTATAGAAATTTGACATATTCTTTATAAAGTGGTATAAATCATATATGATACCACAGGGGAGTGGTTGCATGTTTTTAAAAATTTATTACATTGGTTAAAAAGCAGCTTTTTCCTGTTAAGGGAGAGTTGCTCTTTTGTTTTTAGAAGAGAAAAATGAAAATTAGAGAAATGACAAAGGGAAGTTTTTCTCAGATATTCAAGGTGCTCCAGATGAGGATACATGATTTACATGACCTTAGCTGGGAACAGAAAGAAATTGAAGATTTATTACGGAATTCAGAATCACAATACCGTATGACTCTGGATTCCATGGCTGATGCAATTCATGTTGTTGATCGTGATTTACGAATTGTTCTTCTTAATAAAACTTTTATACGCTGGATAAAGATGCTGGGTTTAGAAACAGATGTTTTGAATCGTAGTGTATTTCAAGTTTTCCCATTTTTAGAGGATAAAATTCGCAAAGAATATCAAGAGGTTTTTAAGACGGGGAAAGTTCTTATTACTCATGAATCTAATAAATTGAAAAATCGAGATATTGTTACTGAAACCAGGAAAATCCCGATAATAGAGAATGGGCAGACGAGCAAAGTTGTTACAGTTGTTAAAAATATTACCAAGTTTATAAAAACAGAGAAAGCGTTAAAGGAAGCAGAACGGGATAAGTCGTTGATTCTAAACAGTATTTTTGACCAAATTATATATCACGATTTGGATATGAGGATTATATGGGCAAATAGGGAGGCGGCGAATTCTGTAAATCTTTCACCTGATGAGTTAGTCAACAGACATTGTTATGAGGTATGGCATCAGCGTACAGAGATATGTGAAAATTGTCCGATTATAAAGATTCGTGATACAGGATTACCGCAGGAAGGAGAAATGCAAACTCCTGATGGTAGGACATGGTACATCAAAGGTTATCCTGTTAAGGATGAAACCGGATCTGTTTCTGGTATTGTCGAAGTAGTACTTGATATAACCAAGCGTAAATCTGCAGAGCAACAGTTAGCAAAGATCAATAATGTGCTTTTAAAATCAAACCAGAGGATGAGACAAATTGCCCTAAGAGATTCTTATACAGGACTTTATAATCATCGTTATCTCGAAGAAGTTATTGAGTCTGAATTCCACCGTGCTAAAAGGTATGGAAGTTCTCTTTCGGTAATAATTGCGGACATAGATTATTTTAAATCTATAAATGAGGCTTACGGGCATCAATTTGGAGATTTGGTTTTAAAACAACTTGCACGTCAGTTTAAAAAAACTGTTCGTCGTTATGATATAGTGGTTCGTTTTGGAGGAGAGGAGTTTATAGTTTTATCGCCGGAAACAGATAGAGCTACAGCTATAAAATTAGCCCAGAGAATTTTGAATACGGTAAATTTATATGATTTCGGAAATAAAAAACATACAGTAAAGCTTAACTTGAGTATGTCGGTTGTTTCTTATCCCCAAGACAGAGTTATAAAAGGCAGAAGGTCAGTTAAGATTATTTCCGAAGGTGTTGATTTGATTAATTTTGGTGATAAAATTTTAAATAAAGTTAAAGAAGCCGGAGGTCATAAAGTTTATTCTTCTATGGATGTTGGGGGAGCAAGGGAACAAACGTCATATAGTAAAGGAGAAGAAGCTGCTAATACTCAATTATTGAAGGGGAAGATAGAAAAACTTACTAAGCAGGCTAATCAGAGTTTAATTGAGTCGGTTTTTGCTTTTGCAAAGACGATTGAATTGAAAGATCACTATACCGGAGAGCATGTTGAAAGAACTGTTCAGTATGCGATGGAAATTGCTGATGCTTTATTTCTATCTAGAGAGGAAGTAGAAAATGTTAGGCAGGCTGCGATTTTACATGATTTAGGTAAAATCGGGGTAAGTGAGGAGATACTTCATAAGAAGAGTATGTTAACAAAAAAGGAGTTTGATGTTATTAAAACACATCCTCAGATTGGAGTTGATATCATAAGATCAATTCATATGTTGCATGATTTGATTCCTTCGATTTTATATCATCATGAGAGGTGGGATGGCAAAGGCTATCCCGGGGGGTTAAAAGAGGAGGAAATCCCACTAGGTGCACGTATTGTTGCGCTTGCAGATGTATATCAGGCTCTGATTTCTGATAGGCCGTATCGTAAAGCATATTCTAAGGAAGATGCTGTGAAAATAATTTTAGATGGATCTGGAACTCAATTCGACCCTAAAATTTCTGATGTTTTCCTAAAACTTCTAAAGCAAGAATAATAGTTTCGGGGGTGTGAAAAAATGAAGGTATTATACATAGTAATTTTTATAAGTCATATATTTTGTTCTTCATTTTTGCAGTTAAATGCAAATTTTAAAGTTTCTCAATCGCAATTTATTCTGTTAAGAAGAGTACGAATAGATGAGCAAATAATTTTTGCGGATAAAAGATTGGAAGATTGTATCCGGGAAAAAATACGGCAACCTATGGGTGTAATACTGAGGTCTGATGTAAAAGGGGTAACTGAGCTTGATTTAAGCAATAAAGGTATAGAGAGCTTAAATGGTATAGAGTTTTTTACAGGTCTTAAAACACTTCTTCTCTCCAATAACCAAATCAATAATATCTCTTCCTTAGAAAATGTATTACTTCGGGGATTAGATGAGTTTACTATTGATGGTAATAACAATCTCACTATTGCGGATTTACAAAAGTTGGATATCTGGATGCAAAGCGGGCAAAGAAATATGGCCCAGGCAGAAAATTTAAATCAACTTGGGTATCGTAGCATTCCGGTTGTTAGAGGAGATTTGATTTTTACTAATGATGTATATGGTATGTCTGTAAAAGATGGTTGCGTTGTAAGTGTTATGGTTATGGATAGTGGAAAAGTTTTATGGGAAGCTGAAGATGAGGGAATAAAATTAGTTCATGATGTAAGAATATTAAAAATCTCGGATGTTGGAAACAGACTTGTGCTTATTGGAAGAAACGGAGTTTTTGATATCCCTATTGAAAATAATTTGCAGTAGTTTTAAATAAATCTTTATATCTCCTTGTAAAATCTCTCCAATTTATTTAAACTATTATCTTAAATACGCCCCGCTAGCTCAGTACGGAAGAGCACCGGTTTCCTAAACCGGGTGTCGCAGGTTCAAGTCCTGCGTGGGGCATAATTATTGGGAGAAAATAAAATGATAGATTTACATACGCATACTATTTTTAG
>JAVCDA010000086.1 GCA_030765145.1 Candidatus Saelkia tenebricola | reverse complement strand
ACGCATATACTCATCTACCCATATACCCTTACCTCTGCCTAAATCCAACCCTGCATCAAAAGCCAATTGCGTATTAGGAATTGATGCTACACCCAAAATTACACTATCAGCTGGTAATTCTTTTCCATTTGAAAGACGAATTTTTTCTAATTTTTTGTTACCTAAAAATTCTTCAATACGGGTATTGGTTAAAACATTTACGCCTTTGGATTTGAGTTTCTTTTCTGCAATTTTAGAAAACTCCAGATCAAAAGAGTTCGCAAACAAATAAGGAAGCATTTCCACTAAATACACATTTAACCCTTCTATTTTAGAAATTTCATCGGCGAATTCTACTCCTATAAAACCTCCTCCCAATATAAATATATTTTTTGTCTTTTTGATTTTCTTTATGGAACTTTTAAGATAATCCATTTCCTTAAATATTGGATAGATACCCTCTTTATCTATGCCGGGAATAGGAGGAACAACCGGTAAAGAACCAGTTGCTAGTACTAATTTCTGATAACAATATTTTTTTTTGTTTTTAGTTTCTACTATTTTTTTATCACGATTAATTTTTACAGCTTTATCTATTATTACATCAGTGTGATTTTTTTCTAAATCAGCATTGCCCAGTTTATTTTCATCCGGATTTTTAAGGCTGGCAAACATATAGGGAATGCCGCAGGGGATAACTCCTTTCTCGATATCTTTCATTACTGATATCTTTTTATCCGGATAATATTTTTTTGCCGTTACTGCACTTACCACACCAGCAGGTCCCCCGCCAATTACCAAAATATCTACTTTTTCTGCCATAAATCCTCCATTTACAATGTAATAACTCTATCTGAATCTTTAACCAATTCTACCGACTCAATTATCTTGAATGCTTAAACATTTTCGTAATATAACTGTTATTTATAAACACCGTATCCCACCTAAACCAAACAAGATTTTAAACAGCATACTTTCATAAGATACCAAATTAACCAAATTGTTCCACATTACCTCCGCATCCTCATATAAATTGCGGTTAAAAAGAGGTGTCATTTTTTATTCCCAGTTATTTTAGTAATATCATTCAACAATTTTTGAAAATCCTTTTTATATTCTTCGAACGCTTCAACAATGGGTATTCCTTTAGAATATGCAGAAGCAATTTTCTCTTTAAAAGGAATTCTCATAAGCACTGGTATATTCTCCCTGCAACAATAATCATCTGTTTTTTTGTCTCCTAAATCAGATCTATTAATGACAACACCAAAGGATATATCAAGCTTTCTTAGTACTTCAACGGCAAGAATAAGATCATTTAGACCAAATGGAGTAGGCTCGGTAACAAGAATACAGAAATCGCTTCCTCTTATTGCCGTAATTACAGGACAAGATGTTCCAGGCGGAGCATCAATAATATTTATCTTAGCAGAATTGATATTCTTTTTAACCGCTTTTATAAGCGGTGGTGCCATTGCCTCGCCAATATTCAATTTTCCGTGTGCAAACAGTAGATTGTTTTTTTTACCTACCTCAACATATCCTATTTCTTTATTAACTTCTGTTATTGCATTACAAGGGCAAAAATAGCTGCAAGAACCGCATCCATGACAGAGTTCGGGAAATATTAGTACTTTTTTATTTATAACTGCAATAGCATTATAAACACAAACTTCCTGACATCTGCTGCAACCATTACATTTAGACTTATCGACTTCCGGCACAGGAATAAAAACAAATTCTTTATTCTTAATTTCAGGATTTAAAAAAATATGGGAATTAGGCTCTTCTACATCGCAATCTAAAATCTGCGCATTAGAAATTGATAATGCAAAACTTACAGCAATTGTAGTTTTACCTGTCCCGCCTTTCCCGCTGGCAATTGAAATAATCATATGTCTATATGAGTTGATGAGAAGCTATCAACATATCCTGAAATTCGCTTGTGTATTGAGTCGTTCTAAAACCTTTATCTACCAAATAATCTTTTATTTGAACCAACATAATCTCACTGCTTTGATGTCTATTACCTTCACTGATGTGAATCTTGTCCACAAGCTTTAATCCTTCTTCATTAAAATCGCTTAAAATAATTTTACCTTCTAAAGAAATTATCCTTATAAATTCATCTATAACTTTAAATGTATTCGTAAGATGATGTGTCATATTAGCTGAAAAAATTATATCAAAATACCCATCTTCGAAACTTAACTGTTCGGCATTCTCTATCCTAAAATCTACCTGTTTCTCCAAACCAAAATATTTTATATTCAACTGGGCAAATTCTTGTTCTTGTTCTGAAATATCCACACTACTAAATTCATACCCTTCTTTTGCTAAAGCAACGGTTAAATAGCCTTTACCCGTACCAACCTCTAATATGTCACCATAAAGAGGTTCGGCATTCTCGATAACAAATTTTCTCTCCTTCTCAATATCATAACCAAAACTTTTATAGAGAGCTATCCTCTCTAAATACCTTTTATGATTCTCTACCACTGCTTTTTCCAAAATTATCCCCTAACCATTTTAGCCCCACATTTAGAACAATTTACTGAATAACAAGGAACTCCCACTTGATGAGACATTTTATTTCCACAACTTGGACAGACACAATTTCCTGCAGGCCCTGATCCAGGGCGATTTCCACTCATTCTGCCACGACCTGTTCCTCCACCCATACCACGACCTGTTCCTGAACCTCCTCCGAAAGGACCTGTTCCATCTCCACCTGGCATTTTAACACCTCCTTATTCAAAGCTTCGTTTAAATACTCGTTTACACAAATAACGTATTCTACGCATTCATATCAGTTTTTCTATCTTTATCCAACTCTTCAATCTTTTGAGTAATTTGCTTTAATGATTCCTGCATTGCCCGAGCCTGTTCTTTTAACACCTTAATCTCTTCGTCTTTAGTTGCAGAAGAAGCTTGTTCTTCGAGAGATATTTCCTTACTCGCACTGCTGCTGCTTCCCATACCTACACCAAAATGAGAACCAACATTAGGCTTATCAATTGAAGATGAAAGTTGTCCCTCTTTATATTTCTCTATGACTTCTAAAATTTTGCCTTGAACCTGAGTAACCATTTTTATCCCTGCAGCTTCCAAAGTTGCAAAAGCATTAGGGCCGACATTACCTGTTAATACTACTTCAACTTCTTTATTGACCATTAGTTGACCAGATTGAATGCCTGCCCCTCCACCTGCACTAAGACTCGGATTTTGTATTGCTTCAAATTTTAATGTATTTGGATCAACAATAATAAAATACTGACATCTTCCAAACCTGGGATCAACTAAAGATTCTAAATTATCTCCTTGTGCAGTAACACATATATTCATACCTCTAAACCTCCATTTTCAATTATTACTTGTTAAGATTAAAAAATCTAAATGAAACCTTTCAATCCTCTTCATCCGGATGCTCACATTCCGTTTTATCTACACCATAACCTTTACCTAAACCAGGCTGGCATAAACTTTCACCACCAGCAAGAGTACCCGCAACAATTTTATCAATTACCTCATTCACACTACCGCTCACTCCTACTACTGCCTCTATACCTACATCAGCAAATAACTCTGCAGCACGCTGCCCCATACCTCCCGCAATAATAGCATTGACTCCTTCCTTATTTAAAAACTGAGGCAAAAAACCAGGATGATGACCCGGATTATCGATAACATCTTTACCTAATACTTTATTGTCTCCTATCTCAACAATAGTAAAGGACGGACATCTACCAAAATGAGCAGATACAAAATCCCCGTCTGTCGAAATCGCTATTTTCAAAATTAACCTCCTTTTAAAAAATTATACAATAGGTGGAAATAAAAACTTATTCTATTTCCACCTATTCTTTATTACTTATTGCTTTTGAGATCCCGCATTAGATTCTAATTCTTTTATGCGCTCATTCATAGCATTAAGTTCGTCTTGTACAACCTTAGTTTGCTCTTTTAACATATCCGCTTCCTGTTGTGGGTTTAAGTTGGGAGCATATGGATAATTAGCATAAGCAGCTGGATAAGAAGGATACGCACCTCCCCATCCAAAACCTCTACCCATTCCAACTCCTCTGCCACGGCCTCTACCCATTCCACGGCCAAACCCACTCCCTCTACCGGGAATCGGATTCATGTAACCGGGCATAGCATAACCAGCGCAATAGCCTGCTGCGCGACCTGTCATTGAACCCATTCCTGCTGGACCTGTTCCATCTCCACCTGGCATTTAAATCACCTCCTTTTTACTAACGCTGATGAAAACTATTTTCATCAACAGTTTAAAAAATATATTACTATTTTTTTTCTCTGCACTTACTACATACACCGGAAAATTGTATAAAATGTTCTTTTATTACAAAATCATACTTTTTAGAAAGTCCCTTTTCAATCCGGCCCAACAATTCAATCTCTTCATCAATATAATCTGTATAATCAACCACTCTTCCACATTCAGTACAAACTAAATGATGATGATGATGACGTATCCCTTTAGGCCCTTCAGATAGTTCATATCTTGCTCTACCGTCACCAAAATCAAACTTGAATACAAGCCCCATCTGAACAAGCAACTCTAAATTGCGATAAACAGTAGCAAGTCCTATATTAGGATAATGCTTGTTTATAGCAAAATATATATCTTCTGCACTAAGATGTTTTTCTGTTTTACTTAAAACATCTAAAAGGACCTGGCGCGGCATAGTTAATCTATATCCGTAACCTCTAAATTTTCCATGCCACCATAATGACTGCATAGGAACACCTCTGGGCATTTATCTCTCCCTATCAATAATGGTTCTCATTATCATTTATACCGCATACAGAAGTTCTTGTCAAGTGTAAATCGAGGAATTATTGCTAACATATCAAATTTACTTCCTAAAAACAAAGAATGATAATATGTTCTAGTTATACAAATCCAATCTTCAAAACAGTTGCCTATTCGATTTTTAAAACTCAACAGCAACATATCCTATCATCTGTGAAGCAGTATTACTATTAGCGTGAGCAAACATATCCCCGGGCAGAAACCAATTAAATTCCAGTCCAAAGGTAACATCTTCTGAATAGGCATATTCTGTAACAACATCTATTTCATCCCCGACATCATCTTTATTAGTTACCGCGTAATCACTATTTACCGGATGAGCGCCACTAACAAACTTCTCATCCAGAACATAATGGTAATAATCAATATTTAATGAAATATCCTCAGTCGGATTGATACTAAATCCAGCGTTAATTATATGCACATTACTGTTACAACCACCATTTAAACCCGCAAATAAAGCATCATAAATTCTGCCCAAAACCTGGTCTTCATACATCGGGTCCCAGCCTTCGTAATTTCCTGTAGTTTTACTTGCTTTATTACCTGAGCGATAATAATAACCGGATCTTAGGCTGGTGTGATATTCATTATCAAACGTATAAGCACCCAAGACTTCCACTGCCCAGGATTTTTGGCTCCGGGATGCACTTGCAATAGTAGAATAATCGCCAAACTGATAAGCAACTTCTGCACCAAGCTCCAATCCATCGAGAAGAGAAATATCACTTCTAGTACCGATAGTATAGATATCTTTAGCATCGGAATCTTTGACAAATAAATAACCTTCTGCTACGGCATCATAATTGGCAAACTGATAACCAATATTGATTCCATAAAGATCCTCATCCTCTTCATCGTCTGCTTCATTTACTTCATCAATCTTGGAATATACCAAATCAACTATTAAGGGCTCGTGATTTAACGTTGCCCTGATTGCATCGAAAGCATTCCTGGCACTATAATCATCAGCAGTCAAGCTTGTGATACACTGCCCGCTGTTAGCAACTACCATTGCATTGCCAAACACCATCTCCTGTCTTCCTATGGTTAGGGTTAAAGAAGGATCAAACATCTCCTTAAACATAATGTATGCATAATCTAATTCTAAATTTGTGCTGCTACTCGACTCTATATCCCAATCTCTTTCATTGCTGATTAAAATATATGTTTCTATCTTTTCAGTTAAATCTGCTGAAATATTTAACCGGGCAATCGTCGAAAATAATCCTAAATTATTATCCAAAGCATCGGAACTATTCAAATCATAATTATTCCGGTAAAAAACAAAAGATGTAATATCTCCTCCTGCCTTGATATTTTGAACTGCAGATTCTGCAACAATTGCACTGTTAAACATTATTGCCAAAACAACGATACAACTAATTCTTGTACTCATCATTATAAAATCTCCTTTGTTATTGATTGTTGTCCTTCTTAGAAACATCAGACCCCGGGAATAAACTTACTGTCTTTCAGCTGATATATTTTGGAAGATATATCTTTTAAAAATCCCTCATCGTGAGAAGTAATAAGTAATGTCTGATCCGTAGCTTTAAGGTAAGAAGTGATTCTCTCTCTTACTTCTTGATCAATACTTGCAGTTGGTTCATCCAGAATCAACACCTCAGGCTCCATTGCTAAAATACCGGCCAAAGCAACCAAACGTTTCTGCCCCCAGGACAATTTAAATGTTATTCTTTTTTTTAAGTCCGCTATGTTTAATCTCTCACACAGATCATCAACTATATTTCTTACCTCTTTTAAATTTTTACCCAAATTAAAAGGACCAAAAGAAATATCTTCTTCTACAGTAGGAGCAAATAACTGGTCATCAGAATCCTGAAATAAAAATCCAACCCTTCTCCTTAGCTCTTTAAAATGTTCCTCTCTAGTTCTTTCTTCATCCCAAGCAATAATTTTTCCCTGATTAGGTTTAAGCAAGCCCATAATGAGATAGAACAAGGTTGTTTTACCGCTCCCATTGGCGCCCATTATTCCAATTTTTTCTCCTTTAGAAATAGAAAAATTTAAATCTTTAAATACATCTATACCTTCCGGATAAGAAAAATCAATATTTTCTAATTTTATTACTTTCATATCAGAATAAAGATACCTATCCCATACATAAACACAGCAAAAACTAAATCCTGTTTTCTTAACTGAAAATGGGAAATTAATGGAAACTCTCCTTTGAATCCCCGTAAAATTAAAGCCTGATATACCCTTTGAGAACGCTCATAACTCCTTAAGAAAAGCATTCCCAATAAATAAGCATAGGTCCTGTAGGTACGCAAATTCGTCCGGGGATTAAAAGCGCGTACTTTCGCTGCTTGGAACAATCTTTGATATTCCTTATGTAAAACACTTATATACCGGTAGAAGAAAAAGAAAAGTTCAATAAGTTTTTTAGGAAATTTTAAATGTAACAAAGCATGAGCGAGAGAAAAAACCTCTGTTGTTCCTAAAATAGAAATTGTAAATAAAAATATTGCATTTGCTTTCAAACTAATACTCAAAACATATATAGCACCTTCGAAACTAAAAATATATTTTCCTAAATAAAATAATGCCTTCCCTTGGATACTAAAAGGCAAAGTAAACCATAAAAACAGGATGAAAAAATTTACTACCACCAACCGTTTCAATAAAGCTTTAAGAGAAGTTTTGGCAATAAAAATAAAAATGACAGCTAAAAGTAAAGAAATTGCTCCGGCAGTTATATTTTTCGAAAGTGCAATTACAAAAACTAAAGGAATAAATACAATAAATTTTACCCTAGGGTCCATTTTATGAAAGAAAGAATGCCCTTCTGAAAACTCATCAAGATGCATTTTTCCTCCTTAGTATGTAAAGCAAATAGAAAACTCCTATAATGGCACCTATTCCTATCATAATAGAATAAAACTTAATTCCAGAATAAGGTTTTGCCTTTTCCTCTTCGATTTCAGTTTTTAATATGTATTCCGCCCTATGCCCCATGCCGGCAGTAAGAACAACTTTTATGTCTTCAATATTTTCTAAGAGTAAAGAGAATCTTCCTTCATCATCTGTAACAGTCTCAGCAACCAAATTGTTATTTTTTAAATCATAAATTTCAACTTTAGCATTTTTTACAGAGCCGCCGCCGCCAAAATAACCTTCTCCATATAAGGTATTTTCTTCCAAATAACAAAAAAGACCAACTCTGTGGGCAAATGCAGAATGAGGGAAGAGAAGAATAATTAATAAAAGAAATTTTATTGTTTTCATTTTTATCCTAAGTAGCCGTTAATATCTCCGGTTTTACTTTTTTTATAAACTGCACAATTAAAGCAGTAATTATTCCTTCCAGAAACATAACAGGAATATGGGCAATAAAAATCAATTTGGCAGTATTTAAAAATTGCTCTCCCGTGCAAAAAAGAGAAGCAGCAACACATATACTTGCCAAGAATACCCCTAAAAACCCGGCCAAAAACCCTAAAATTAAAGAGACCACTTTACCTCCCCTCAACCCGCGGTGGAAAAACCAGTAGCAAACTAATCCAGGTAAGGCCATATTCAAGGTATTTATACCCAAGGTTGTTAAACCTCCAAACCCGAAAAGAATTGCCTGCAACAGTAAAGCAATAAACAAGGCACAAAACACCTGCCATCCTAATAGAACGCCTACCAAACCGTTTAAAACCAAATGTACACTACTTGGCCCAAGAGGAACACGGATTAAAGACGCGACAAAAAATGCAGAACAAAAAATAGCCGTTTTAACAATTTTTTCTTCTTTTAACGACTTTAATCCAATTCCCACACCAATAGATGTTAGAATATATCCAGTACCTAATACCCCTAAATTTAAAACTCCCTCAGAAATATGCATGTTATTTATTCCATTTCATAAACTCTCAGCCAGATTACTGCACCGATTTCTACAGATTTTTCTTCCCCCTCATACTCCAGCTTATTTTCATCTTCATTCAAAGCAGAAAATCCCCACCATCCCTCTTTAGGAAAAGAATAGCTGAATATTCCGTTTTCATCGCAAAGCATAACCTGAGTAACAAAAACCTCTTTCGGCGCCTTGGATTCTCCATTCTGATTATAGTATTCAACTTCAACCTCACAAAAAGGAACGGGTTTTCCGCTTACTTTCACCTGCCCTTGAAAAAGATTTCCTTTATATACACCATAGGGCCGGGTTAGAGGAACAATTTCTGTTTTCAAGCCTAACTCATCCCCCCAACCTTTCTCCTTGCCAAAAGCATTAACAACCACTTTGGTATAATGGACAATAAATTTATCTTCCGCAGGTTCCCAGTAAGCTTGCGGTTGTAAATAAAAAATATAATCCCCGGGTCTTTTAATCTTAAAATCCGCTCCCCAGGCCTGATGAGATTCAGGATCATTATAATTTTTAACACCTATTGACTTTAATAGAGGCATTAAATCTTCTTTTTCTCCATCAAAATAAACTCCAAACTGAACCGGCTTTTCCATATTCATTGTGCTACCTTGGAAAGGATGAGCAAACATTACTTTTAAATTTAAATCAGCTTCTTTTTGGGATTCCACAATATCAGTTGCAGGAATAATCATCCCAAAATGGGCAAAACACTTATTCCCCAACACCAGAAATAAAAAGCAAACAATCCCTAAACCTTTCCCTCTTAAGACCATCCTTACCTCCTTTTTGTTACTTTTTTAAAAATCGTGCTACTACTGAATAAAAAAAATAAAAACCCTTACTCCAAATTTTTACCGGTACTTGCCATACTCAACGTTGCACATTTAACACCTTTAACTGATTTAACCATATCCGCTAATTTTTGAACCTTCTGGGGACTCCCCTTTACAGCGACTATCTCTAAACAATTATCATGGTCAAGGTGAATATGCTGATTAGAAATTATGACTTTTTGAAAATCATGCTCTATATCAGCAAGCTTATTTAATAAATCCCTTTTGTGATGGTTGTAAACAAGAGTTATCGCCCCTGCAATTTCTCCTTGCCTCTGCCACTCTTCACTTACCAGTTCTTTTCGGATTAAATCGCGAAATGCCTCAGAACGGTTAGGACAATTTTTCTTTTTAATAACCGAATCAAATTTATCTAAAAGACCCTTTTCCAGCGAAATTCCAAACCTAACCAACTTTGACATAGCCGCTCCTTAGTGTTACGTTTCTTAAAAAGATAACACAATGTCAATAATTGTCAATGCTAAAGAAATCACTTGCTTATATACTATCTTGGTAGTATCTTATCCAAGATGTACATATAAACCTGTCTTTTAACAAGGAGGACTAAAAAATGGATTTTACAACCCCAGAAGACCTTTTAGGCAAAGGAAAACAAGAATTAAAAAATCTTAAGAAATCAATTCTGCCTATGCTACCTATAGCTATAGGATTGATTTTATTAATTTTCTTAAAGGGAATGATTTATTCAGTCGGACCGGAAGAAGTAGGAGTTGTACAGCGCTTCGGAAAATACATCTCCACCACCTTACCCGGACTGCATTTTAAATTGCCTACAATGATAGATAAGGTGCGTAAAATTAAAATAAAAAGAGTATATAAGGAAGAATTCGGATTCAGAACCACGCAGTCAGGAATAAAAACCCAATATTCCAGACAGCGTTTTAATGATGAATCTTTAATGCTTACAGGAGACCTTAACATACTGGATGTACGTTGGGTTGTTCAATACAGGATAAACGACCCGGTAAAATTCATGTTTGCAATCAGAAATCCTAGAAATGCCATTAGAGATGTTTCTGAAGTAATCATCAGACGCCTAACAGGTGATTATCCGGTAGATGATGTATTAACAACAAAAAGAGAAGAAATCAACCTGACCGCACAAATCGAAATGCAAAAACTCCTTGATATTTATTCTAGCGGCATCCAGATTGTAACAGTAAAACTTATGGATGTTAACCCGCCTAAAGAAGTAAAAGCCGCTTTCAATGAAGTTAATGAAGCCAAGCAGGAAAAAGAAAGACTGATTAACCAATCATGGGAAGCATATAACAAAGCTGTCCCGCGTGCAAAAGGTGAAGCAGAAAAAACAATACGAGAAGCTGAAGGCTATCTATTGGATAAAGTAAACCGCGCCCAGGGAGATGCACAACGATTTACTGCACTGCTTGAAGAATATAAAAAAGCCCCCTGGATTACTAAAAAACGGCTTTATCTTGAGACAATGATGCAGGTTCTACCCAAAGCAAAGGAGAAGTACATAATAGATTCAGAACAATCATCTTTACTTCCGTTATTTAACATAAGAAAAGAAGGGGGAGAATAATAATGAATAAAATGATGAAAATAATCCTGTTTTTTGCTGCCTTAGGCATGCTGTTGCTTATCTCCGGAGTTATCTATACCGTTGATGAAACTAATCAGGTAATAATTACTCAATTTGGAAAACCTGTAGCCGAAATAACTGAAGCCGGCATTCATTTTAAAAAACCTTTCATACAACAAGCCCGCTACTTTGAGAAAAGGATTTTAGAGTGGGACGGAGATGCAAACCAAATCCCGACCAAAGATAAAAGATATATCTGGATAGACACAACTGCCCGTTGGAAGGTTGGAAATCCCCTGAAATTTCTGGAATCTGTAGGTGGTGAAGTACTCGCACATGCCCGACTAGACGATATTATCAACTCTGCTACCCGTGACGCAATAACCAATAATCATCTGGTAGAAACAGTCCGCAATTCCAACGCTATTATAGAAGATGCGGAAGTTGCAAAAAATTTAATAATGACAGAAGAAGCTGTAGAGAGCATAAATCTTGGCCGTGAAAAATTAGAAAATATTATATTTGAAAAAGCGAAAAAACTTGTTACCCAATACGGTATTGAGCTTATAGATTTACGCATCAAACGAGTCAATTATGTAGAGCAAGTTGAGAGAAAAGTTTACGATAGAATGATTGCAGAAAGACAACGTGCTGCTGAGCAGTATCGCTCTGAGGGACGAGGACGGCGAGCTGAAATTGAAGGATTGATGGGAAAAGAGCTTAAAAAAATCAGCTCAGAAGCATATCGTACAGCTCAGAAAATTAAAGGTACAGCTGATGCCGAATCTACAAAAACTTATGCTAAAGCTTACGAACAGGACCCTGAATTCTACTCTTTCTTAAAAACACTTGAAACTTACCAAGACACTATTGATGAGAACAGTGTAATACTCCTAACAACAAACAGCGAGTATTACAAATTCTTAAAAACAGTGGGATCTGAAAAATAAAACCGAGAATACAATACTGGGATTATTCAAACGGCTCTATATGAACTGAAATAAAAGTATTCTTTCCGAAAGATTCCTTTAGTTTTTTTTCTACTTCAGTTGCAACATCATGCGCTTGTGTCACATTCAAAGATTTATCTACTTCAATATGAATATCTATTGCAACATTATTACCCAACCTTCTTGTTTTCATATTATGCGGGTTCTTAACCAAGGAAACAGAATTAACAATGCCAAGTATTTCATTTTCTGTTTCCTCGGGTAATGAGGCATCAATAAGCTCGTTAATACTGCCTTTCAAAATAATTATCGCAGTTCTCATAATGAAAAAACTTACCACAATAGCGGCAATCGGATCCAGCACACGCCATTTCTCACCCAATACAATAGCACCGCTAATACCTATCAGAGTTGCAATGGAAGTAAATGCATCCAAACGGTGATGCCATGCATTAACAATAAGTGCCTGGCTATTAATTTTATTCCCGACTTTAATCGTATAACGATACAGCATCTCCTTTGCTAAAATAGAAACTACCGCAGCATAGAGTGCAATTAATCCAGGCGGAGGGAACACATAACCCTGTATTGCAATAACAGCTGCACGAGATCCTGAATAAAGTATCTTTATCCCCACTCCTACCAAAACAATCCCTACAATAGTCGTAACAAGAGTCTCAACCTTGCCATGGCCATAATCATGAGATTTATCTATCGGCTTCTTTACTACTTTAAAACCCAGTAACACAATAATATCCGTCACAAAATCAGACAGCGAATGAAAAGCATCCGCAATCATAGCACTACTTTTGCCTGTTATCCCGGCAATAAGCTTAAAAACCATCAAAAATATATTTACAATGAAACCTGTCCAAGTCACACAATTTGCTTTGGAAATTCTTTTGTCTATTTCATTCATAACGTTACTTTAATCTGATTTATATACTATTTCAAGCCATACTTTCGATATATAAAACTCTACATATAACATTTTAACCAACGGTAGCTATATTATAAAATTTTTTTAGCTATTTGATTATTTAAATAGGGATAAATGCGATAAAATCTACCACCTTAAGATATTCGGAATAAAAAGCTGCCAGAAAGACAACTCTTTACAGCTGTATTACTTATTTTCTTTAATAAAAAAGGCCCAACACTATAGTCGGGCCTAATTTGCATTCAAGTTATATCTTTACTACATCTGTGGCTTGATCACCTTTAGGGC
Source organism: Candidatus Saelkia tenebricola (assembly GCA_030765145.1). Classification (GTDB taxonomy): domain Bacteria; phylum Omnitrophota; class Gorgyraeia; order Kaelpiales; family Kaelpiaceae; genus Saelkia; species Saelkia tenebricola. The sequence continues at coordinate 14,304 of JAVCDA010000086.1, read as the reverse complement.
CTTGTTGAACTTCAAACTCAACTTGCTGGCCTTCATCTAAAGATTTATAACCATCACCCTGAATTACGCTGTGATGCACAAACACATCTTTACCGTCTTCAGAAGTAATAAATCCGTAACCTTTTTGGTCGCTAAACCATTTTACTGTTCCTTTTACCATTTCTTGCTACACCTCCTTTTTGTTAAATTATAATAAATAACGGTGGAAACCAAAAAACCGCAAGGCGAATTTCAACTTACCTTGCGGACTCAAATTTCCATTCCCTTATTCACTACCCCAGTAGTTTATTACACCTCTTCTCAATTGTCAACTAAAATAATACCAATTCTAATTAAATATTTTTACCTAAATTATAGGCTTTTTTAAAGATCTTTTTACATGATTCCTTATCAAAACAAGTCATACCTGTAGCAGTAAACGTTTTTATCTTTACATTCATATATTTAAAAAATACTTTCATAGCACGTATACAACCAGTAGCAAAACCAAAAATATGCGAAAAAGGGAATGGAGCTCCGCAGCTGGTAATTAAAATTACTTTACTCGGTTTATCATATCTACACTTTAAACCCAGCTTAGTCATTTCAAAAAACCTAATACTTCTATCCATAAATGCTTTAGCAACAGAAGTCACATTGCTTACATACGTAGGAGAAGCAAAGACTATAATATCCGATTGCCCCATCTTATCCAGCATCATTTGATGATCATCCTCTATAATACATTTCTTGCTATCTTTACAACTGCTACAGCCTGTACACGGTTTTATTTCTAAAAATCATACAAATACATTTTTTCTATCTCAATTCCTCTATCCTTCACCCCCCCCCTAAGAACCGCATCTAAGATATTATCTGTTACCTGCCCTTTTCGCGGACCTGCTAAAATTACCAATGCCTTCAAATCCATGCCTCCACTTATAGTAATTATAATGTTTACAAACCTAATTAAATTTTATACCAAACAATTCCCCTCATATTTTCTTATTATTTTATTTTCGCTTCCCACCTTTTTTATCTTTTTTGAGTTCATACTTATCAATCTCCCCATCATCATTTTTATCTAAGACCTTCTTGTGCTTTTTCCAAACCTTTCGCTCGGAACCATCAACCTCCCCATCATCGTTCTTATCTAAGACCTTCTTGTGCTTTTTCCAAACCTTTCGCTCAGAATCATCAACCTCTCCATCATCGTTTTTATCTAAGACCTTCTTGTGCTTTTTCCAGGCCTTTCGCTCAGAATCATCAACCTCTCCATCATCGTTCTTATCTAAAACCTTCTTGTGCTTTTTCCAGACCTTTCGCTCGGAACCATCAACCTCTCCATCATCGTTTTTATCTAGTTTATCAATATGGGCTCCCTTTTTATCTTTCTTAAACTCTTTCTTAGCTTCATAAAGTTCTTTCATATCCTGTTTTTTTTGCTGAACATTCTCTTTATGCATCTCTTTAAGCTTCTTTTTGAACTGCTTCGCTTTCTCCATATCCCCTGCCGCAATAGCATCATCTATTTGCTGCTTCAATTCTTTCTGTTCTATCCTTGCCGCCTGAGCGTTTTGTTTCATCCCTTGATGCTGTTCTTTGATCTGCTCTTTCTTAGAAAAACCTTCCTCTTGAGCATATGCTTTACCGACACCACACAAGAAAAAACAAAAGACAATACTGCTCCATATAAAGCCTATCTTCTTCATATATCTCTCCTTTTTTAATTGTATATATTTTACTTCAGACAAAAACTCCCCACAACACATTTCTATATAGAAAAAATTAGAAAATACCCTGTAAAATATTTTGGACTAACCTATGCAATACAATTAGAATTTAAAATAAAAGTTTTTAGCGATTTGCCATTTTTGAAACATATTTGACCAACTCACCCATTAAATCAAACCCTTCTTCATAAGCAGGAAATGAGTGAGCTTCTAAGACATATATTTTTTTGTAGTCTTTTGAAAAGATAATATCCACTCCGGCATAGTTCATATTAAGATCTTTGGCAACTTTTCGAGCTAAAGACTCAACTTTTTTTAATTTAGTTTTAGGTATATATTGGGAAAACTTCCTTTTTTTCTCAATTTTCCCGCCCTGTGACCAATTCGTCACAAGGGAAACACTTGGCGTTGAACGGGCATAATAATAAGAAATTTTACCGCAAACACAATAAACTCTGAAATCAGATCTTCGGCCTTTATGTATCGGCGGATCAATAGCTTCTTCGAAAATAAAACCTCCTAAAATCATCATTTTCAAAAATATCTTCCTATCCGCCAACTTTGTGATTTCATGAAACCGCCAGTTATAATCATACGAGTGGCTGATGACTTTACCCTTCTGAAACATAAAATTAGTAATGAGCAAATCATTGCTTAAGTAAGAAATCCCTTTCCCCATAGATCCAAATCTTGGTTTTATATAAAGCGACACCCCGCGATCCACAAGATGCTGGATATCTTTTAACGATTTTATATCATAACTTTTAGGAATAGGAACATCGTGTTTTTTCAAAAACATCTTACATCTTTCTTTATCTCTATCTAAGATCGAGGCTTGGGGATGATTAACATATTCAATCTTTTTGTCGTGATATTTTTTCATTATAATTTTATCTACTTTCTTGAAAAATTGCTCAAATTCCCGGCCAAATTTTTTATCCCCATAAACCCTGGAGTCTTTTCCGTAAACTTCGATATTTTTATTCCAATATTGAAAAGGGAAAAATAACATCACAATCAAATCAGATCTTTTAATTTCGGGTAGATTATCGAGAAATACATCTTTATAGTTAATGACCCTAACCTCTGCATCCTTGTTAACACGTTCATTTAGATGCTGAATAAAAGAATTACAAGACGGATCAACCAAACGGTCTTTAATCATTTTTCTCTCACCGATAACTAAAATAGCTTTTTTCATATCCTTTACGTTTTGCTTAAATCGAGTTTTTTGTTTTTTACAATATTTTTAAATGCAACTCCTTTTACATCAGAATGAAAGCAAAAATCTACAGGATTAATAATAGCATCTTTAATTGATTTGGATAATTCATCCAAAGGCGTCGATGCAATTTCAAGCAAAATAGGCAAAGCTTGCTTTGAATATCGCATAGAACTTGAGACAGGAACCAACTTAGGATAACCATAGATGCTTATACAGCTTACCCCATCAACGATATAAACAGGGGTATTGGGCAAAGAAGGTCGACAAACCTCAATGGGATTAGGAAAATCCACAGAAAGATCCAAAATAATTGCGCCATTATTTAAGAGAGAAAGCATATCGCGTGTAATAAGATACTCTTTTTTTTGTCTTTTTTCCTTAGGCCACTGGATTCCATTGATAACTATATCTTTATCGCAAAGTAATCCCTTAATATACCGATATTCTTTCTTACGCACTATCTTAACATTGTCGCCTAAACTAAAAGCTACTCTTAGAGCCCCTGAAGCAACATCTCCATAGCCTAAAACCAAGACATTGCAATCAGAAGGGCTTTTCTCTGCAAGATGAAAAGCCATAATCATACCTTGCTCACCGCACATATCTGAACACTGAAGAGGACGTTCGCCAGCGTTATCACGAATCAGTTCCATTGCAATGGCTTTAGAATTTGTTTTTTTTAAAGCCTGGATATACTGCGGGTTCTGCTCAGCATGAAGCATAGAGAACAAAATGTTATTCTTAAGTAGCTTAAATTCCTCAGGCAAAGGCGGTTTAAGTTTAACCACGATAGATTTATTAAAAATGTTCTTCTGTTCAGCTACAATTTTCGCTCCGGCCCCTTTATAATTTTCATCACTGATATATATACCACTGCCTAATCCTTTCTCTACAAATACCTGATTACCGGCTTCAACAAGCCTCTTTACTTCATCAGGTAAAAGAATCGCCCTGCGTTCTGAATTTTTCAGTCCATTTTCTTTAGCTATCCCTATATCCATATTATTCTCTCCTTTACCATAAAAACCTCTAGTTAACCTCTGATTGCTAACTACGAGCCACATACTTATACTCTGATTGCTTCAGATGCAATTTCCTAAGCCTTGTATTTTTAGGGAGTTGCGTCGACTAACTCGTCATATTCTATTTTGTAGAATCTTTATTATAACAAAAACAATAACTTTTTACAGCTTATTTAATCAAAAAACCTTAAACACCATAATAGAAAAAACTCATCTTGTAGAATTCATAAAATTACCCAGACTAAAACCTATCAGTAAACCTCCATATAATGACCACAATTTCTGATTATTCTAAAGTTTAGCAAGTTGCTTTACTTTAATCTTTTTGATATACTTATTTTTATAAATTAAATGTAATTGAGCATTTTACAATATGCTATTGCTATTTAAATTTAAAAAAACTCGAGGTTTTAAACTTGCATCTATCCTATCTTTTTAAAATATTAGGCAAAAAAACAATTTCATTCATTAAGGAATTAGGCAAAATGGCATGTTTCCTCGCAATTTCACTCTATTACATGATTTTACCACCCTACCTTATCAATAGAGTAATAAAACAAGTTCATTTCATTGGTGTAAAAACAATTTTAGTAATAGGTCTGACAGGTTTATTCACCGGAATGGTGCTATCTCTTCAAACTTACTATGTGCTGGTTACATTCGGCGCTGAATCCAAACTGGGTGCTATTTTATCAGTATCTCTAATCCGCGAATTAGGACCTGTTATTGCAGCCCTAATGGTTATTGGCCGCGCCGGATCAGCTTTAACCGCTGAGATTGGAATCATGCGCATCTCTGAACAAATCGATGCCTTAGATGCCATGGCTTTAAATCCTTACAAATATTTAGTCATCCCCAATTTACTGGCTGGCCTTATCTCCCTTCCCATCCTAACCGCAATGTTTATTGTCGTAGGCATTTGGGGAGGATATTTAGTCGGAGTTACATTAACCGGACTTTCAAGCGGGGTATATTTCGGCGCTATTGCCGACTCAATATTAGCTAAAGATGTTTTGCTCAGCCTATATAAATCATTATGTTTTGGAGTATTAATTACATGGGTAAGCTGTTTTAAAGGGTTTCGTGCCGACCACGGATCCGGCTTTGGTGCTGAAGGCGTAAGCAGAGCAACAACTCAAGCAGTTGTACTTTCATCCGTTCTTGTATTAGTTTTTGATTATTACATTACATCAATTATGATGTTTGTTTAACTTGTTTTTATGATAAAAAATGATTGAACTTGTTGATATACACAAAAACTTTGGAAACCAAAAAGTCCTTAACGGGGTCAGTTTAAAAATAGAAAAAGGCCAAACTTTTGCCTTAATCGGTGGTAGCGGAAAAGGAAAATCAGTCCTGTTAAAACATATCATCGGCCTGTTAAAACCAGACAAGGGCAAGATACTCATTGAACAACAAGACATCAGCCGCTTACGCGGAAAGAAACTTAAGCAGTTAAAAGAACGCTTCGGCATTGTATTTCAGGGCGGAGCTTTATTTGATTCTTTAGATGTATTTGAAAACACAGCCTTTCCATTAGAAGAAAAAACAAAGCTCAACTCTTCACAAATTCGGGATAAGGTCTTAAAAGAATTAGCTAATGTTGGTTTAGAAGGTGATGAAAATAAGTACCCCGCTCAAATCAGCGGAGGCATGAGAAAACGTGTTGCTTTAGCACGATGTTTGGTAATGAATCCGGAAATTATTCTTTTTGATGAACCGACAACCGGTCTTGACCCGATGACTATGAAATCCATCCATAAATTAATTCGGACACTTCAAAAAGAACGTCATTTGACAGCATTGATAGTCAGTCATGAAATTCCTGAAATATTTAACATTGTAGACCAAGTTGCAATGCTGTATAACGGTGAAATTATAACTGTTGGAACACCGGAAGAAATAAAAACATCAAATAATAAAATTATTCGAGAGTTCATATGCAGAGATTTTGGATAAAACTATATTTTATTATAAACCCCCAAAATATATTTAAAGGTGATAAAAATGAAAAAAATTGACACTGAAATTATTGTAGGTATTTTTGTATTTGCGGGATTGCTTTGTATGGCATATACATCTATCAATTTAGGACAGGTTGAATTCTTAAATACCGATTATTATCCACTAAAAGCTGTGTTTACTTCTGTCACAGGGCTTAAAAAAGATACTGCAATTGAGATTTCAGGAGTTAAAGTTGGAAAAGTCGAAGATATTCATTTGAAAGACTACCAAGCTATTGTCACCATGCTTATTAAAAAAGATATCGCAATCCAAGAAGATGCAATAGCTTCAGTGCGTACAAAAGGTATTCTCGGCGAGCAATATATTGAAATTTTACCCGGAGGGTCCGATACAATTCTAGAGCCAAACAGTATATTATTTGATACTGAACCACCCTTTGATTTATTATCCGTTGTAAAAAAATTTGTTGTTGAAAAATAAACAAACATATAAAATAATCCGATGATTAGAATTTTATTAATAGTTTTTCTAACTTTAATACCATCTGCCCTACTATGCGCAGAGACTCCAGGAGAGATTGTTATTGAAGCAATCGAACAAAGTTTAGAAGTCCTTCGAGCCCCATCTCTCCAAGGTCCTGAAAAAACAGCTCAACGCAAGGAAAAAATCCGGGAAGTTCTTGAACCTATGTTTAATTTTTATGAAATGTCTAAAAGATCCCTGGGCCGGCATTGGAAAAACTGCACTGCTGAAGAAAGAGAAGAATTTACCCAGATATTTACAGATATTTTAAGAGAAACCTACCTTGATAGATCCACTTCTTATTCGGGAGAAAAAATTATTTATATTAGGGAAAACACCCAAAACATCCGCAGTAAGGTTCAAACAAATATTATTACAACTGAGGGTAAGAAAATTTCCGTAGACTTTAGTATGATTAAAAACAATAACGCCTGGAAAATTTACGATATAACCATTGAAGGTGTCAGCACAGTCGGTAATTACCGCAGTCAATTCAACAGCATTTTAAATGAATCTCCATTTTCACATCTTATTAAGGAATTACAAAAGAAACAAAAAGAATTCGCTGATACTTAATTAGTAGATATGACCATATCCCTTCCTAAAAAAGAAACTAAACAATGAAACATTACCAGATAGTGTTGCTTTTGCTATTAAGTAATATCTTCCTAATACCTTGCTTCTTCATCCACACCTCAGAAGCTCAAGATTCAACAGATATCTTGGATGATTTTAATGATTACGAAGAAGAAGATTGGGAAATAGAAGAAGCTCCTGTCATCCATGACCCTTTTGCATCATATAATCGGCTTATTTTTAAATTAAATGACAAAATTATTTATAGAATCTTAAAACCGATTTCTAAAGGCTATGATTTATTGGTGCCTAAAACAGTCCAAAACAAAATAAACAACGCATTCTCAAATATTAAAATGCCGATACGATTTTTTAATAACATTTTTCAAAAGAAATTCAACAGAGCCTCTACAGAATTAGGCCGCTTCGCTATTAATACAACAATTGGATTGGGAGGATTATTTGATCCGGCCAGCTCTACTTTTAATTTAGATCAAAACACCGAAGATTTCGGCCAAACTTTAGGCTATTACGGATGTAATACCGGCCGCTACATTATGTGGCCTTTTTTGGGGCCATCCAGCGGCCGTGATTCAATCGGTTTTATTGTAGATCTGGCTTTGAATCCTTTAACCTGGTTTTATATTTTAGACGTAGAACCGGAAGATCTCTTTACCGGACTATCGGCGCTTAATCATACAAATAATTACACTTATACTGCACGCGACAATTACAACAGTATTACAGAACAGGCCATCGACCCTTACATTGCTCTTCAACACGCATATGTCCAAAATCGCAAGAAAAATATTGAAGAGTAATTAGCTATTTCAAAATATCATTCAGTAATTTTCACAAAGAAGCTCATAATAGCTTTGAGGATGAGCACAAGCAGGACATTCTAAAGGAGCTTCTTTACCTTCGTGAACATATCCGCAATTACGGCATTTCCATTTAACTATCACATCTTTTTTAAACACCCTGCCTTCTTTTACATTCTGAAGTAATTTTCTGTACCGTTTTTCATGTTCTTCCTCTACTTCTGCTATCTCTTTAAATATTATGGCTATATCTCTAAAACCTTCTTGTTGTGCTATCTCTCCCGCTTCTTTATAAAGTTTTGTCCATTCCAGGTTTTCTCCGGATGCAGCAGCTTCCAGATTCTCTGCTGTGCTTCCTATAACCCCCGCAGGATAACTTGCTGTTATTTCTACCTCACCGCCTTTTAAAAACTTAAAAAACTTTTTTGCATGCTCTTTCTCATTATCAGCCGTCTCTAAAAATATAGCTGCTATTTGCTCAAACCCCGCCTTTTTTGCTGCAGAAGCAAAATAGGTATATCGATTTCTTGCCTGAGATTCCCCCGCAAAAGATGCCAAAAGATTCTTTTCCGTTTTAGTTCCTTTTAACTTATCCATTTTTACCTCCTGTTTATTTGTTTATCTTAACATAAAATATTTTTTAAATCTTCATCCGGATTTGTTATCGGCTGGATATTGAACTCATCTTGTAATACTTTAAGAACATTGGGAGTAACAAACGCCGGAAGTGAAGGACCTAATCGAATATCTTTAATACCAAGATAGAAAAGTGTTAATAATATTGCTACCGCCTTCTGTTCAAACCAGGACAAGATAAACGATAGAGGTAATTCATTAATACTACAATTAAACGCTTTTGCTAATGCAATAGCAATTTGAATAGCAGAATAAGCATCATTACATTGGCCAACATCTATTAAGCGAGGAATACCCTCGATTTCTCCAAAGTCCAATTTGTTAAACCGGTATTTACCGCAGGCAAGCGTTAAGATAACACAATCCTTAGGTACTTTCTCTGCAAATTCTGTGTAGTAATTACGTCCGGGCTGTGCACCATCACACCCACCGATGAGAAAGAAATGTCTAATTTTTCCTTCCTTAACAGCATTGATAATTTTATCCGCTAAACTTAAAACGGCTTTATAGTGAAAACCCGTTGTAATTTTTTTACCAGATTCATCGGTAAGAGAAGGGGAGTGTTTTGCTTTTTCTATAACCAGAGAAAAATCTCTATTTTTAAGATGTGTCGCTCCCTCTACACCTGTAATACCTATGGTAAACAACCTATCTAAATATGTATTAGGAGGAGGAATCAAAACACAGTTTGTTGTAGCTAACAACGCACCTGGAAATTCCTTGAACTCTCTTTTCTGTTCCTGCCATGCTCCACCATAATTACCAACTAAATGCTTAAATTTTTTAAGCTCAGGATAACCATGGGCAGGCAACATTTCACTATGCGTATATACATTAACGCCTGTTCCTTCTGTCTGCTTTAATAATTCATATAAATCAAGTAAGTCATGACCAGTTATAAGTATACCCGGACCTGCGGTAGTACCTGTTTTAACTTCTACAGGTACAGGATTACCGAATTTTTCAGTATGCACTTTATCCAACAATTCCATTATTTTTAAGTTCATTTCTCCAGCCCTTAAAACCATATTAATATGATCTTTGAGGTCGAAACTTACATTAGTCACGGTTTTAAATAACGCCTCGTGCATAAAACCATCTACTTCAGAACTAACACCTCCAAGTTCCCGGGCATGGAAAGCATATGATGCTATACCTTTCAATCCAAAAAGCAATATATCCTGCAAACTTTGGATATCTGGATTTTTACCGCAGATGCCAACTTTGACACATCCTGATCCACCTGCTGTTTGCTCACATTGATAACAAAACATATCAACCTCCTTTATTTATTTTTTGTAATAGCTTAGATATAGTAAGATTCCTAAACTTTTTATCAACAATTTTCTCTTCTTTTTCGATTTTTGCAATTTTTTCCGAATATACATTCTATAATCCGGATATTAATTTTTTAATCTATATGTTAACAATTTTAACTATTTTTTGACGAATTACCTCATCATTTCTCCCTCAGGAAAAGTTAAAATATATAGTTATTGTACCTCTACAGATGCATTCTCATCAAAAGGGTTTGTCCTCACTGCAAGGGAAAATAGATAAGGATAATCATTCTTCAGATGCTTCATATAGTCAAACCATTCTGCTATTAAGAGATTGTACACTCTTTTCATATCGCCTGAAAGGTGTTTGTAATCAGTTTCTGGTAATACTTCCAAGCTTCGTCTGTGAATAAGCTCCTCGGCTAAATGAAATACCGCCCAAAGAAGATTTGTGAATGACTCATGTTCTAGCAGGTTAGAATTTCCCAAAAGATTCAACAAAAACTGCTTCTTTTCTTTTAAGAAGTTTTTAACAGCTTCTAAATCTCCTTGCTTGCTATCGATTTGATAATCATGTTTTTTGATACTTTTGCAAGTTTTTGAAAACTCTTTTTCAGACCAGTCGTTGGTTATACCCAATTTTTGTGTAATTTCAAAAGTATCTGTATCAAAACCAGAAAATATCTTTAGTAATTCTGTTCCAACCTCACTAAAAAAAGTTCCAATCACCATATTTAATTTGTTCAACATTGCCTTCTTTTCTCTATAGTATAATAACTGATGTAGAACTAATGTCACCAGCAGAACCTCAAAAAAGACAAACCCAATATCTCCGATAAGATATATAAAAATATGGTGAACGTCTCTAAAAATAATATAATGAATGTAATAAACACCCGCAGACAGTGTAATTAAAATTAAACCCAACAAAACCTGCCAATTTAAAATACGTCTCATAAACTACTCCTGATTTTAAAGATATATTTTATATCAAACAAAAAATCCCCGCAATATATTAAATCATAAGAGATTAAAAAATAGAAATTCCCTACATTGGACAAATTTCACAATTGATAGAAGAAAACATAGCTCTTTAGATATTAAACCTTATATCTACTATATCACCGTCTTCGACAACATAATCTTTGCCTTTTAAGTATATCTTGCCTTCTTTCTTAAGATCTACTTCATTCCCTAACAAATAAAGATCATCATATTTTATAACCTCGGCACGGATAAAACCTTTCTCCAGATCACTGTGTATCACCCCAGCTGCCTGAGGTGCTAAAAAACCTTTGCGCAATAACCATTGTCGGACTTCATCAGAGCCAACAGTAAAGAATGATATCAAATCTAATGCTTTTATACATAATCTGGTGAGAGAATCCACCGCCAATTCTTTCACTCCAAGGGATTCAAAAAACTCTACTCTTTCAGATTCCGAATCCATACCTATAATATCAGACTCAACTTTGGCAGATACCTGCATAATGTCAATCTCCAGAGATTTATAATCCTGCTGTAACTTATCAATATCAGATTCATCGCTAATATTATTTTCAGAGATATTTAGAACAATTATCATTTTTTTCAACGTAATAAACGGATAACTTGAAATTACACATAGTTCTTGCGCAGTCAAATCAAGCAACCGCAATGGTAATTCTCTATCTAAGTGGTCTTTTAGTTTTAGTAGCAGCTCTTTCTCTTTTAATGCTTTCTCATCTTTAACTCTCTTTGCAGCTTCATCAATACGTTCGATTCTTTTTTCAATAAAGAGAAGATCATGCAGTATTAACTCGGAATTGATACTCTCAATATCACGTTTTGGATCCACCAAACCATCTATATGATAAACAGCATCATCTTTAAATGCTCTAACTATATGACAAATAGCATCGAAATCAGCAATATTTTCAAATATACCACCCTGCCTTATAGAAGCTGGGTCTATCTTAGGTAACAATTCAATATCAATCTTTGCCCTTACCTGCTTCTTAGGTTTATACAGATTCGATAGAAAGTCAAATCTGGGATCTTTTATCTGAGCAAAGCTTTTTATAACCTTATTAACTGTTAAATCTTTCTCAGAAAACTCATACCCCGTTAACAGTTTAAATATAGTCTTCTTCCCTGTTTGAGGTAAACCAATAATCCCTATCTTCATACCTAAACACTCCTTCTAATAATAATTATTATTTGATGTTTATTTTAACATTAAATAGATATAAAAACAGGTATTTTGCATATTTTTAAGCAGTATTCTTTTATATTTGTAAACAGAGAGGTTTTATTGGATAGGTTAAATTCTCTCCCCATATTTCCAAGCAAAATAGATAACTCCCCCTATTGGACGAGTTTCGCAACTTTTGCGGTTTTAAAGAGGCTGAAAACATACATAAAGAACTGGCTACAGTTACCTAAACCGCATCCTCTTACCCTGAAAGAACAGCATTAATAAACATAAATACAGCGGCAACTAAAGTAGTATAGGCAAAAATTCGCTTTAAATTATCAGGTTTAGTTTTCAATGACAACTTTCCACCCATTAAACCACCAAGCACTGCCACAATCATTAAAGGAATAGCCCAAACGGGATTAAAATCTCCACCAGCAGTATGCCCCAAGAATCCCATCAAAGCTGTAACTGCTACCATCGCCGAAGAAGTTCCTATAGCAATACGCATAGGAACACCACATGCAAGAACCATCAAGGGAATCTTAAAACTCCCTCCAGATATTCCAACCATCCCAGCAACCAAACCTATCAATGCCGCAATAGGAATAGCAACCCAAAGATTAACCACATAACTGCTATCCCCAAATTGACGATGCCAAAAACCAAAACGTTTTCGGTTATCCTGAGGTCTTTCCTTGACAGGATAAAGCATGAAAAAAACAACAACAACTAGTAAAAAAACAAAAACAAATTTCAAAACATTTCCGCTAAACAGATGGGCATAATAACCACCAACAAACGCCATCACATCAGTCGGAGGATCAATAACCAACGCCAATTTCCAATCAACAGTTCTACTTTTCTGAAAAACCAACAACGCTGCAACAGCTGTGCAAAATAAAATAAGCTGAGCAACAGTAGCCGCCTCATGCATAGCAAGACCTGCAACAATCATAACAGGAACATAAAAATTTCCGCCCCCCCGACCAGTCATAGCCATCACAATAGCTATCACAAATATGACAACCAAAACTACAACAATCGCAATCATAAACTCTTCCCCATATTTTTCAACACATAGCCCAGCTTTAAACAATCCGCAATCTCAGATAATCCAACAGTTAAAATTTTCATATCTGCATATCTTTTCAACCTCAAATAAGTATAAACAATCGCTACCCTGATAACTTTAAAATTCTCATTTAAAAACAAGTGGGACAAGTTCCTGTCGAACAACTTGACCCGGAAGAAGACCTACCCCTAGAACCTCCAACGCTAAATCCTGAAAGTAACCTGTCAATGTTTTCACTATTACATTTCTTGCATTTAAGCTTTGGTTCTTCAGAAGTTACTCCTATCAATAAATCAAACTTTTCGCCACAATCTTTGCAGATATACGTATACATCGGCATAATTATCACCTCCTGTTTATGTTCTAAAAATCAACTTGACTAAATATGTTGCTTAATCGTAGTCTCCAGCTCGGATTTAGGAAGCGCACCTACAACCTTGCCTACTACTTTACCATTTTTAAAAATTGCTAATGTTGGGATACTCATTATTCCATATCGCGACGCGGTATTAGGAGCCTCATCTACATTTAATTTGCATACTTTCAATTTACCTTTATACTCCTTAGCAATCTCTTCGACTACCGGCGCAACCACATGGCACGGAGCACACCACTGAGCCCAAAAATCTACCAAAACAGGAATATCTGATTTTAAAACTTCTTGTTTAAAATTTGTATCCATAATTTTAATTCCCATTCTACACCTCCTTTTTATTTATCTTTTTGACTTGTCGAAACATCGGAATTCTCTTTTCCAAAAGATTTTGTCAGTTCCTTTTAAATATGCTCTCATTATTTTTTATTTAAATCCCTTTATCTTATTTCATTTGCCGCTATTGAATTCTCTCTCTTCCTTCTCAAGCCCATCTTCTAAATCCTCTGATTCCGGCACTATTCCAACTAAAGCTGAATGAACTGGCATCCTTGTTTTTAATTTATCTATTTTCTTTTTAAGTTTTTTCTATCCTCTATCTTATAAGCATAAAGTTTTTGGAATAACGTTTCTGCAGCTAAAGATAACGGCTCAATACCCGGATCAGGTGAAAGCTCCGGCTGCCCGGCACATCTTAAAGTTGTCAAATCTAAAGCAGTCAAACCACATCTTATCGCCAATGCTATAGCTTCAATAGGTTTAACCGGACATTCGCTATCGCTAATTATCTGACCACCAATTATTTTCTTCGTTTTTCTATCGAATATAAGCTTAACTACATAAGGTTTTTTATCTCTCATCATAGAATGTTTACTTATTGAATTTTGTCTGGCACAAATTACATCAATTCCATTTTCTTTT
>JAVCDA010000045.1 GCA_030765145.1 Candidatus Saelkia tenebricola | reverse complement strand
CCGGAGATAATGTGGAGTTTGAAGTAGAATTAATAAAACCTGTTGCTTTGGAAAAAGAACTACGTTTTGCAATCCGTGAAGGCGGTAGAACAGTCGGTGCAGGAGTAGTTTCTGAGGTGAGGGAATAACATATAAGGAATAAAAAATGGCTGAAGAAAGCGTAATGAAAATCCGGATCAAGTTGAAGGCGTATGACCATAGGTTGTTGGATCAATCGGCTCGGGAGATAGTTGATACTGCAAAGAGAACAGGTGCCCGTGTTTCAGGGCCAATACCTTTACCGACCAGGCGAGAGCTTTTTACAGTGATTAGGTCGCCGCATATAGATAAAAGGTCCAGAGAGCAGTTTCAGCTTTGTACTCATAAAAGGTTGATTGAAATGTTAGAGCCTACAGCTAAAACGATAGATGCCTTAAGGAAGTTAAGTTTACCAGCGGGTGTATATGTCGAGATAAAATAAAAATGGCTACTATTAAAGGAATATTGGGCAGGAAGGTTGGTATGACACAGATATTTAAAAGCGGAGTGGTTTTGCCGGTTACTGTTGTATCTGCAGGTCCGTGTTATGTGATGGAGATAAAAAGTAAGAATACTCATGGTTATGATGCTTTAAAAATTGGGTACGAAGAGATGAAAGCGAATTCAAAGCATGCCACAAAACCTGTTTTAGGACAGTTTAAAAAAGTGAACATAAAACCTCTAAGATATTTACAGGAGATTAGAATAGAAGATCAGACTGTTTTGGAGAAGTATAGCGTAGGGCAGGAATTAAAGGTAGATATCTTTAAAGTGGGAGAATTTGTTGATGTAACTGCTGATTCTAAAGGAAAAGGATTTCAAGGTGGAGTTAAGCGCTGGGGTTGGAGCATAGGGCCGAAATCTCATGGCAGTAGATCCCATAGGGCTATAGGTTCTATAGGAGCAAGTTCGTCTCCGTCGCGTGTTTTAAAGGGGCTTCATATGCCGGGGCAGATGGGTAATCAACAAGTTACTGTTCAGAATTTAGAGATAGTTGATACAGATATAGAGAAAAATTTAATTTTAGTAAAGGGAGGTGTTCCTGGAGCTATTAATTCATTGCTTGTTATAAAAAGTGCTAAAAAGAAAGTGTCTGAACTTGTTTCTTTAGAAGAAAGCATTCAAGAGGAAACTCAAGAAGTAGTTGAGCATGAAAAAGTTCAAGAGGTAGCATCTCATGAAGTATCCCATAAAGAATCAGTCCAAGAAGAATCTGTGAAGAAAGATAAGGAAGAAGGTAAAAAAAATGAATGAGAATGCCTTAAAAATAGATGTTTTAAATATGAAAGGTAAAAAAGTAGATTCTGTTGAGCTTGATAAAAATGTTTTTGATGGAAAAGTTAATAAAGAACTTCTTTATCAGGTAATAAATGCTTATTTAGCCAATAGAAGGCAAGGTACTCATTCTACGAAGACTCGCGGCGAAGTAAGTGGCGGAGGGGCTAAGCCTTGGAGACAAAAAGGAACCGGGCGTGCGCGTGTAGGTAGCAATCGTTCTCCTATTTGGAGAGGTGGAGGGACAGTATTCGGGCCAAAACCACGTGATTATTCTGTTAATATACCTAAGAAAATGAAGAGGTTGGCTTTAAAATCAAGCCTTAATGCCAAGTTGCAGGATCAAGAGTTAATGTTGATAGAGGGAATGGAATTGTCAGAACCTAAAACAAAACATTTTATGGATGTTGTTAATAATTTAGGTCTTGAGAAAATGAAATCTTTGTTTGTGTTGAGCGGTGTGAATGATAATACAATATTGTCTTCAAGGAATATATCCAATGTTTTTATAGCTGATGCTAAAGATGTAACGGCTTATGATGTTTTAAATTGTAAAAAGGTTGTGATAGTAAAAAATGGTTTAAATGAAATAATCGACAGGATTAAAAAAATATGAATATTAATAATGTTGTAAAAAGATTATTGACTACAGAAAAAGGTACAATGCTTATATCTGATAACAAATATATTTTAGAGGTTGATAAAGGTTCCAATAAGATAGAGATACGAGAAGCTGTAGAGAGAATGTATAATGTTAAAGTTAAATCTGTTTCTACAGTTAAAATAGTATCTAAACCTAGAAGATTGAAATGGACTGCTCCTGGTAATACATCAGCAGGTAAAAAGGCAATAGTGACTTTAAAAGAAGGATATAGAATAGAGTGAGGCAAGTATAATGGCGATAAAAAAGAGAAAACCTATAACATCATCAATGAGATTTCAGAGTTATTCTACATTTGATGAAATTACGAAAAAAACTCCTGAGAAGTCTTTAATCCAGACTTTGAAAAAGAACTCGGGCAGAAATAATAAGGGGCATATTACGGTAAGAAGGCGTGGTGGTGGACATAAAAGGCGTTATAGGGTTATAGACTTTTTGCGAGATAAAGAAGGTAATGCTTCTGTTTTAGCGATTGAATATGATCCTAACAGAAATGCCAGGATTGCATTGTTGGAATATGAAGATGGGGAAAAGAGATATATATTGGTTCCTTTAGGATTGAAAGTAGGTGATATTGTTGCCTCAGGGGATGATGTTGAAATTAAGGTTGGAAATTCTATGCCTCTTGAAAAAATACCTACAGGAGTTTCTATTCATAATTTAGAATTAAATAAAGGACGAGGTGCTCAATTAGTTCGTTCTGCAGGAAGTTGGGCACAAATTTTGGCTAAAGAAGGTAAGGTTGCTCATATAAAACTACCTTCTGGAGAAGTCAGGCTTTTGCATTTAGATTGCCGTGCGACTATAGGTCAGGTTGGTAATTCCGAGCATATGAATATTGTAAAAGGTAAAGCAGGTCGCTCTAGATGGTTAGGTATAAGGCCTCATGTTAGAGGTGTTGCTATGAACCCTGTGGATCATCCTATGGGAGGAGATACTTCGGGTGGTAGGCCTTCAGTTTCACCTTGGGGTTGGCCTTCTAAAGGGCTTAGAACAAGGAATAAGAAAAAGGCATCCAATAAGTTTATTATAAAGAGGAGGAAGTAGTATGCCAAGGTCATTAAAAAAAGGACCGTTTGTTGACGAAAGTCTTCTTAAGAAAGTCAACAGGGTGTTAAAATCTGGAGAGAAGAAGCCGATAAAAACCTGGTCTCGGCGTTCTACGGTAATTCCTGAGTTTATAGGAGTTACGTTTGAAGTACATAATGGTAAAAAGTTTATTTCTATCCATGTGACAGAAAAAATGGTTGGACATAAATTGGGAGAATTTGCTTTAACACGTACTTTTAGAGGGCATAGTGGTATTAAAGCGAAAGCAAAAATTACAAAGAAATAGGAAAAATAATTATGGCTGTTACAAAAGCAAGTGCAAAATTTATAAAAGTTTCACCTAGAAAGATGAGGCAGGTAGTAGATCTTATTAGAGGTAAGGGTGTAGCTGCGGCTGAGGATGTTTTAGCCGGTTTAAATAAGAAGCCAGCTCAGATTGTAAACAAAGTTTTACAGTCTGCTGTTGCGAATGCTGAGCATAACAATTCTTTGGACAGAAAAGATCTTTATATCTCTAAGATATACACAGACCAAGGGCCGGCGCTTAAAAGGTTTCGCGCGGGGAGTATGGGTAGGGCTTCTATGATAAAGAAAAGGACTGCACATGTATCTTTGGAGTTAGACATTAAGGCGGCTCCGAAAACAAAAGTTCAAGCTAAAGCGAAAGTAGAGTCGAAGACAAAGGCAAAAACAAAAGCTAAAGGAGGAAAAAAATAGATGGGGCATAAAGTTCATCCTTTGGGATATAGATTAGGATATATTAAAAGTTGGAATTCCAGGTGGTTTGCAAAGCCGGAATCAATGAGGAAGTTTATTAAAGAGGATTTTCAGATCAGGAAGTATATTAAAGATAATCTAAAATTTGCAGGTATAGCTAAGATTGAAATAGAGAGATATCCTGAAAAAGTAAAAGTTATTATTCATACAGCTAGACCCGGTGTTATTATAGGCAGACGCGGTGCCGAGATTGACAGGATTCAGGAGGATTTACAGAAGATAGTTCAAGAGAAGGAGTTAGGTATAGATATAAAGGAAGTGAAAATTCCTACTGCAAATGCCCAATTAGTGGCTGAAAATGTTGCTCTTCAGATGACAAAGAGGATTTCCCATAGAAGGGCAATGAAGAGAGCTATTCAGCTTGCTGAGAGTAGTGTTAAAGGAATAAAGATTAATTGCGCAGGGAGATTAGGTGGGCATGAAATTGCAAGGCGTGAAACTTATAAATCAGGTAAAATTCCGCTGCAAACTTTGAGAGCTGACATAGAATATGGTTTTGCAGAAGCTAAAACTAAAGCAGGGCTTATTGGAGTTAAAGTTTGGATTTATAAAGGAGATGCTATTTTAGAAAAAGTAGAGGCCGAGGAGGCATAAATTATGGTTTTAATGCCCAAAAGAGTAAAATATAGAAAAACGCAACGCGGCAAACGCCGTGGTGTTTCAAAAGGTGCTACTGAAATTGCTTTTGGTGAATTCGGACTGCAGGCACTTGGTAATGTTTGGGTAACAAATAATCAAATAGAGGCATCACGGGTTGCTATTATGAGGAGATTAAGACGTGGTGGTAAACTCTGGATTAGAATTTTTCCCGATAAACCTGTGACTAAGAAGCCGCTTGAAACAAGAATGGGTAAAGGAAAGGGTTCTGTTGAACGTTGGGCAGCGGTTGTGAAAAGAGGTAGGGTTTTATTTGAATTAGAAGGAGTGTCTGAGGAAATGGCGCGTCAGGCGTTCAAATTGGCAAGTGATAAATTATCTGTGCCGTGTAAATTTATTAAGAGAGAAACGTTATGAAAATTAAGGATTTAAGGAACTTAACAGATACAGAATTGAACCAGAAAATGCAGGAGATTTATAGAAAGTTACTGCAGCTGCGTTCTGAAATTAAAATAGGGAAACTCCAGAAACCGCATGAGATAGCTGTAAATCGTAGCAGTATCGCAAGGATAAAAACAATTCTTAACGAAAGAACAAAAGAAAAAGAGGCGAAATCATGAAATCCCGTGGTAAAAGAAAAGAGCTTATAGGAATTGTTGTATCGGATAAGATGGAAAAAACCATTATTATCAGGGTTGAAAGGTTAGCTAAGCATGTTTTATATAAAAAAATGGTTAAAAGATATAGTAAACATAAGGTCCATGATGAGGAAAACCAGGCTAAAGTTGGCCAAAGGGTGAAAATCATGGAAACCAGACCTGTCTCCAAAGAAAAAAGATGGCGTTTAGTTGAGGTGTTGTCATGATACAGATGCGTTCTATATTAGACGTAGCAGATAATAGCGGTGCAAAAAGAGTAGGATGTATTAAGGTTATTGGGCGATCTAATAAAAAATTTGCTGAAATCGGAGATGTTATTACCGGCAGTGTTAAAGAGGCAACTCCGGATGGTATAGTTAAGAAAGGCGAAGTTATAAGGGCTGTATTGGTGAGGACCAGTTTTCCGATAAAAAGGATGGATGGTTCAACAGTGAGGTTTGACTCTAATGCAGTAGTAATTATAGATAAGCAGGGTACTCCGCGCGGGACGCGCGTGTTTGGACCGGTGGCAAGAGAATTGAGAGATAATAATTTCATGAAGATAGTTTCGTTAGCGCCTGAAGTTTTGTAAAAAACGGAGATAAAAATGACTAAAGTAAAAAAGTCAGATACAGTAGAGATAGTAAGAGGTAAAGACAAAGGTAAAAAAGGTAAGGTTTTAAAATTTTATCCTAAAAATAATAGAGTTTTAGTTCAGGGTGTTAATATCACCAAGAGGCATATGAAGCAGCGTTCTCAAGATACCCCAGGTGGAATTATTGAATTAGAAGCGGCGTTACATGTTTCTAATGTGATGTTAATTTGCAATAAATGCGGAAGAGGTGTGAAGGCAGGTTATAAGATGTTAGAAGATGGAACAAAAATGAGAATATGTAGAAAATGCGGAGAGAATATTTAAAATGAAATCAAGATTATATGGTATATACAAAGAAAAGATAGTTCCTCAGCTGATTGAAAAGTTTGGATATAAAAATATGCATCAAATTCCCCAGATGAAAAAAATAGTGATCAATATGGGGTTGGGTGATACTTCTTCGAATAAGGAAGTTTTAGAAAAAGCGATGGAAGAACTGGCTTTGATTGCAGGGCAAAAGCCTACTGTAAGGTGTGCCAAGAAATCAATTGCGAATTTTAAGATTAGGCAGGGTGTGCCGGTAGGTTGTAAGGTAACATTACGTAGAGAAAAGATGTACGAATTCTTTGATCGTTTAATAAATGTGGCTCTTCCTCGTGTTAGGGATTTTCAGGGTATTCCAGCTAATCGCGGATTTGATGCTAGAGGCAATTATACCGTAGGGTTAAAAGAACAGACGATATTCCCGGAAATAAATCTTGATAAAGTTAAAAAGATTCAAGGTATGGATATTACATTTGTAACTACTGCTAAAAATAAAGAAGAGGCTTTTGAACTTTTTCAAGCCTTTGGTGTGCCTTTCAGGAGGAAATAAAATGGCAAAAAAGTCGCAGGTTATAAGAGCGAATAGGAAGCCTAAGTTTGAGGTTAGAGGGTATAATAGATGTCAGATTTGTGGACGGCGTCATGGTTATATGAGAAGGTTTGGTTTATGCCGAATCTGTTTTAGAGAAATGGCCTTACGTGGTGAAATACCTGGTGTTACTAAAGCTAGCTGGTAGGAGGAAGAAATGAGTGTTACAGATCCTTTAGCAGATGCATTTGTAAAGATAAAGAATGCTTATGCCGTAAAAAAAGATAATGTTGATATTAAATCATCTAAAATATTGCTTAATATTGTCAATATTTTAAAAAGAGAAAAGTTTATTCAGGATTATAAATCTATCGAAGATAACAAACAGGGGCTTATTAGAGTGTATTTGAAATACTCAGATAGAAGAAAGCCTGCTTTAGAAAAGATAAAGAGAATATCGAAGTCTGGATGCAGGGTTTATGTCGATAAAGATAATATTCCTAATGTTATGCAAGGTATTGGAATGGCCATATTAACTACTTCAAAAGGTGTTCTTAGCGATGTTGAAGCGAGAGAGCGGAATATCGGAGGCGAAGTAATTTGTCATATTTATTGAGGTGAAAAATGTCAAGAATAGGTAAACAGCCGATAAGTATTGATTCTAAAATAAAGATAAAGATAGATGATAATATTATCTATGTAGAAGGCCCGAAGGGGAAATTGAATTTTCCAATCCCTAAAGGTATAAAAATAGAGATTCAAGATAGTCAGGTTTTAGTTAAAAGATTGAATGAAGAGAAACAAACATATGCTTTTCATGGTTTAACAAGAGCTATTCTTAATAATATGGTTGTAGGAGTAAGCGTTGGTTTTCAGAAAGATTTAGAGATAGTTGGTGTAGGATATAAGGCTCAGGTGCAGGGGAAGAATCTGGTTTTACAGATAGGTTTTTCTCATGCGATAGAATATACAATTCCGGAAGGTATAACAATTGAAGTTCCAAAGCCTATTAATATAGTTGTTAAAGGTATTGATAAACAGTTTGTTGGTGAAGTTGCGGCAGAAATAAGGGCTTATTATCCTCCTGAACCATATAAGGGTAAGGGGATAAGATATAAAGGTGAATATGTAAGAAAGAAAGCAGGAAAAGCAGGAGTTAAATAAACATGGATCTTACAGTAATGATAAAAAAGAAGAGGAAAGGTTTCTTAAAGAGACATAGAAGAGTAAGAAAAAAAGTTTCGGGTACTCAAGAGAGGCCTAGATTGTGTGTTCACAGGAGTTTGAAGTATATTTATGTACAATTGGTTAATGATGATACAGGAGTGACAATAATTTCAACTTCGTCAGCTTCGCCTGAGATTAAAGATAAGGTTAAATCGGGAAAAAATATAGAAGCAGCTAAGTTGATAGGAAGTTTAATAGCTCAAAAAGCTCAGGCATTGGGTATAAAAAAGATTGTATTTGACCGTGGTGGTTATAAGTATCATGGCAGAATAAAGGCTGTTGCAGAGGCTGCAAGAGAATCTGGGCTTGAATTTTAAATTAAGATGAATTGGATAATTTGTAGATGCCTAATGGCTAAAATTGGTAGCTTGAAGAAAGGCTACAAATTTACTACTCATTTTCCAAAAGGTATAATTTGCAGACGGCTGATGCCTAAAATTTTCAGCCTCAAGAGAGGCTAAAAATTTACTGCTCATTAAGGAGGTTATAAAAGTGGTTGAGAGGCAGGAAATAGGTTTTTTAGAAAAAGTAATAGCGATTAAGCGGGTAACTAAAACCAATAAAGGAGGCAAAACTATTTCTTTTAATGCTTTGGTTACTATCGGCGATGGAAATGGCGAAGTTGGGGTAGGGCTTGGAAAGGCTCATGAAGTTGCCGATGCAATTAAAAAATCCATTAAGCATGCCAGAAGAAATATGATTAAAGTTCCTCTTCGTGGTGCTACTATACCTCATGGTATTGTAGGTCATTTTGGGGCATCGCGTATAATGCTTAAACCTGCATCTGAAGGTACGGGGGTTATTGCAGGTGGAGTGGTTAGAGCGATATGCGAAATGGCAGGAATAAAAGATATTTTAACCAAATCTTTAGGGTCTCCGACTCCGATTAATTTAGCTCGGGCAACTATTGTAGCTTTTTCTGAATTACGTCTTAAAAGAAAAGAGGATGAAAAACCGAAAGTTGAAGAGGTGAAAGATGCAGCTACATGATTTAAAAGTACCCCCTGGGGCAAAGAAGAGTAAAAAAAGAGTAGGCAGAGGTAATAGCTCAGGGCATGGAAAAACTGCTACTAGAGGTATGGATGGTCAGAGGAAGAGAAAAAGCCCCAAAATCAAAGCATATTTTGAAGGCGGGCAGATGCCTCTTATTAGAAGAATTCCAAAAAGAGGTTTTAATAATAAATTGTTTGCGAGAGATTTCCAAATTATAAATATATCTGATTTAAATAAGTTTGAAGAAGGCGATAAGATTACCCCTGAGATTTTAAAAAAAAGAGGGTTAATTCGTTATCTTAGGAAACCGGTTAAAATATTAGGGAATGGAGAGTTAGATAAGAAGCTGGAGATATCTGTTCATGCAGTTAGTGGAGCTGCTAAATCTAAATTGGAATCATATGGTGTGAAAGTTGTGATTTTAGAGGGATCAAAATGATTGCAGGATTTATTAACACATTTAGAATAAAGGATTTAAGAAAAAAGATTTTATTTACTATAGGGTTAATTGCGGTTTATAGAATCGGTGCTTTTGTCCCGACTCCTGGCATAAATGGTCAAGCTTTATCTGCATTCTTTGAGAGTTTGGCTGATACTCCAGGCGGATCATTGCTTGGCATGATAAATATGTTTAGTGGCGGTGCTATACAGAGATTAACTATCTTTGCTTTAGGTATTATGCCTTACATTTCTGCTTCAATCATCTTACAGGTTTTAACTCCTGTTATTCCGGCGTTAGAGAGAATTGCTCATCAGGATAACGGAAGGCAAAAGATTAATCAATACACAAGGTATTTAACGGTTATAATTACTTTATTCCAGGCATTTTTTATAAGTCTTTGGCTGGAAAATCCTCAATCATTCCAAGGATATCAGATAGTTTTTAATCCGGGCTGGGCATTTAGATTTACTACAGTTCTAACTTTGGTTACAGGAACGATGTTTATTGTATGGTTAGGAGAACAGATAACAGAATTCGGTATTGGTAACGGTATTTCTCTTATTATAACCGCAGGTATTATTTCCAGAATGCCTGCAGCTTTGATTCAGCTGTATTCTTTGGTTGATCCTTTTTCTCCTGCTGGTGGTCAAATTCAGCCATTTACATTAGTTATTATGGCGATGATGTTGGTATTAGTCGTTGTAGCGATTGTTTTAATTACGCAGGGTCAAAGAAAGATTCCGGTTCAATATGCCAGGCGTGTAATCGGAAGACGTGTTTATGGCGGGCAGAGTACTTTTATTCCTTTACGAATAAATCAGGCAGGTGTTATACCTATTATATTCGCCCAATCTGTTTTAATGTTTCCGGCTACAATTGCCGGGTTCTTTAAGAATGAGGGTGTGAACAAAATAGTAGCTCTTTTTAGCAGCGGAAGTATTCTCTACTATGTTTTATATAGTGGTTTAATAATTTTCTTCAGTTATTTTTATACTGCTCTTGTGTTTAATCCTAAGGATGTTGCAGAAAACATGAAAAAGCACGGAGGTTTTATTCCCGGTGTCAGGCCAGGTAAGAATACATCAGAACACTTAGACCATATTATGACGAGGATTATTCTCCCTGGGGCAGTGTTTTTGGCTATTATTGCGGTTTTACCATCTCTTGTTTCTGCAACATTGCATATCCCGTTTTTAGTAGCAAGTTTTTTTGGCGGTACGGGTTTATTAATTATTGTTGGTGTGCTCTTGGATACTGAAAGGCAACTTGAATCTCAGCTTATGATGAGACAATATGAAGGTTTTATGAAAAAAGGAAGGATAAGAGGTAGAAAATGAATCATCTGAACTTAATAATATTAGGTCCTCCGGGTGCAGGTAAAGGAACTCAGGCAGATTTGATTGCTCGAAAGTATAAAATTCCTCATATCTCAACAGGAGATATGTTTAGAGAGGTTTTAAAGGACGAAGGAAGCGAATTGGCTCGAGATTTGAGAGAATATGTTGAAAAAGGTGAATTGGTACCTGATGAGATAGTGCTCAAGATGGTGAAAATGAGGCTGGAACATGATGATGCTCAAAGTGGCTTTATTTTAGATGGATTTCCAAGAACATTAGAGCAAGCTAAACATTTAGATGATAGTTTAATTCAAATAGGTAAAAATATTAATCTAGTTATTTATCTAGAAGCCAGTTTTAATATAATCCTGGAACGTCTTGCTGGAAGAAGAGTTTGCCTGCATTGCAGCGCTAATTATCACATCAAATATTCTTCTCCTAAAGAAGAGGGTGTTTGTGATAGATGCGGGGGGGAGTTGTATCAGAGGGAAGATGATAAAGAGGCTACCATTAGAAGGCGTGTGGAGATTTATTTGGAACAGATAGAGGGAATAATAGGTTTTTATAATCAAAAAGAGTGTCTCCTAAAAATTTCCGGTGATTTAGATGCAGGGGATGTTTTTAAACTGGTAGAGTCTCAATTAGTAAAATCCAATATTATAGGGAACTAGTATGTTGACGACAAGGTCTATTCCAATAAAATCGGAGTACGAGATAAAGCTGATGAGAGAGGCTGGTCGAATAACTTCGGGTATAATGCAAAAGTTGAAAGCAGAGATTAAACCCGGTGTTAATGCAGAATATTTAAATGAGTTTGCAGAAAAAGAAATTGCCAGATTAAAGTGTACCCCGGCGTTTAAAGGGTATATGGGATATACTAAAAGCTTATGTGTTTCTATAAATAATGAAGTTGTTCATGGAGTGCCTTCTGAAAATAAGATTTTAAAAGTTGGCGATATAGTAAGCATAGATCTTGGAGTGGAATATAAAGGGTTTTATGGTGATATGGCAGTTACTGTCGGTGTGGGTAAAATTTCTAAATCTGCGCAACATCTCATAGATGTGACAAAGCAGGCTCTTTATGAAGGGATAAAGAAAGCAATATCCGGAAATAGGCTGGGAGATGTTTCTTCTGCTGTTCAAAATTATGTAGAAAAAAATAATTATTCTGTGGTTAGAAAATTTGTGGGTCACGGTATAGGTAGTAAGTTACATGAAGAACCTGAAATTCCTAATTTTGGCATACCTAATACAGGTCCAGAGTTAAAAAATGGTATGATTTTCGCAATAGAACCAATGGTTAACGAAGGAAGTTATGAAGTCGAAATTCTTAACGATGGGTGGACTACGGTTACTAGAGATGGAAAGATGTCGAGTCATTTTGAACATAATGTTTTAATATGGGGAATGAAGCCTCAGATTTTAACGGAGCAATAAAATGGCAAAAGAAGAACCGATTCAAGCTGAAGGTAAAGTTTTAGAAACGTTGCCTAATGCAACATTCAAAGTGGAAATTGAAGGTGGACATGTTGTGTTAGCTCATGTTTCAGGCAAAATGCGTATGCATTATATAAAAATATTGCCTGGGGATACGGTTTCATTGGAGTTGTCTCCATATGATTTATCCCGTGGACGAATAACCTATAGAAAATGAGGTAAAGTAAAATGAAAGTTAGGTCATCAGTTGGTAAAATGTGTGATAAATGTAAAATTATTAAAAGAAAAGGTGTTGTGAGGGTAATTTGTGTAAATCCGAAGCATAAACAGAGACAAGGATAAGTACTGTAATCAGGAGGAAAATGTATGGCAAGAATCATAGGAGTTGAACTTCCGAAGCAAAAGAGGGTTGAAATCGCATTGACTTATATTTATGGTATAGGCCGTTATCGTTCATGTGAAATTTTAGAAAATACAAGTATTGATTTGAATAAGAAAACAGATGATTTAACTGACGAGGAAGTTTCTAAAATAACTGATTTTATTCAAAAGAGTTATAAAGTTGAGGGAGAATTGCGTCGGGATTTGCAGCAGCATTTGAGACATCTTATAGAGATAGGTTCTTACAGAGGTATAAGACATAAATTAGGGTTGCCTGTAAGAGGCCAGCGTACGAAGACAAATGCTAGAACTCGTAAAGGTCCTAAATCAGGAGTTGGCGGACAAAGAAGAAAGAAGGGGGATTAATTATGGCTCAACAGCAGAAGAAAAGAACCAAAAAGAAAAAGATTACAAGGCACGTAGATGCAGGAGTTGCACATATTTATGCAACTTTTAATAATACAATCATAACAATTACAGATAAAGAAGGTAAGGTTTTATCCTGGGCTACAGGGGGAGTTGTAGGTTTTAAAGGTACTAGAAAATCGACTCCTTTTGCTGCTCAACTTGCTTCTAAACATGCTGCTAAGCGTGCTATGGAGTATGGTATGAAAGAAATTATTGTTTATGTTAAAGGTCCTGGAGCAGGAAGAGAGACTGCAATTAGAGCTCTTCAGGCAGCTGGATTGAGTGTCAGGGCTATTAAGGACGTGACACCAATACCGCATAATGGTTGTAGGCCACCTAAAAAGAGAAGAGTTTAAGGAGGATATAGAATGGCTCAAAATAGAAGTGGAATATGTAAATTGTGTAGAAGAGCAGGCATAAAGCTGTTTTTAAAAGGTCGGCGTTGTTCAACTGATAAGTGTGCTGTTGAAAAAAGACCTTATCCTCCTGGTCAGCATGGTAAGAGAAGATTGCGTCATTCTGATTATGGAGTTCGGTTAAAAGAAAAACAGAAAGTCAGAAGGATTTATGGTGTTAGTGAAAGGCAGATGAAGAAATATTATCATTATGCAGCGAAGACTAAAGGAGTAACTGGTGAGCTTTTACTGCAGTTTCTGGAGAGGCGTCTTGATAATGTTACTTTTAGGTTGAATTTTGCGTTAAGCAGAGCTCAGGCAAGGGAAATTGTTAACCATGGTCATGTTTATGTGAATAAGAGAAGAGTAAACATTCCGTCTTTTCTTGTAAAACCAGGTGATGAAATTTCTATTAAAGAAAGAGAAGCATCTAAAAGTTTAGTGAAGGATAATCAGAAACTATCTGAAGATATTACTGTTCCAGGTTGGCTGGAGCTAAGTAAAGGAAAATTAGAGGCTAAGGTTTTGGATGTGCCTCAAAGGGAAAATATCGCAATACCTATTCAGGAACAATTTATAGTTGAATTCTATTCCAGATAAAAAGGAGGCTTGGGTATGGGAGTAAGGATGAGAGATTTTGCAATGCCAAGTACGATAGTATGGGATGATAAAACATATGATCTAAATTATGGTAAGTTTGTCGCTGAACCGTTTGAAAGAGGATTTGGTGTTACCGTGGGCAACTCTTTAAGACGTATTCTGCTTTCTTCGATTGAGGGTAGTGCAGTAACTGCGGTAAAAATAAAAGGTGTCGATCACGAATTTTCTACAATTTCAGGGGTATTTGAAGACGTAGCTCAAGTGGTATTGAATATTAAAGGTCTTGTTTTAAGGTCTCATTCGCGCAGCCCCAAAACAATTTCTTTGCAATGTGATAAAAAGGGAGAATATAAAGCTAAGGATATTATTTCAAATGAAAACGTTGAAATTATTAATTCCGATCATCACATGTTGACTCTTACAGATAATATTAAGGTTAACATTGAAATGGAGGTAGGTAGGGGCAGGGGATGGGTTTCGGCAGAGAAGAACAAAAGAGAAGATATGGCTATAGGGGTAATACCTATAGATTCACTTTTTTCACCAATTGTGAAAATGAATTTTAAAGTTGAAAATACAAGAGTCGGCGCTATAACAGATTATGAAAAAATCATAATGGAAGTTTGGACTAACGGTAGTGTTGAACCCAAAGAGGCATTAGTTTACGCTTCCTATATTTTGCAAAAACATTTTGATGTTTTTACTCAGCTTGGAGAAGTTGTGGAGGAAGAAGAAGAGGTAATAAGTGAGGAAATGGATGATTCTTTGGTAGAAAAAGTAAAAATGTCTATTTCTGAGCTTGAGCTTTCGGTGAGAAGTGCCAATTGTATTAAAGATGCAGGTATAAATAGTATAGGAGAATTGGTGCAGTTGACTGAGCAGGAGCTTCTTCAACATCGCAATTTTGGGAAAAAGTCTTTAAATGAGTTGGTAGCAATTTTAAAAGATATGGGGCTTTCGTTTGGAATGGAATTCTCCGAAGATGTTAAAAAAAAGTTGCAGGAGGAGGCAATTAAAAAATGAGGCATCGTAAGAAAAGAAATACACTCAGCAAACCCGCTGATCAGCGAAAAGCTTTAATAAAAAGTTTGATGCTCGCTTTAATAAGCAATGAGAAAATAAAAACAACTCACAGGCGTGCCAAGGTTGGTTCTGTTTGGGCAGATAAACTGGTTACCTTTGGTAAAAAAGGAGATATTAATTCTAGACGGCAGGCTTATAAGCTTCTTCAAGACAGAAGTTCAGTTAAAAAGCTGTTTGACGACATTGCTCCAAGGTTTAAAGATATTAACGGAGGTTATACCAGGGTTCTTAAGGTTGATAATAGGCGTGGGGATAATGCGCTTATTTCAGTTTTAGAATTTACGAAAATTAAAGAGGAGATCATAGAAGGGAAGATAAACTTAAAGCGTATGAGGCGTGAAAGAAAAGAAAAAAGCATGCATGAAGATGATGTGGCGCCTGTTGTTGAAGAAGTTCAAGTGGTGGAAGAGAAGAATAAAAAAGAGGTTAAGAAAAAATCAGATAAATTAAAGAAAGAACAGACAGTTGAATCTGATAAAAAAAAGCAAGACGAAGAGCAATCAGAGGAAAAACCCAAAGTAAAACCTCAAGAAGTTAAAGAAAAGACTGAGAAAGAGGATAAAGGATTTTTGCAGGGGTTGAAAGGGTTTTTGAAAAGCAAAAAAGAAAAATAAATAAATTTTAAGGAGTAATCAGTGCTAATTTCAAAGCGGGCTCAGAAAGTATCTCCTTCTCAAACATTAAAGATCACGTCCGAGATTAAAAAGATGAAAAAAGATAATAAGCCGGTCATTAACTTTGCTGCCGGAGAGCCTGATTTTGATACTCCCGAAAAGATAAAAGAAGCGGCATATGAAGCGATAAAGGGTGGTTTTACAAAATACACACCTGTTTCAGGAACGCATGAGCTTAGAGAATCCATATCAGCTAAGTTCAAAAAATCTAATAATTTAGATTACTCATCTAATCAAATAATTGTTTCCAATGGTGCAAAACAGGCATTGTTTAATGCGTTATTGGTGATTTTAAATCCGGGGGATGAAGTTATCATTATGGCTCCCTACTGGCTCAGTTATACTGAAATGGTTAAACTTGCAGATGGAGTACCTGTGATTATTGATGCTGATAAAGAAAATGGTTTTCGTCCGAAATTTGATGATATTGAGAAAAAAATAACCTCTCAAACCAAGTGTATTATTCTTAATACCCCTACTAATCCTACGGGAATGGTTTGGAGCAAAAGCGAATTAGAGCAGCTCAGTGAAATTGTCCTCAAGCATAAAATATTAGTCATAAGTGATGAGATATATGAACATTTAATCTACGAAGATAGCCATATTTCTATTGGTGCATTATCAAAAGATATTTTATCACGTACTATTACAGTTAATGGTGTTTCCAAATCTTTCTCTATGACCGGTTGGCGTATCGGTTGGATGGGTGCTCCATATGATATAGCCCAAGAAGTTTCTAAGATTCAAGGCCAGATGACTTCCAATCCTTGCAGTATTTCTCAGATGGCGGCTGTTGCGGCTTTGGGAATGGATGGAGAATGGTTTGATTATCTAAGAAATGAGTTTAAAAAAAGAAGAGATTTTATGATTTCAAAGCTTAAAAAGCTAAATATTTCTTTTGTGAAACCCGAAGGAGCTTTTTATCTTTTTATGGATATAGATTGTACTGGTTTAGATTCATTTGCATTTGCAGAAAAATTATTAAGTGAAAAACTTATTGGAGTGATACCAGGAGTGCCTTTTGGAAGAGATGATTTTGTACGTTTAAGTTATGCAACCTCGATAAATGAGATAGAAGAAGGCATTATGCGAATAGGAGCATTTTTAAGTGTCTAAGACAATTGCTGAAAAAATCTTAAGCACAAAATCTAAAACGGATGCCAAAGCAGGTGATATTGTTAAAGCCGATGTTGATTTTATACTTTCTCAGGATGGAACCAGTTCTTTAGTTATAGATTCTTTATCTGCTCTTGGATGTGCACGTTTAAAAAACCCTGGGAAATATGCTTTAATCATAGATCATAGTGTTCCTAGTCCTAATTTTAAAATTTCTAATATTCATAAAAAAATGAAGGAATTTGCTTCTCATACAGGAGCAACTATTTTTGAAGAAGGTCAAGGTGTGTGTCATCAGGTAGTTATGGAAAAGGGGTTTGCATACCCTTCCAGGCTAATAGCAGGAGCAGATTCTCATACTTGTACATATGGTGCTTTAAACTGTTTTTCTACGGGGATGGGTTCTACTGATATTGCAATTATTCTTTCAACAGGCAGGAATTGGTTTAAGGTTCCTGAAACTATTAAAATAGTTATAACGGGGAAACTCCCTAGAGGAGTTTTTTCAAAGGACATTATACTTCATGTTATAGGTGTTTTGGGGTCCAGTTCCTGTACATATAAAGCTATTGAATTTGAAGGAAATGCAATTGCCAATCTTAGTATGGACGGAAGATTTACTATTACCAATATGGCTGTTGAATTAGGGGCGAAGGCTGGTTTAATGCAGGCAGATGATGTAACTATTAAGTGGTTATCTGGTAAAGTTAAAGATAAGTTTGATCTAGTTTCTCCTGATGCAGGGGCGCAATATGAATTAGTAAAAGAGTTTGATGTGTCTTCTCTTGATCCTTGTGTTGCGAAACCTCATCAGGTTGATAATGTTTCTACGGTTAAAGAATTACAAGGAATTAAAATAGATAAAGCATATATCGGGACATGTACTAACGGTAGGTTAGAAGATTTAGAGATTGCAGCTGGAGTGTTAAAAGGCAAAAGGATTAAAACACCTCTTGTAATAGCACCTGCATCTTTAGATGTACTAAAGGATGCATTTAAAAAAGGTTTGATTGAAGTGTTTATATCGTCTGGAGCGATGATTTTACCTCCCGGATGTGGACCTTGCGTAGGAACTCATGGAGGAGTACCAGCAGATGGAGAAAAAGTGATATCTACAGCAAATAGGAATTTTAAGGGTAGAATGGGTAATCCCAGTTCTTTTATATATCTTGCTTCTCCTGCGACAGTTGCTGCTTCTGCATTGGAAGGTGAAATTACAGATCCCAGGAAATATTTTAAGGAGTAGAGTATGTCTGAGAAGAGACAGAAAATATTGATTTTAATTAGTTTAGTAATTATTATGGTTATTGTTTTTTCATATAGATTTTTATATCGTAGTATAGATAAACATCAATATCAGAAAATTACTTCTGGTATGAATATTGATGAGATAAAATATGTTTTAGGTGAACCTGTAAAGATTTCAAAATATTTTTGTCAGCATCATGGGGCTTCGGAAGTATGGCGCTACAACATAAAGCATTCTTTATTAGTAGTTACTGTATGGTTTCAACCAACTGCCGAAGGTGAGATGTGTGTTTATAATAAAGCATGGGGTTTCCTCACTCTATCCTCTTAATTAAGATAATAAAAATTGCTTGCAGTTTAGGTTTTTTAACTGTATTATTTTAAAAACTATGGAAAGAAAAGGTTGGATTTTAGTCAAGTTGCTGGTTGTTATAACTGGTGTTTTAATCTTCGTGTATCTTATCACGCCTAAGTTACAAAAGAATGTTTACAAGGTTAGGGACTTAACAACTCAGACTAATCTTGAATATATAAGGGTTGCTATCCTTGAATATTGTAAGGATAACGAATCTCAACCGAATTCTTTAAAGAAGCTTATTCCAAAATATTTAAATGAAATACCTAAAGAATTTTTGTCTTCGGCTAAGGGGTCAAATATTGTTGTTAATACTAAAAAGGAAAGTGATTATAGTTCTTTAAGAGGTCCTCAATTAAAAGGTTGGATTTATGGTTCTTATGAAGTTGAAGCAGATATAGATGAAAAGTTTTCTTATAAGGCATTACCAATGAGTACAACTTTTTCAGATAAATCTGGAGACACTTCTTCTTGGTAAAAAATTCTGATTTTTAAAACGAAAGCAGCTAATTGTAATGGTAATCTGTAATTATAATTAAGGGGGTAAGAAGGATGGATATTGTAATCGGAGGTAACAGGCGCCTGAGGCGTGCTTATGGTTTTGATGAAGTAGCTTTAGTGCCTGGTAGATGTACGGTGAATCCTAATGAGGTTGATGTTAGCTGGAGACTTGGAGACAAAAATTATAAAATGCCTATTTTGGCTGCTGCAATGGATGGAGTAGTAGATGTGGAATTTGCTATTGCAATGGGTAAATTAGGAGGATGTGCTGTTTTAAATTTAGAAGGTGTTCAGACTCGATATGAGAATCCTGATCAGGTTTTAGAAAAAATTGCCAAGGCTGAACCTGAGGAAGCAACCAAGCTTGTGCAGAAAATTTATCAGGAATCTATTAAAGAAGATTTGATTGTAAAAAGAATTACTCAAATTAAGGAATCGGGATGTAATTGTGTGGTTTCAGCTATACCTCAAAGAGCTGAAAAATTTGGTAAGATTGCTCAAAGCTCAGGATGCGATATATTTGTTGTTCAGTCAACAGTTGCCTCTGTAGAACATAAATCTAGTGAATATGCAATTTTTGATTATAAAAAATTTTGTAGTGGGATGAAAATTCCTGTAATAGTCGGCAACTGTGTTACATATCAGGTGGCAATGGATTTAATGAAATCTGGTGCAGCTGCAATTTTAGTTGGTATTGGTCCGGGGGCAGCTTGCACAACTAGAGGAGTTTTAGGTATAGGAGTTCCTCAAGTTACTGCAACTGCTGATGTTGCAGCAGCTCGTGATGATTATTTCAAAGAGACAAAAAAATATATTTCTGTTATTACTGATGGCGGTATGCGTACGGGGGGTGATATCTGTAAAGCGTTTGCCTCCGGTGCTGATGCGGTTATGATAGGATCTTCTTTAGCCCGTGCAAAGGAGGCTCCTGGAAGAGGTTATCATTGGGGTATGGCAACTCCTCATTATAATTTGCCTCGTGGAACCAGGATTTATGTCGGTGAAACGGGTTCCTTAGAAGAAATACTATTAGGACCTGCAAGAGTTGATGATGGTTCGCAGAATTTAATAGGAGCTTTGCAGACTGCAATGGGGAGCTTAGGTGTAGAAAATATCAAACAGATGCATGAAGTAGAGATTATTATTGCTCCTTCTATTCAAACCGAAGGTAAGCTTTTTCAAAGGGTTCAAGGCGTGGGAATGGGCAAGTAAATAAAAATTTACTTTAATTATAAGTTTTTTAGTCACGGCAATTGCAATAGTCAGAAGAGATGGAAAAGGTTTTTATACTTGATTTTGGTTCTCAATACACCCAATTAATAGCTCGAAAGGTTAGAGAAGCAAAGGTTCTTTCTGAGATAGTTCCTTTTAATATTTCTGTAGAGGAAATTAAGAAGCATGCTCCTTTGGGTATCATTCTTTCAGGTGGTCCTGCTAGCGTAATAGGCAAGAAGGTTCCTTTACCGGATACTGAAATATTTAAACTCGGGATTCCAATCCTAGGTATTTGTTATGGTATGCAAGCCATGGCAAAATTGTTAGGGGGAGTGGTAGATAATTCTTTAAAGAGGGAGTATGGTCGGGTTAAAGTTTTTGTGGATAAAGAAGACCATCTTTTTAAGGATATACCATTAGAATTTATCTGTTGGATGAGTCATAGTGATCAAGTTAGTAAACTACCTCTGGGATTCAAAAAAATAGCCCATACAAAAAACAGCAAAATTGCTGCTATGGCAGATTTTAAACACCGTATCTACGGGGTTCAGTTCCATCCTGAAGTTATTCATACACAGTTCGGCAAGAAAATTTTAAACAATTTTCTTAAAAAGATATGCCTTTCTCGAGGTGAGTGGAGGATATCTTCATTTGTTAATGATTCTTTGGTTAATATTCGTCAAGAAGTAGGTGAAAACAAGGTTGTTTTGGGGCTTTCAGGAGGAGTTGACTCTTCTGTTGTTGCAGTTTTGCTGCATAGGGCAATATCTGAAAAACTACATTGCGTTTTTGTTGATAATGGTTTATTAAGAAAGGGAGAGCCTGAAAAAATAAAAGCCATTTTCGATAAGCGCTTGCGTATGAATATTCATTATATCAATGCAGAGCATAGGTTTATTAGCAAATTAAAAAATGTTATTGATCCGGAGAAGAAAAGAAAAATTATTGGAGAAGAATTTGTAAATGTTTTTCAGGAAACAGCAAAAAAAATAGGGGATATTAAATATTTAGCCCAGGGGACATTATATCCAGACGTTGTAGAATCACTATCTGCATTCGGAGGACCTTCTGCTATAATCAAAACTCATCATAATGTGGGCGGGTTACCTAAGAAGATGAAACTAAAACTTGTAGAACCATTGAGATTTTTGTTTAAGGATGAAGTTAGAAAAATTGGCAAATATTTAGGTCTTACAGAGGAGATGGTATATAGGCATCCTTTTCCGGGGCCTGGACTTGCTGTAAGGATTATCGGTGAAGTTACTAAAACAAGGCTTAATATATTGAAAGAAGCTGATGCAATTATAATAGAGGAAATTAAAAAACATGGTTTTTATAGAAAAGTTTGGCAGGCATTTGCAGTTCTTTTACCTGTTAAAAGTGTTGGTGTGATGGGAGATGAAAGGACATATGAGAATGTGTTGGCTGTAAGGATTGTAAAGAGTGTTGACGGGATGACTGCTGATTGGGTAAAAATGCCACATCATATTATAGAGCTAATCTCAAATCGAATAATCAATGAAGTGAGGGGGGTAAATCGTGTTGTATATGATATTAGTTCTAAGCCACCTGCTACAATCGAGTGGGAGTAATTTCTATTTATGAAACATTCAGATTTTGTACACTTGCATTTGCATTCACAATATAGTTTGCTTGACGGTGCTTGTAAAATAGATAAATTTATTGAGCTGGCTAATGATTATCGTATGCCTGCAGTTGCGATTACTGATCATGGTAATTTATTCGGGGCAATTGATTTTTATTTAAAAGCAATGCAAGGTGGGATTAAACCTATAATCGGGTGTGAAGTTTATCTAACTTCTTCCTCCAGATTTGAGAAGAGTGGAGGAGTAAAGGGGAAAAACATAAACCATCTTACTCTTTTAGCCAAGAATGAAGCGGGGTATAAGAATTTAATAAAGCTGGTCAGTCTTGGATATTTAGAAGGTTTTTATTATAAACCCAGGGTAGATAGAGATATTTTGGCAGAATATGGTAAGGATCTAATTTGTTTAAGTGGTTGCATGAATTCAGCGCTAAGCAAATTTATTTTAGATGAAGAATATACTAAGGCAGAAGACTGGTTGTTTTGTTATAAAGAGATTTTTGATAAAGATTGTTTTTATGTTGAAATTCAGGATCAATTTTTACCTGAACAGAGAAAACTGGTTAAAGAAAGTGTTTCTTTGGCAGAAAAGTTGAACATTCCTTACGTGGCTACAAATGATGTTCATTATTTGCGGAGAGAGCATTCATATGCCCATGAAGTTCTTCTTGCTGTCCAGACTCAAACAACAGTAGATGATCCTGGAAGGTTGAGATTTTCCAGTGATCAGTTTTATTTTAAGTCTCCTGATGAAATGAAAGAGGTGTTCAAGGAGTTTCCGGAAGCTATTAAAAATACTATAAAAATTGCAGAAAAATGTAATGTAGAACTTGAATTTAATAAAGTTAATCTCCCTCAATTTAAATCTCCAGACGGTTATAACCCAAGAGAATATTTAGGGCACCTTTGTAATCAGAATTTGGAGAAAAAATATCCTGCTTCGGATCACAATATAAAGAAACGGCTTGATTATGAATTAGATGTTATAAACAGATTGGGTTTTACAAGTTATTTTTTAATAGTCAGAGATTTTGTTAATTTTGCTAAAAAGAACAGTATTCCTGTTGGCCCGGGCAGGGGGTCTGCTGCCGGAAGTATTGTCAGTTTTCTTTTAGGTATTACCTCAATTGATCCTTTAAAATACGGGCTTTTGTTTGAACGATTTCTTAATCCTGATAGGGTAAGCATGCCTGATATAGATATTGATTTTTGTTATGAAAGAAGGCAGGAAGTTATTGATTATGTGATTAAAAAATACGGTGAAAGCAATGTTGCCCAAGTGATAACTTTTGGTACTCTTCAGGCGCGTGCGGCGATTAGGGATGTTGCTAGAGCTTTAAATATTCCTTATCAGGATGCAGATAGAATAGCTAAACTGATTCCTCAAGAACCGGACATAAATATTGCCAAGGCTATCACTATTGAGCCTGCTCTATCACAGATGATGAGAACGAATACTAAGGTAAAGCAGCTTTTGGAAATAGCCCAGATATTAGAAGGTCTTTGTAGGCATGTTTCTATTCATGCAGCAGGAGTAGTGATTAGTGATAAGCCGTTGATTGAATCAATAGCTTTATACAAAGTTCCTGAAGGAGAAATTATCACTGGTTTTGACATGGCATCTATTGCTAAAGTCGGTCTTATGAAAATGGATTTTTTAGGTCTCAGGACTCTCACAATGATAGATGAATGTCAAAAGATAATAAAAGGTACTAAGAATGTTGATATAAATGTAGATAATATGACCAGTGATGATTTAAAGACGTATCAATTTCTCTCGAGAGGTGATAGCACAGGTGTTTTTCAGCTTGAAAGTGAAGGTATGCGTTCTTTACTTACAAGATTAAAGCCTGAAAAATTCGAAGATTTAATTGCTATACTTGCACTTTACAGGCCAGGACCTTTGGGGTCTGGAATGGTAGATGATTTTATTAAAAGGAGGAGTGGGGCGGGTGCCATAGAATATGAACATATTTTATTAGAGCCGATTTTAAAGGAAACTTATGGAATCATATTATACCAGGAGCAGGCTATGCAGATTGCTTCTGACCTTGCTGGTTTTACAATGGCTGAAGCAGATTTACTTAGGCGTGCTATGGGTAAAAAACTTCCCGAGGCAATGTCCGAGCAGGAGGAAAAATTTATTCAGGGTGCAAAGTCCTATAATGTTAGCGAAAGAAAAGCAGGTAAAATTTTTGGTTTAATACAAAAGTTTGCCGGCTATGGTTTTAACAAAAGCCATTCGGCGGCATATGCCATGATTTCTTATAACACGGCATATCTAAAGGCGCATTTTTTCCCGGAGTTTATTACTGCTCTCTTAAGCAGTGAGATGCATAATGCTGATAAATTGAAAGATTATCTCAGATATGCGGTGAAAAAGAAAATAACTATTTTAGGTCCTGATGTTAATGAAAGTTATGCACGGTTTACATTAGTTAATGAAAATACTATTCGTTTTGGACTTTCTGCTGTAAAGAATGTGGGTATACATGCTATAGAATCCATAATAGCAGTACGTAGGGAGAAGGGGAGGTTTGAATCTATATTTGATTTTTGTAAAAGGGTAAATTCTAGAGCTGTAAACAAGAAAGTAATTGAAAGTTTGATTAAAACAGGGTCTTTTGATTCTTTAGGTTATAAAAGATCTTCTTTAATGGCTGTTTTGGACAGAGCGTTAGATATAGCACAATGTTTTCAGAAAGATGCAGCTGGAGGGCAACTCTCTTTTTTCAATACTGATGAAACTTTCAAAATAGATAATGAAAATCTAATTCCTGATATTGATGAATGGCCTCAAGAAGATTTGCTTAAGTTTGAGAGGAATTATCTGGGTTTTTATATTTCCGGTCATCCGTTAGATAAGCATCAGGAATTAATTCAGAGGCTTAGTACTGTTAACACAAAAAACATATTACAGCTTTCAGAAGGTAAAGATGTTATAATCGGCGGTTTGATTTCTTCTCTTAAAAAAAAGGTAACCAGAGGAGATAACCAGCAGATGGCTATAATAAAGCTGGAAGATTTAGAATCGTCAATTACAGCAGTTGCTTTTTCAGAGGTGTATGAAAAAAAATCCAGTTTGATTTTAGAAGGTAATATTGTGTTTTTGAAAGGCAAGTTTATGACCAGAGGGGATCAGCCGCAAATTATAGTTGCAGATGTAGTTAAGATAGAAGATGCGCTTTTTAAGCTTACTTCTTCTGCGTTTATAGAGTTATCAGATGTAGATGAATTGGATGATAAGCTCAAGTCTTTAAATCAAATCGTATGCAGGTATAAGGGGGATATTCCTTTAATGATAGTTTATAACGAGCAGCGTGGTAAAGTAGTTTTAGAATCTGGTCAAAAAATAGAGCCCAAAGAGGGACTTTTAAGAGAAGTTAAAGATAGATTGGGATTGAATTTGATTTTTAAATAATTTTTCTTTAGAAAACTCTGATATAGATACTATGAAAATTTTAGGGGTGGATCTTCCGATTTTTATGCCTGTTGCGACGCAGGCAACAGTTAAAACTTTGACTACAGAAGATTTGAAAAGTATGGGCTTTCAAGTCATCCTTTCTAATGCATACCATCTTTATTTAAGACCCGGGATAGAAATTATAGAAAGTTCTGGAGGTCTTGGAAAATTTATGTCTTGGGACAAATTTATTCTTACAGATAGCGGAGGGTATCAGGTTTTCAGTATGGCAAGTTTACGTAAGGTAAGTGAGGAAGGTGTTGAATTTAATTCGCATATAGACGGTTCACGTCATTTCCTTAGTCCTGAGAAAGTGATAGATATTCAGTTATCTTTGGGAAGCAACATTATAATGCCTTTAGATGAACCCTTGTCATATCCAGCGGGAGAATCCGAGGCAAAAAAGGCGCTGGATAATACAATAAATTGGGCTAAAAGGAGTAAAAAACATTTTTTAAAATTTTATGATTTTAAAAACGCTAAAAGACCTCTTTTGTTTGGAATAATACAAGGTTCTAGTTATAAAAATTTGAGAAAGCATTGTCTGGAAAAGTTGTTAGAAATCGGTTTTGACGGTTATGCAATAGGAGGTGTAAGTGTCGGTGAACCAAGGAGTTTGGTTTATGAAATTGTGGAATATGTTGCCGAAAATATGCCAAAAGAGGTACCGATTTATGTTATGGGTGTAGGTACACCAAGAGATATCATTACCTGTGTTGATGTAGGGGCTAATATGTTTGATTGTGTTATTCCTACACGTTATGGCCGTACTGGGACAGCTTTTACTTCTTCTGGTAAGAAGGTGTTAAGGAATGCAGTATATAAAAGAGATTTTTCTCCCATTGATATTGAATGCGATTGTTTCGTATGTCAGCAATATAGCCGTGCTTATGTAAGACATTTGTTCAATACCGGTGAGATTTTAGGGCTTAGACTTTTATCCTTTCATAATGTCTATTTCTATAGTAAACTTATGGAAAAAATAAGAAAGGCAATTAACGAAGATTCATGGAAGAACTTAAGAAAAGAGTTTTTTAAATTTTATAAGGAGGATGAAAATGATTTTTGCACAGATTGAACCAGTTGCTCAGCCGAATCCAATAGCTGCATTTTTACCGTTAATTCTGATTTTCTTTATTTTCTATTTTTTGCTTATCAGACCTCAACATAAGAAGCAAAAAGAACATCAGAATCTATTAGGAGAGCTAAAAAAGAATGATCAGATTGTAACAATTGGTGGGATTCATGGCATTATTCAAGATGTAAAAAAAGACGAACTTGTTTTAAAAGTGGATGATGAAGTTAAATTTTTAATAGATAAAACAGCGGTAGCAAGAATTGTAAAATAGTTGCACGAATCATTCTGTTTTTAAAATATATTTTCAAGCAAGATTTGTTATATGGGAAAAGGAGGAAGCAGATAATGAGAGGATTTTTTTGGAAAATAGTCATTATTTTAGCTGTTGTAGGGGTATCTGTTGTGAGTTTATATCCATTGAATGAGAAGATAAATTTAGGTTTGGATTTAAAAGGTGGGATGCATCTTGTTTTAAGGGTCGAGACTTCCAAAATACCAGAGGATGCAAGAAAAGATGCGCTTGAAAGGGCTCTTGAAATATTGCGAAATAGAATTGATGAATTCGGTGTTAAAGAACCGGTGCTTCAGAAGCAAGGGAAAGATAAAATCTTAATACAATTGCCTGGTATTACAGAAAGGGATCGGGCTGTTAAATTAATTGGTCAAACTGCTCTTCTGGAATTTAAACTGGTTTCTAAGGAGCCAGGACTTCTCAGGAGGGCTTTAGAGGGTAATGTTCCAGTAGGTTATGAGCTTAAATATCTGGATAAGGATCCTTTGTTGATAAAGCAGGAAGCATCTCTTACAGGAGAATACTTGGTGAATGCGGAAGTTCGTTTTGACCAGTCCAGATTTAATCAGCCCATTGTGGGAATAAAATTCGATTCTAAAGGAGCCAGGAGATTCTCTAAGATTACTGCTGAAAATGTAGGTAAGCAACTTGCAATAATTTTAGATGGGAATGTTCAATCTGCTCCTGTAATAAAGGAGAAAATTCCTTCAGGTGAGGCTATAATAAGCGGTAGATTTGGACTTCAGGAAGCAAAGGATTTAGCTATAGTGTTGAAAGCTGGAGCTTTGCCTGCTCCTTTGGTTATTGAAGAGGAAAGGACTGTAGGACCACTTTTAGGTAAGGATTCCATAGATAAAGGTGTTAAAGCGATAGCTATTGGCGGGATTGTGGTAGCAGTTTTTATGTTTTTGTATTATCTTTTGGCTGGAATAGTTGCACTTCTTGCTTTGGTAATTAATATTCTAATAATCCTTGGTGCATTGGGTTATTTTGGAGCAACTTTGACTTTACCTGGGATTGCGGGCATTGTTTTAACAATAGGTATGGCGGTAGATGCCAACGTTTTAATATATGAGAGAATAAGGGAAGAGTTGAGATTAGGTAAGACTCTTGCTGCAAGTGTTCAGGCTGGATATAAGAAAGCATTTTTAACCATTTTTGACGCTAATCTCACAACTCTAATTGCAGCTTTGATACTTTTTCAGTTCGGTACAGGTCCGATTAAGGGGTTTGCAACAACATTAAGCATCGGTATATTGGGAAGTATGTTTACAGCTCTTTTTGTAAGCAGAGTAGTGTTTGATTTTCTAACATCTCATGGGTTGAAAAAGCTTCCTATGTTAAGTGTGTTTCCAAATGTTCCAAAATTAAAGTTAATTTCTAAAAGGCATTTTGCCTATATTCTATCGCTTTCAATAATAACTTTAGGGGCAGTTTCATTCGTAAAAAGAGGGGATAAGAATTTTGGTATAGATTTTACAGGAGGGGTTTTACAGGAATATGAGTTTAAAATCAATACTTCTACTCATGACATCAGAGAATTGTTGAGAGAAATTAACCTCGAAGATTCTTTGATTCAAAAAGTAAGAGATGCAAATAGGTATATAATACGGGCTTATGCTGGAACAACTGATGAAATAGTTGAGAAATTCAGAACGAGTTTTGGACAAGAGAATGTATTGATGCTTCGTACTGAAAGCGTTGGTGCTATGGTAGGGAAAGATTTAAGGAAGAAAGCTATTAATGCTATAGCTTTTTCTCTCATTGCAATGTGTATATATATTGCAATTAGATTTAAGTTTAAATTTGCCATTGCAGCAATCATAGCTCTTCTTCATGATATTTTAATAAGTGCAGGTGCTATGAGTTTTACTGCGAGAGAATTTTCGCTGCCTGTGATTGCAGCTTTACTTACAATAGTAGGCTATTCTATCAATGATACTATCGTTGTTTTTGTAAGAATACGTGAGAATATGCGGTTGCAGCGTAAAATGGAGTTTTCAGAACTTGTCAATGTATCTCTTAACCAGACTTTAAGTAGGACTCTTCTTACATCTTTAACTACACTCTTAACCGTAATTTCTCTGTTTGTTTTTGGAGGAGAAGTGATAAATCCTTTTGCATTTGTTCTTCTTGTAGGTGTTATCGTGGGAACATATTCATCCGTTTTTATCGCTTCGCCTGTTATTGTGGATTGGATGCGGGGTAAAAGAGTGTGATTAATTCTATTCCTGAACATAAAAAAATTATCATTTTTTCACCCCATCCTGATGACGAGGTAATCGGAATGGGAATTGGAATTAGGAAGATTGCTGAGAGGGGCGGTATTTTTAAGGTTGCTTATCTTACAGACGGAGAACGGGGGGTTAGTGGGAACGGCTCTGATTTAAAGAAAAAGAAAATCAGGAGAAGAGAAGCTATTAAAGCCTGCTCGATATTAGGGGTTCGGGAAAAAGATTTGGAATTTTTAGATTTACCGTTTTACAAAACAAGAGTTCCGGATTCAGAAGATGTTGAAGTGGTGTATGACTTACTTACTACATTCATGCCTGATGTTGTTTTTGTATGTATAGATAAAGATCCTAATTCAACTCATAAAAAAGCGGCCCAGATAATAGATGAAGCATTAATTCAATATGATATTAAATCCATTATTTATTGTTATAAAAGTGTGTGGGAAGATTATAACCCTGCAGAGGTAAACTTCTGTGTGGAATTCGATGAGCCTTTGATGGAGTTAAAGCTCCTTGCTTTAGGTGAGTATCAATCTCAATTTAAGAATCCGGATTTTAATACCGGAAGCCAGGGGTTGTTACAAAGAGTTCGCGAGAGAGATAGAAAATTAGCCAAGGGGTTGAAATTAAAATCTCTCTATGCCGAAGGTTTTTTGCGTACTGAGTCATTATGAGTAAAATCTGGGAAGTTTTTCCTTCTGATATCCAAAAGATAGAACTCTTTACTAAAAACCTGGGAATTTCTCCTGTATTATCTCAGTTGTTGTTAAATAGGGGGATAGCAGATCTTTTGGGGGCAGAGAAATTTCTTTTCAGCTCATTTTATGGTTTGCCGGATTCATTTAGATTAAAAGACATGGCAAAGGCTGTTGAAAGAGTAAAACAGTCAATTCAACGCAAAGAGCATGTTATGATTTTAAGCGATTATGATGTTGACGGAATAACTTCACTTGCCTTGCTTTATGAGTTTTTTAATTCTCATAATGTTTCCGCTAGTTATTACCTGCCACATAGAATCGAAGAGGGGTATGGAGTAAGTAAGGAGGCGGTTAAGAGTGCAATTGATGGAGGTGTTTCACTTTTTATAACGCTTGATTGCGGTATAACGGCTTTTGAAGAAGTTAAATTATTGAAGGATTCAGGAATAGATGTATTGATTATAGATCACCACAGACCGCATGGAGATGTTTATCCAAAAGCTGATGCAATAATAGACCCTTGGCAAAATGGTTGTGAGTACCCAGATAAAGATTTAGCTGCGGTTGGACTTGTATTTAAGTTTTTACAGGCTTTATTAGGACATCAGAATGAGAAATTGATGGATTTTCTAGATTTGGTATGCTTAGGAACGGTTGCAGATGTTTCAGGGTTACGAGGGGAAAACAGAGTGCTTGTTAAAGAAGGGCTAAAAATTTTAAAAAACACAAAAAGGAAAGGCTTGAAGGAATTATTTAAAGTTGCAGGGTTAAAACAAGAAAATATTAGTGTCAGAAATATTTCTTTTATAATGGCACCTCGTTTAAATGCAGCAGGAAGAATTGATTCCGCCGAGGGTGCTTTTCGTTTACTGGTTACTGAGTCTGAAGAAGAAGCTCAAGATTTGGCAGGTAAGCTTGATGCTGCAAATAAAAAACGTAGATTAATAGAATCAGACATCTTAAAACAAGCTAATGTTTTATTGGAAGGGTTTAATTTTTCTGAGAACAAGGTTATTGTAGTTTATGGTGAAAACTGGCATATGGGAGTTTTAGGTATTGTAGCTTCCAGATTAGCAGATACTTATTACCGCCCCTGCATTGTGCTTTCAGAGTCAAAAGGTTTACTTAAAGGTTCTGGCAGGTCAATCCCGGAGTTCAATATATTTCAGGCTGTATCAGATTGTTGTGAAATATTGGAAGAATTTGGTGGGCATGCTGCGGCCTGTGGTGTGGCCTTAAAGAAGAAGAACTTGAACGAGTTTAAAGAAGAATTGAATAAATATGTTAGTTGTGTGTATGAGAAAGCTCCTTTTATACCGAAATTAAAGCTGGATAGAATATTGGGGTTTAATGATATTAGCGATAGTTTGTTTGAAGATAT
The DNA here is from genome assembly GCA_030765145.1 of Candidatus Saelkia tenebricola. Classification (GTDB taxonomy): domain Bacteria; phylum Omnitrophota; class Gorgyraeia; order Kaelpiales; family Kaelpiaceae; genus Saelkia; species Saelkia tenebricola. The sequence goes on along the minus strand of JAVCDA010000045.1, from coordinate 8,673 downwards.
TGAGGTGCTTTCTCCATATGGAGCGGAAAATCCGGAGCCTCGTTTTATGACAGAATCTGTTAAAGTAATTACAAAGCCGCGTGCTTTAGCGCGTAAGTTTTATAAATTCTGGGTGAAGAAAAATAGCCTTAGCTTCCAAGCGCTATTCAAGAGTAAAGATGCTTCTATACCTCAGGAGGGAGAGCTGATTGACATAGCCTATACTCCTTCAGAAGGCGAATGGGAGGGGGTAAAAAGCGTTACGTTATTTCTGGAAGATTATAGAAAGGCTGAGAAGGTATAGCAGTTCTTATTCTATTATTTTTAAAAAGCTGCTTCTTAATCCCGATTTTCGTATGTGTGTGTATATGAATTGTAAAGATGGTCACTGGGATCTAGGGGATTCCGAATATTTTCTTTGTAGGGGTTTGAAAAGTTACACCTAAGCTGCTTTTTTAATTTTTCCTTTAGAAATACAGGAGGTACAAGCTCTGATTCGTTTTGTCTTTCCGTCAACTTCGATTTTTACGCTCTGCAGATTGGGTAGAAAACGCCTTTTGGTTATTCCGGTTGTCTTTTTGCCTACGCCGCCTTTCTTTTTAGCCATACCGCGTCTTTTTATTGTACGTCCGGCAACAGGTCCTTTGCCGCAAATTTCACAAACTCTACTCATTTGATATTTCCTCCTTGTCCACTAAAGATTATACTTTCACGTACTTGTAAAAATATGAGATAGATACTATCATATCTATGATTGATAATGCAAGTAGGAAATAAAATTTTAACTGAAGATATAAGGTTTCTTAAAGGGGTTGGACCCAAAAGAGCAATTGATTTTTCTCGTATAGGTGTTAGAACTATTCGGGATTTAATTTATCTTTTTCCTCACCGATATGAAGATAGGCGATGGATTCAAAATATCTCCAATCTTAAGATCAATCAAGTTTCTACAGTTAGAGGAAGGGTGGTTGTTACATCTTTACGGAGAAGCCGGAGGGGTATGGGGATATTTGAAGCTGCAGTAGATGATGGGACCGGAATTGTGCTGGCTACATGGTTTAATCAGTCTTATTTAAAAGATGTAATCAAAAAAGATGTAGATATCCTTGTCTATGGGAAAATAGATTATTATAAAAAATTAAGAATAATATCTTCTGATTATGAGATTATAGATGGGGACGAACCAGATTTAGGTATTGTTTCGGTTTATCCATTGTCTGGAAAATTAAACCAAAAAATCATGCGTAAACTTATTAAGGGTATTCTTGATGAATTCCTGTCTGGATTAGGAGAATTCATCCCCTATGATATCAGGATGAGATTTGGTCTTATTAATAGAGTTAAGGCGATGCGTAATATCCATTTCCCCCAGGATGAAAATATTATTTATCAGGCAAGAAAGAGGTTTGCATTTGAAGAAATATTTTTACTTCAACTTGCTATAGGGATAAAAAGATTAAAGAGAAAATATTTTTCCAAAGGAATAAGCCATAAATTTGATTTTGATTTGAAAAAACGTTTTAAAGATGTTTTACCGTTTGAACTCACCTCTGATCAGGATAAAGTTTTGGAGAGAATAGAAAAAGACATGTCTTCTTCTCAGCCTATGAATAGATTGGTTCAGGGTGAAGTTGGAACAGGGAAGACTATTGTGGCCTCATATGGTGCTTTGCTGACTGCGAGTGGAGGTTATCAGGCAGCTTTAATGGTTCCCACAGAAGTTCTTGCCCAGCAGCAGTATATTAAAATCAGTGAAATGTTATCGGGGTTTAATGTTGAAGTCGGATTGCTTATTAGCGGTATGGATAAACAATATAAGCAGGAGATAAAAGAGGGGCTATCAAAAGGCGAAATATCTGTTGTAGTCGGTACTCATGCGTTATTGCAGGAAGATGTTGAATTTAGAAATTTAGGGCTCGTGGTAATTGATGAACAGCATAAGTTTGGGGTGAAACAGCGTGAAGTTTTGAAGCAGAAAGGTAAAATTGCGGATTATCTGATAATGACAGCAACTCCTATTCCAAGAACACTTGCTTTAACACTTTTTGGAGATATGGATATTTCAACTATTAAAGAACATCCTCGAGGAGAAAGAAATATTAATACCTACTGGGTTTCGGATGAAAAAAGAGGCAATGTTTATGGGTTTTTAAGGGACATGGTTAAAAAAGGAGCCCAAGGGTTTATTGTTTGTCCGTGTATTGAAGATAATCCCAAAAATGAGAATAAGGCTGTTGAGAAGATATATAAGGAAGCCAAGGAATTGTTAGGAACTGAAGAGGTGCTTCTATTACACGGTAGAATGAGTTCTGAGAACAAGAAAGATATAATTGAGAAATTTCAGAAAGGGAATGTGAAAGTTTTAGTAAGCACCATTGTAATTGAGGTTGGAATTGATATTCCGGATGCATCAATTATGATAATAGAGGATGCAAACCGATTTGGGCTTTCTCAACTCCACCAGTTAAGAGGACGTATTGGTCGAAGTGGTCAGGATGCATATTGTGTTTTAATCGCAGATCCTAAAACTGAAGAGGCGACCAAAAGACTTGATGCCATGGTTAACATAGATGATGGTTTTACAATGTCTGAAGAGGATTTAAAAATTAGAGGTTCTGGGGAATTCTTCGGTTTTAAGCAGCATGGGTTTACAGATATTAAGTTTCAAAACATATCTGGTCAGATTGATTTATTGGAACAGGCACAGCAAGAGGCATTTCAATTGTTAGGGAAAGATCCTTCTTTAAAGACTCCGGTGAATAAAGAATTAAGGAAGGAATTGAATTGCCGTTTCCCTCAAATATAGTTCTGTCTCGTAGAACATAAGTTTTTTTATTGATATTTTTGTAGATATTCGAAGATTGTGATTGTATAATCTATCGGTGAAAAATGTTGTTTTGAGAATATTAATTGGTGTTAAACTCAGGGGGCAAGATGAGTGGTATTTTCGGAGTAACAGCTAAAGGAGATTGTTCAGAGCTTCTTTATTATGGCGTTGATTACCATTCCCATTTAGGAACAGAATACGGTGGGGTTGCTATTTTAGGAGAGGATGGATTTAAGCGCCAGATTCATAATATTAGTCAGAGTCAATTTAAGTCCAAGTTTTTTGAAGATATAAAAAAGATTTCCGGGAATAAAGGTATTGGAGTCATCAGCGATTTAGACGAACAACCTATTTATCAGAATTCAAAGTTTGGTCCTTTCTGTATTGTTACCAACGGTCATCTTGAAAATGCAGATTTATTAGCGGATAAGATGTTTAAAAAAGGTATTACTTTCAGCGAGGTAAGTAAAGGTGGAATCAATATGACCGAGTTGATTGCGAAGCAGCTTGTCCAAGAAGATGATTTGATTTCCGGGATTGAAAAAGTTTTTGATAATATAGATGGCGCTTGTTCATTGCTTTTATTGAATAAAGATGGGGTTTATGCAATAAGAGATAGATTAGGCTATTCCCCGTTGGTTATAGGCAAGAAAGACGGCGCATATGCTGTTACTACGGAAAACAGTGCTTTTATCAACCTTGGTTTTGAAGTAGTTAAATACCTTGCTCCCGGAGAAATTGTTCTTATTAATGAGGATGGTCTGGTTAGTAAACGTTCAGGTAATAAGGATATGCAGATATGTTCATTCCTCTGGATATATACGGGATTTCCGGCTTCAAGTTATGAAGGTGTAAATGTTGAGGTAGTTAGAGAACGTTGCGGAGGTTTTTTAGCCGAGAAGGATGAAGGATTAGATATAGATGTGGTTTCTGGTGTCCCTGATTCAGGTACTTCTCATGCATTAGGATATGCTATGAAGTCAGGTAAGCCTTTCAGGCGCCCTCTCATTAAATATACCCCGGGATATGGCAGAAGCTATACTCCATCAACTCAGGCGATGCGTGATTTAATAGCTACCATGAAGCTTATTCCTATAAGAGAAATTGTTGAAGGTAACAGTATTGTAGTTTGTGATGATTCAATAGTAAGAGGCACCCAACTTAAGAATTTTACGGTTAAAAAGCTTTGGGATTGTCGTGCGCGTGAAGTCCACGTCAGGATTGCTTGCCCGCCCTTAATGTTTCCTTGCAAATTTAACCTCTCAACACGCTCGATTTCTGAGTTGGCTGCGCGCCGCGCAATTTGTGCTTTAGAAGGTTGTGATTCTAATGACCTCGGTGATTATTTAGATTCCAATACAGAAAAATACCGGAAAATGGTTTCCTGGATTGCTAAAGATATAGATGTTACAACATTAGAGTATCAGACATTAGATGATACTGTAAAAGCAATTGGGTTGCCTCGCGAAAGACTTTGTCTCTCTTGTTGGAATGGAGTTCAGTCGCAGTGTAAGGGTGCTAAAGAAAATAGCCGAAGTTCTGTTTAAAAAGTTTAAGTTATTGACTTAAGGGATGGAAGTTTTTAGAATGAATAAATAGTGATTTAAAACAACTGTAGAAAAAGGAGGTGAAGTAGGTGAATAAAGGCGATTTAATTCAGGCAGTAGCAAAATCAACATCTACCAAAAAAGAAGCGGCACTTGCAGTAGATGCGGTTCTTGATAGTATCACAAAAGCATTAAAAAAAGGAGATTCTGTTGCCTTAACAGGTTTCGGTACTTTTAAGGTCAGCAAGAGAAAAGCAAGGAAGGGAAGAAATCCAAAGACTGGTGCTGAAATTAAGATCTCAGCCAGAAAAGTGCCTGTGTTTAAAGCCGGTGCTACTTTGAAAAAATTAGTAAAATAAAATTTTAAAATAAAAAGGCAGATTAGTATTTGTAATCTGCCTTTTTATATTGATGAGAAACGTTTTTATGTATATTGCTCAAGTATAATCTATGTTTAGAGGGGGAATGTAATATTAAATATTTCGTTTTATGCGGTTAATATGTATGTCTAATTTTTTTATTTCTGTAATTGTTATAGGGGTGTATTATATGATGGATACATAAATTTTAAGAAGAAATAAAGGAGGATTTTATGAACCTGTTGATATTCTTTGTTATCCTTATGATATCGTTTATCGTTGTGAGAATAGGGGCGATTGCTTTTGAGTTAACCGGGTTGGAATGGTCTCTTGCTAAGTTTCAGGCATTATCTTGCTTTACGGGGACAGGTTTTACAACTCGTGAATCAGAGTTGATTACATCTAATACTCAGAGGAGACGTGTTGCCTCAGTGCTCATGGTTTTGGGTAATGCAGGATTAGTTTCATTAATTGCAACATTTGCTAATTCACTAAGAGCAGATGTTTTAGAATCCAAAATCCCCTTCATTCCTTTAGGGCTTCCTTCCCGTTTGGTTCCTTTAATGAATCTAACTATCATCATAATTTTTATGTATATTGGTTATAAAATTTTTACCCGTACTAATTTTTCAAGGAAATTTACTAATATGTTAAGAGCAAGAATTATTAATAAAGATATTATTAAGCGTGTGTCTTTTGAGGAGCTTGTGATTGCAACAGGAGGGTATGGTGTTTCCAGTATAAATATATGTGAGAATAGCCCTGTATTAAATAAAACTTTGAGGGACTCTGATTTAAGAAAGTGGGATATTACAGTTTTATCGATTGAGAGAAACAATGAGACTATTCCCAATCCTTCTGCAGATACGCAAATTCTTTTAAATGATATTTTGATATGTTTTGGAAAATTGGAAAATATAAGAGCTAAAATTTATGATGTTACCGAGGAACTGAAAATATAGCTGCTTTGAATTATTAAAATTTTTATTGCAATCTCATCATATAGAGGTATAAAATTGTAGTGTAAGCAATAGAGGAGGGACAATGTATGGACAAATTGCGTTCGGACATTGAAAGAAGAAGACATAAGCGTGTAAAAGTGCAGTTTTCTGCTCTATTTAAGATTCAGACACCGCAAGGGGTTAGGACACCTATTAAAGAAAATGAGATTATTACTCAAGTAGTAGATTTGAGCGAAAGCGGCATGGCTATTTTAACTGATTATGATATCTCTCCCCAAAGCGTTTTTTCATCAAGGTTTACTTTAGTTAATTCAGATGCTGATTATTCTGATAGATACAAGTTGATAGAGGCTGAAGGGGAAGTTTGTTACAATGTTGCATGTAAAGACGATACTTATCGTTTAGGTGTCTGTTTTACCAGTATCTCTGATGTGAGTAGAACTGCTATAGCTGATTTTGCCAATAAAGAAATTTAGCCTACGATTCTAATACTGCAAAGATCATTTTTTTTACAAAGGGTGTTTTTATCTTATCAGTAAATTAAGAATAAAAATGTAATCTCCTTTTCAGTGGTTGACTTCATTGTTGTAAGTTTGTAAGATAATAGTGTAGTAGTTATAATAAGTAGCATAATTACATTACTTAGGAGGAGATAATGTCGGATCAGGTTTTTTCAACTTATCAAGTTGCAAAATTGTGCAATGTTCATCATACAACTGTTATAAAATGGGTAAATGAAGGTATACTTAAGGCGTATACAACGCCTGGAGGGCATCGCAGGATAAAAAAGGAAGACCTTTTAGAGTTTATAATTCAACACCAGATGCCGATTCCGGACCAAATGAGTAAAATTTCAAAAAATGTTCTTATAGTAGATGATGATATAGAAGTATTGGAGGAATATAGAGATGCTTTAGGAGGTAATGGTTTTGATCTAGATTGTGTATCTGATGGTTTTGAAGCAGGTGTTAAAATATATCGGGAGAATCCGGATTTGATTCTTTTGGATTTTAGAATGCCAGGGATGGATGGATTTCAAATTTGTGAAATATTGCAGAGGGATAAAAAAACAGCGCAGATACCTGTTATTGCGATTACGGTGCTTAGTTCGGATGAAGATGTTAAAAGAATTAAAGCGTCTGGGATCAGAAAATATATGGTAAAACCGGTTGATATGGATAAACTGTTAACATTAATCAAAGAAATATTGAAAATATAGGCGTTAGGATAATGAAAAAGATAATGATTATTGATGATGACAAAGAGTTTTTAGACGAAATTACTCAAATATTGGAATTTAGTGGATATGAAACAATATCTCTTTCTGAAAGCAAGCATGCAGTTAAGAAAATCTCTGAAGATCTTCCTGATGTTGTACTTCTTGACCTTAGAATGGATGGGGTGAGTGGTTTTAAGATTGCTAATGATATAAAAAATAGTTCAAAAATTAAACACATGCCTGTTGTTGGTATTACGGGTTTTTATACTGAAAAAGAGCATCGCAGTTATATGGCAGTTTGCGGAATTGAAAATTGTCTTATCAAACCGTTTAATCCTTTAGATGTGATTGCGGTCATTGAAACTGTTTTAGAAAAGAAAAACGAAGATGAGTAGGATCTTAATAATAGAAGATGATAAAGAAATGTGTGAAGAATTGACTGATATACTTGAGAGTGAAAATTATCTTGTTGAAAGTGTAAATGATGGAAATTAGGGTATATCTTTAGCTGAAAGCGGAAAATATGATATTATACTTTTAGATTTAAAAATTCCGAAAATAAATGGGTATGATGTGCTGAAATCCATAAAAGAAAAATGTTTAAAAACCAAAGTTTTAGTTTTAACAGGTAGTCTGATAGTCTGTAACATTTTGCGTAAAGAATTTGATAAAGACAAAATATTGAATTTAGCCGATGCTGTGGTATACAAGCCTTTTAATGTTATGTTTGTGCTTGATGAAATAAAACGGTTGTTAGATAAGAACTAATTTCTGAAAAATCCTCCTTGATTAGATAACGGTTGTTAGTTTTTTCCGGTATTGATAATATAGACAAGATATGAAAAATATTGTTAAGCTTGTCATTGTTAGAGATGAAGCAGTATTTTAAATAGAATAAAGGAGGGATATTATGAGTTTAAAGATTTTTGTTGCAACTTTTTCGGCTATATTTCTTGCAGAACTTGCTGACAAGACTCAACTTGTTGGAATCACTATGTCTGCTAAGTCAGGTAAGCCTTTTACTGTTTGGTTGGGGTCTGTCACGGCATATATTATAGTTACAGCGATTTCAGTAGTAATAGGTGTGTTATTAAGCAAGCATATAAAACCCGAGCTGATACGGTATGTCGGCGCATCTTTTTTTGTTGTAATAGGTGTTTTAATGTTTATGGGGAAGGTTTGATTCAAGAAATAATAGAAAATAGTGTTTAAGTAAATTGACTTTAAAGGGGGATATATGAATAAGCAAATCATGATAGCTAATCTGGTTAATTATCAGGATGGTGCTGTTGTAAGCAGTGAGGTTATAAAAAAAGAAACCGGTTCTGTTACGTTGTTCGCTTTCGATGAAAATCAGGGATTAAGTGAACATAGAGCACCTTTTGATGCACTGGTGTATATCTTAGACGGAGAAGCGGAAATAATTATCGCAGGCATTTCCCATTGTTTAAGATCAGGGGAAATGATAATAATGCCGGCTGATAAACCGCATGCACTAAATGCCGTTAAAAGATTTAAAATGATGCTGGTTATGATAAAGTCTTAAGATGAAGTTTTGAGTTGGGTGTATTTTTTTTATTTTTTTTAAATGATGTAATGGTATAATGTTACAATACTTTGTAGGTGTGTTTGGTTCAAGGTGTAGCAAAATGATATTTAAACTAATGACCGGAGAATATTTGTCAAAAAACTCAAATCAAATGGAGGTGGAGAAATGAGCAGGAAGTTATTGTTTGCTGTATCAAGCATAGTTCTTTTGGGAATTGTGGTTTCTATATCT
>JAVCDA010000029.1 GCA_030765145.1 Candidatus Saelkia tenebricola | reverse complement strand
AGTTTCCGTTCTAAAGATAAAAAGGTAGATGTTAATAAGATTGCTGCACTTTTTGGAGGAGGAGGGCATAAGATGGCTAGTGGATGCAGAGTTAAAGGGAGTTTGACTTCAGTTCAAAACAGAGTTTTAAGAGAAATCAAAAAATATCTTTCGGGGAAATAAAATGTCTTTAAACGGAATTCTGTTAGTCAATAAGCCAACGGGAATCACTTCTCATGATGTAGTGGATTTTATCCGGAAGAGATTTGGTGTTAAAAAAGTAGGTCATGGGGGGACGCTGGACCCTTTAGCAACCGGACTTTTAATAATAATGATAGGCAAAGCCACAAAGCTTTCGCAGAAGATCATAGGTTTGGATAAAACTTATCTTGCAGAAATGACTTTAGGGTTTTCTACTACTACGGGGGATTTGGCAGGAGAAGTAATTGGTAAGGCTATAGACACGGGTTATTTAAAATTAACCAAGGGGCAAATAGAAGAAGCAGCGGTTTCTTTTGTTGGTGAAATAGATCAGGTTCCCCCGATGTATTCTGCTGTTAAATATCAGGGAAAGAGGCTTTATAAGCTTGCAAGATTAGGCATCCAGGTTCCCAGAGCCTCGCGCAAGGTCAAGATTTATGAATTAACAATTGAAAACATAAATCTGCCTACTGTTGTTTTCGATACAAAATGTTCAAGGGGTTTGTACATAAGGCAGCTATGTGTAGATTTTGGATTAAAGCTCGGTTACCCTGCGCATCTTTCCAAAATGGTCCGGACTTCAGTTGGGGCATTCAAAATAGATAAGGCTTATGAAATGAATGAGATCATGAACAATTCGAATTCAGAAAACTTTGTGTTAAAGACAGATAGAATCTGGGATTCAATTATAAAATGATAGTTTTAGAAGAAAATAAACTTAAAAGTCCTGATGTAGGAGGTTTAGCTTTAACATTAGGTGTGTTTGATGGGGTTCATATCGGGCATAAGATGATCCTTGAAAAATTAAAGTCTTTGTCTAATGAATCAGGATTGAAAAATCTTGTGATTACTCTATCGCCTGATCCGGAAGAGATTTTGAATCCAGAAAATCCCTTTACAGTACTTACTCCGATTGAAGATAAAATTAATAGTTTAAAAGAGGTAGGGCTTGATTATTGTTTTGTTTTAGAAGTTGATAAAAATCTGCTTTTATATAATGCGGTTGATTTTTTTAACAACTTTATATATCAAAAATTTGCGCCGAAAGTGATTGTCATTGGAGAAGATTTTAGGTTTGGAAAAAATAAAGAGGGTGATATTAATCTGTTAGAGGAATTAGCGAAGAAACTAAATTTCCAGCTGCATGTTCTTCCTTTTTTGAATATGAAGGGGGAAAAGGTAAGCAGTTCCAGGATAAGAGCTGCGTTGATTGACGGGGATATAGGGAGTGCTTCTTTTATGCTGGGCAGATTCCCTGAATTTAAAGGCAAAGTTGTGCCAGGTGAAGGTAGAGGGAGGAAATTGGGTTTTCCTACGGCTAATGTATTAACTGACCATGTGTTCCAGATGAAGAAAGGTGTTTATATCGGTGAAGTAATTATAAAAGAAAAACAAATGCCGGGGCTTCTCTATGTTGGAACATCGCCTACGTTTGGAGGTAAATTCTTGCGTTTTGAGATATATATACCTAATTTTACGGGTTATTTGTATGGGAAAACGATTTCTTTCCTCATTCAAAAGATGTTAAGAGCCGAAGAGGTGTTTATCAGTCAGGAAGAAATCCGCGGGCAGCTTGAAGTTGATAGAGAATGTTTATTCAAACATTTTACTTACCAAGATAATCTCTGATGGAGAAATCAGTTGTTACAAACAGAAAAGCGCGCCGTGATTATGAAATCATCTATACTATCGAAGCGGGATTATCTCTTTTAGGAAGCGAGGTTAAGTCATTAAGGCAGGGCAAGGGTAATTTAAGTGATAGTTTTGCCCGGATTGAAAACGGTGAAGTGCGTTTATTTAATTTTCATATTAATCCTTATAAATTTTCAACAGATAAAACATCTGATCCCATAAGAGTACGCAAATTGCTTTTGCATAAGAATCAGATTCTCCGTCTTTTTAATGACGTTCAAAAGAAAGGTTTTACTCTTGTGCCTTTAAAGGTTTATTTTAAAGAAAATAGATTGGCAAAATTAGAGCTTGCTTTGGCACAGGGTAAAAGATTTTTTGATAAGAGGGAAGATTTAAAGAAAAAGGTAATTGATAGAGAGATTCAGCAGGAGTTGAAAAAGCGCAGATAAAGTGGTATATCTAAAATAGTTTGAATTAGTGATCTTTCAAAATTTGGGGGTGAATGGACTCGATTTATGATTTGAGTCTTGAAGTTGCATGTCGAGGTACGCCGGGAGGCCTCGTTAAAAACCTGGCAAAAAAAAATAAGCGACGCTGGTTGCGTCTCATACTCTCTCTGTTAAGAGGGAGGCCTCTTTGATGTTTGCCTGTGACTTTAAATGAGGCTCGGATAGCAGGTTGCCTCTTTCATTTTGCCTGTGGGTGAAAGAATAAGATTTACGCAGGATATGCTTATCTGAATTCTGCCTTTTGAAGTTAGATAAGTGAATTTAAATAAAAGGCTATGCATGTAGATGCTCAAGATTTCTTTCGTAAACACGCGGGTTCGATTCCCGCCACCTCCATTACTAAAATATCAGGTAGTTTAATAGGGCCAGTCAGTTACGTAAAAGAGAGCCAATCCTGCAGTAAAATCAATACTTTACATCACAAGGTAAGTCAAGTTATCTCAAGTTATTATTTACCCATGGAAAGCATAATTTTTGTATTTTTGGTGGGTTTTTGGTGGGGTGGATGATATAAATATGGGAGTTTAACTTTAGATAAAATTATATTTAATACTGAGGTAGTTCACTCTTATCTACTGATAGGCAGAGTAGAGCGCGGGACTGAAAATCCTATTCAGGTAATATCCCCAACATCTATATCAACAATGAGTTACATATTTCCCCTTTTAAAATTAGGTTTTTTCCGATTCCATCTATTGCTATTGATTCCGAATAGCACCTTCTATTTCGCCCTATTTTGGTTCCTGAATGGTCCCAAATCAATTCTGGGCATAGGGGTAGGTCCCTTGGTTTATATATGCGT
>JAVCDA010000028.1 GCA_030765145.1 Candidatus Saelkia tenebricola | reverse complement strand
TCATCAGCAGCAACTAAAGCTGCTGAACCACCGCTAGATCCACCGGGTACTCTATCTAGATCATATGGATTATTAGTCGGACCATAGTATGATGTTTCACAGCTTGATCCAAAAGCAAATTCATCCATATTTGCTTTCCCTATCAATAAGGCGTTTGCTTCTTTAAGCTTCTTTACTACAGTAGCATCATAAGGAGGTCTAAAACCATCTAATATTCTTGAAGCACATGTAGTAAGTTCGTCTTTTTGGCAGATATTATCTTTTAGAGCAACTGGTATCTTTAAAAGCGCGCCATTAGATGAGCTCTTATCTAGCTCTTGGGCACGTTTAGCTAATATCTCCTTATCGAAGTGTGCAAAGCCTTTTACTTTTTTTTCAACAGAATCATATCTATCTATTACTGAAGAAGCTATAGAAGATGCTTTTATATTCTCTTTGGTAATTTTCTCTTTTAGATCTAATGCGCTATATTTAGTGAAATCTTTCATATATTACTCTATAACCTTAGGAACCTTAAAAGAACCATCTTTTTCCTCAGGTGCGTTCTCTAGGGCCTCTTTGTTTGAAACTGATTCTTTAATTTTATCTTTACGTAAAACATTACTTGAAGACACTGCATGACTCATAGGATCTATATCTTTGGTATCAAGTGAATTTAACTGATCCATATAGCCTAAAATATCATTTAGCTGCTTAGCATAGAGCTCTTCCTCTGCCTTTGTAAGGCTTAATCGAGCTAAGTCTGCAACGTATCTTATTGTATCTTTTTTAATAGACATACTATTCTAGGCCGACTCTTATTCTGTATTTTACCTTTACCTCTTCATCTTTCGGAACCTTCACATCAAACCTTATAGTAAAAGCATCTTTTTTCTGATACTGATGGGTATTATTTATTACCTTCCAGTTACCATATAGCAGCTCTATTATACCTACTACTACGTCTTCTTCTTTATGGTTACGAAGAGTTACCTCCCACTCAGTTTCATGAAGCCTTGTTGTAATCTGTTTATAATCAGTTTGTACTCTTTCGCAGACAACATCAAATGCCTCGCCAATCTTAAGTCTTATCTCTTCATCTTTAGGGGTATGCTCTATTCTATCCTCGCCAATAAATTGTAACGATTTCTCATCATCTTCTTTGTATAGACGCATTATGCCTGCTGGTAGAGGCATGCCAAGATTATTCTTCTTCTCATTTTTAAACTTTATATAGACGTTGACAGGCTGCTTTAGATTATCCTCTCTGTATTGCCTGGTATACCATGTCTTTACACCATAAACAAGTAGCTCTTTCTCTGTCTTAATATCAGATGCCTCTAATAAGCTAATCTGTTTTGTCTGATTATCCTTTATTGTTGTTCTTCTTCCTAAATCATAGATATGGTATTCAAAAAATGACTTCTCTTCAAAACGGCTTTTTGACCTGCTTGCACTTGCAAGCATACCTTCATAATGCATCTCATCTGGTGCCTGTGGAGCTCTATGAACCTCTCCTGCAACAAGCTTTAGCTTTGCATCCTTATATGTAGTACCACTTCTGTTATTAAGTGTAACCCAGCCTGAAAGGCCACCTTCTGAATCATCCTGATTTAATACCAATACATAGTCAGCCTTCCAGCCAATATTATTAGTAAGATATGAGACCTCTATGTTATGAGGAGAATTGGTACTGTTCTCATAAAGCCACATAAGGGTTGGTTTTGCAATTAGATTTTCTGGTATTTCAGGTAGGACTTTATAACCAGGGTGCCCAAGATATATCTCGTTATCTATTCTGTATATTTGGCCCTTATTATTACTTAGAAGCTCTGCTTCAATAATATCTTTTCTGTCTTGATATTTATTTGCGTCTATCAGCTTTATCTTTTTTCCAACATATTTATCAAGCAGTTTATTCTGGTCCATAAGATCATACTCATAGTTCTGTTCTAATATAAAAAACTCATTAGATTGGTTTAGTGATTTTATATGAACCGTTACAGGCATGATACTTGATGCAACATCCATGAACCTTAGCTCACCCACTCCAACAGGAAGATTAATATTACGAGTATCCTTTACAAGACCTAAGTTGTTGTTATAAACTGTCACTTCAACGCTCGCCTGATCATCTATTGTGCTTTTAAGAACTTCTTCAGCACAAAGAGTAGTACCACAAACCAAAAACAACGCTACAACTAAGAAAAATGAAAATATTCTCATAAATCCCCTTTTGTTATATTAATACATAAAATAACATAAATACTTATTAATGTAAAGAGCTAAGATGGTCAGATAATAGTCCAAATTCGCTAAGTCCAAGCTTTTCACCCCTAACATTCCTATCAAAGCCTGATAAATTAAATGCCTTAAATAGAATATCTTTGTCTATTTCCATCAAAGGGCTCTTAGAGAGACTATTAAATAGAGTCTTACGGCGCTGGTTAAAAGCACTTTTTATAACCTTAAAGAGTAGCTCTTCATCCTTTACCTCAACTGAAGGTTTTTTTAGGACTTTTAACCTAAGGAATGAGGAATCTACATCAGGCCTTGGAAAGAATAAACCCTTGGGGAGTTTTTCTAGAATTTTACAATCACAATGATATTGCAGGCTACATGATAGCACGCCATACTCTTTGCTAGATTTTTTTGCAGTAATACGTTCTGCAACTTCTCTTTGGATTGTTATAAAAATAGAATCTATAATATCCTTATAGTTTAGGAGATGGAAAATTATTGAACTTGTTATATAGTAAGGAAGATTGCCAATTACCTTAATCCTATCATAGCCCAATAAAGATAAATTATATTTTAGTATATCTTTATTAATTATTTCAATATTATCTTTGTCAAAAAAATTCTTCTCAAGTATTTCTGAAAAGCCCCTATCTTTCTCAATACAGACTACTCTTTTTGCTAAAG
>JAVCDA010000043.1 GCA_030765145.1 Candidatus Saelkia tenebricola | reverse complement strand
TTAGAGAAGGGATTGTAGAAGCATTGGGATATATTGGGCACATACGAGGGGTTGAGCCGGTATTAGATAGAGTGCTTAATGATTTAAATGAGGAAGTAAGGATTCGGGCAGCAGAATCTTTAGGTTTAATAGGGGAGGAAAGCACCTTGGGTACTTTGAGAGAAGTAGCAGTCAATGATATCAGTATGTGGGTTCGCAATGCAGCTGAGGAAGCAATATATAAGATTGAGGAAAAAGAAAATATAGGAATGGAATATGATGATAAAGATACTGTTTCCTTTCTTCAATATTTAGAGAACGAGCTTGTTTTTAATAACATTAATTACAATATAGATTTAGAAACATCTTTTACCGATATCTATCTCCCGGAAAACGGATTATTAGATTGGGATTTTTAAAATTATTTATTTAATCAGCTAAGAATAGGTGTTGAGATTTACTTTTACCCCCACTTTTTAAATAGTTGGTAAAACGGTTTGACTATGTAAGTACCCAAATGTTATAATTATATTAGGAGATAAAAAGGAGGGGGGAGAAATGAAGAGAAAAATTAGTTTTATAGGTCTTTCTTTAATCTGTTTTATGTCTTTTCCATCACATGCAGTGTTGTTATCTAATCAAACCCAAACCCCATCTATGCCGGTAGCTGATATAGAGGTAGAGGATGAGGATGGGGTGATATTTGATTTTGATAGTCCGGGGATAGAGGATTTGGTAGGGGATTGGACTTACAATGAATACGTTAGTCCATATAGATACACTATTCCAGAAGGAGCTCAGGCAATATATTCAAGTTCTTGGATTGGTGAGAATCTTGATATTTCGGAAGGTGCTGATAGGAAGAGTTTTTATAATTTAACTATGCAGATAGGAGGCGAAGAACCTTTTAATCATGTAAGAGGTTTAGATATAGCAGGAGGAGTTTGGATTAAATTGAGCGATGAAATTAAGCAAGCGATACCCAAATTTAGTGGTTTATCTTTTGATGTATACCTGGAAGCGGAAGATGTATTTGATGAGCTTACTATAGAGTTAAAAGATGGAGATGAGATTATTACCCAGTTTATTTATTCGGTAGAGGATTTGAAAAATGGAGAGTGGCAAACTTTGGCAGTGCCGGTTAATTTTGATGCTCAGGAAATAGAGGATTTAACATTAGTAGTTGGATTAAGAGGGGTATATTCCGAGGAAGAACAGAATGTTTTTCTTGCAATCGACGATGTTAAATTGGATACATCTGAAGATTTTTACTTTGAATCTCAGCAGAATAAAAGGTCAGATTATTTTACTTACGGGATATACGAGGATATGGTAGAGCAGCTGAATAGTAGTGAACCCGGGGAAAGAGCAGCTGCGGTTATATATCTTGGAGATAATGTTCCAAGCTGTCAAGATGAAGTCATAAGATTGAATGTTGCTAAAGCATTAAAACCGCTATTAGATGACGGTGTAATTCCATTAATAAGTTCTGGTATAACTGATATTAGAGTTAAGGCAATTACAGCTTTGGCAAAGATAGTTCCTACGTTGACTGATGATGAATATAAAAAAGAATTAGCTGATTATATGTTAAGCAGTAGGTTTATAGATAATCGAGAAATTAGTATTCAAAAGATAACCATGGTCAATATGGATAAAATTATTGAGTATGTGCCTAAAACAAGGATGGTAAGTATTGCAAAAAGCGTGTTGGCTAAATTTGTAGATCGAAGAAATGACAATCTTTTAGACGAAATAGGGGGGCGAGAGTATTATCTATGGCGTAGTAGTTTACTTGATGCGCTTTCATCTTTTTTTCCTGACAAGCTGGAAGATAGTAAGTTAGAATTAGAAATAATAGATGCTATTCTCTCTATGTCTTGGGTTGACATGGAACATCTTTCATCATCAAGTTTTGAAAGTATATTTAGCGCTCTTGTATCCAAGCAAGACAGCCAACTAAATGTAGAGATCTCTAGAAAAATCATTATGAATCAAGGACTGTCTAATATTTACTGGTTAGGTAGCATTCTAAAAGAGGAAATAATTCCAAATCTTGGCTCTGATGAACAAAAGGTTCTTATTGAAATTATTTCAGAATGCAGATTTTTTACTCCAGAATCCAAATTCTCATTCAATAACCCTACAATACTTGTAGCAATAGCTGATAATGCTGCCAACAATGATGTAAGAGATGAGCTATCAGCTCTTATTGTGGCATATTTAGAAGCTCCACATGTTGATATGCGGAACAATAGGGTAGTTGGATTAGTTGATGCTTTGAAATTGTGCAAGCACTCTTTAAGCGATGCAGAAAAGGATAGTTATGTAAAAGATGTGTTAATTAAAAGGCTGCTGACACCTCGTACGGAAAATAAGCGGGATACATTAAGGCTTTTGGCTTCTGGTTTTAATGAGTTGTCTAATAGTGATAAAATAAAAATTTGCACAGCGATAGAAGATGCAATTTTAAATACAACAACATTGCGAGATCAGTATTTGATTAATAACAATTTGGAATGTGCAATAGAAATATTAGCGGAGCTTATACCTCAACTAACTGATGAATCTGAAA
Organism: Candidatus Saelkia tenebricola; assembly: GCA_030765145.1. GTDB lineage: Bacteria > Omnitrophota > Gorgyraeia > Kaelpiales > Kaelpiaceae > Saelkia > Saelkia tenebricola. Next base: position 16,482 of record JAVCDA010000043.1, on the reverse strand, counting down.
AGATTAAATTTACAGAGGATATAGTAGGTTTTATTGGGTCTAATTATATTAATATCGCAAGAACAGCAATATGGGCTGTAGTTAACATGTGTATTCCAAATATAGTAGATGAGAATAAAAAAATTGAATTAAGTGAGAAAGTTATTTCTTTGGTTAAAAGTGGAAATTTAGACAAGAGAACGACAGCGTATAATGCAATCAAAGAGCTTATGCCTATGTTTGAGAATGAGGAATTCCGACTTTATATGGTTGAAACTCTATGGATTTATGGATTTACAGACAATGATGATCTTGCACGGGTTCTGGCTTATCAATATTTTGACGATATCCTTCCAATGTTAAGTGAGAAGGAGAATGAGGTTGTTGCTCAAATGCTGATATCGTTTTTAGAAAGCGACAAGCCTGTTGTAAAAATTAAGGCAATTGACTGTTTGGGTGATGTTGCTGTTAATATAGAGAATAACGAAATCAAAGTAGGTATTATAGAAGTTTTAAAAGGGTATTTAAATGATATAACTGCACATGAAACATATTGGAGCAAATGGCAGCATCTTCCTCGAGAGTTAACAGCAGGCTTGATGGCTAAAGCATCAATTAGTAATATTTTGCGCAGTTTAGATGAAGATTCAAAGATATCTGTTGTAAGTAATATGGTTAAACTGTTAGCTCAAGAAGATATGCAGGTTATAGCTCAAGTATTAAAAATATTAGATATTTATATGGTGAATAATGAAATTTTAATGGAAGATAAAAAGTTACTTATTGATAATTGTATTTCACTGTTAGGAAATTTTGGCAGGGTTAAATCAGAGTATCAGCATAGTGATACTATTCAAGAAGTAGTAGCAATAGTTTTAGGAGATCTATTGGAGGAAGCTACATCTGAACAAGTGGTTAAGCTTAATTTGGCAACAGTAGAGTCGTTATCTAATAAAGAGGCTTATGAAGATTCTTTGCGGTACGTATCATCGTATATCTTTCCTTTTTTGACTGATGAGAACAAGGCTAATTTAGTCAATTCACTTGTTGCTATAATACCAGATTTAGAAAGAGAAGATAGTTATGTTAGTAGTGGTTCGGATATACCGTGGAATAATGCAAATAATTTATTTAATAACATCTTATATCATAGTAATGATTATATTGCGTATTTTTCTGAAGAAGAAAAAAATGCTATTGTTGATTTAATTTTTGAAGCATATGAATATAAAGGTGACGAAGATGATATTTCACGGAATTTAAAATATCTATTACCACACTTGCCTCTAGAGCAATTAAGCAACATACGAATTAGGTTTCAAGGTATAATCATTGAATTGCAGAATTCTGACTCTGACAAAAAAAATATAGACTATAGAATTAGCGTATTAAAAGACTTGTTGGAAGAGATTCATAATTAAATATTAGTTTATTGTAGAAAAAAGGAGGGGGGGGAATGAAGAGAAGAATTAGTTTTATCAGTTTGTTTTTAGTATGTCTTATTTCTTTTTCATCACATGCAGTGTTGTTATCCAATCAAACCCAAACCCCATCTATGTCGGTAACTGATATAGAGATACCGAATGAGGATGGGGTGATATTTGATTTTGACAATCCGAGGATAGAGGATTCGGTGGGGAATTGGTCAAGGCATATAGATAACCAAACCATAAGTTCTTGGATTGGTGAAAATCTTGATATTCCGCAGGGAGGGCAACGGGGAAGATTTTATAATTTAACTATGCAGACAGTTGCTGAAGAATCTTTAAGCAATATAAAAGATTTAGATATCGCAGGAGGTATCTGGATTAAATTAAGTGATGAAATGAAGCAAGCGATACCAAAATTCAGCGGGTTATCTTTTGATATTTACCTGGAAGCAGAAGACGTATTTGACGAACTTGTTATAGAACTAAAAGATGGAGATGAGATTATTACCCAGTTTATTTATTCGGTGGAGGATTTGAAAAATGGAGAGTGGCAAACTTTGGCAGTGCCGGTTAATTTTGATGCTCAGAAAATAGAGGATTTAACATTAGTAGTTGGATTAAGAGGGGTATATTCCGAGGAAGAACAGAATGTTTTTATTGCAATCGACGATGTCAAATTGGATACGTCTGAAGATTTTTCCTTCAAGGCACAGCAAGATAAACGCTCGGATTATTTCGGATATGGAATATTTGAAGAAATGGTTGAACAACTAAAGAGTAGCGAGCCAGGTGAACGGGCAGCAGCAGTGTGGTATCTTGGAAGAGATGTCCCAAGCTGTAAAGATGAGGTTATAAGATTAAATGTTGCCAAAGCTTTAAAGCCATTATTGGATGATAGTGTAATCTCGCTAATAAGCGCTGGTGTAACTGATATAAGAGTAAGAGCTATTGATGCCTTAGCACAATTGTTCCCTACTCTTGGCGACGAAAATTATAAGAAAAATTTAGCAACATATATGTTCAGCAGTAGATTTTTCGACAATCGGGAGATAACTATCCAGAGGGCGACAATAGGAGCAATAAGAGAGTGTGCAGGCTATATAGATGATGAAAGGAGAATACAGCTTACACGTTATTTATTAGATAAGATGACTGACTCTTCGTGTTATGAATATTTAGCAAGTAGTATCATTGATGCATTTTCTGGATTGTTTCCTTTTATAGGAGATAATGTTTTAAAAAAAGATATAGTATCGAGCGTGCTTTCCGTTTTTCCTAATGCACATGATGGTAGGAATAGTATATATGTGTTTTACGATTGTTTTAATGAATTTTTTGAAGCAGCAAAAACATTAATAATAGAAGATGATCAATTAGGATTGGAAGTCGCAAGTCGTATTGTGAGATATATGGATAGTTACAGCTACGGATATAGGGAAGAATTTTTAGAAGATTTGATTCCTTATTTAGGTCCTGAATCACAAAAGGTACTTATAGGCCTTGCGACGTCAAGATTTTTAGTAGGTCATAGCCCCCCCAAAGTAGACGTTCTTTCTACAATAGCTGATAACGTAGCAAATGACGAAGTTCGGGATGATCTTATTCAATTTTTTATGACATATATAAAAGAAGCTCCTTGCTGTTCAGACGAAGTAGCCGATGGTGTTGTTGATTCTCTAGATTCTTTAATTAATTCTTTTAACGAAGAAGAGAAGACCAAGTTTATAAGATACGAAATGATAGATTTGCTAAAGGGCGATGCTACTTTTAAAGATAGAATCATGAATATGTTAGTTGGCTATTATCCGGATTTAGAAGAAAGGGAACAATTAATGATATGCGAAGCGTTGGCAATCGTTGCAACGAGTTCTCTGTATTCTATAGAAGATAGATGCAATGCAATAAAAACACTGGGTTATGGCATAGTACCTTTGATAGAAAATGAAGATTTAAAAGAGAAAATTGCAAGAGAAATTGCCTCAACATTTAAAGGTGAACATCTTTATTCTATTCAGGACTATTTAGGAAATATAAAAAAAGCGGCAATTGAGGTTTTAGCATCCGTTGTTCCTAAGATAGAAGATGAAGATTTAAAAGTAGAGTTTATAGGAGATATAGCCGATTTTATAGACCATGAAAATATAAGTACAGTGCGGATAGCAGTCGGGGCTTTGGTAAACGAGGCTCTGCCTGCCATTGAAGATGAAGAGCTAATGTTCGAATTGAGCCAGGATATAATTTCTCTTATTGACAGCGAAGATCTAAACAGAAGAATAATAGCATGCGATGCGATTGGTAAATTAATTTCTCTTTTTGATAGCGAAAGTATTAAATTAGAGTTAGTTAAAGAATTACTTAAGGGATTTGAGGATAATGCAATTGAAGTACGCCGTGAGGCAATAATTGAAAATTTTGTTCCTATATTTCCAACACTTAGTGAGGATATTAAATTAGCTGTTGCTGAGATGTTAGTCCAGCTTCTAGGTGTTGATCGTCCGGAAGTGCGGTATAACGTAATGTTGCGCTTAGGAGATACGGTATTTCCTAACATTGAAAATGATAAAGTGAAATTTGAAATTGTAAAAGCATTAGGGCAATGCTTGGAGGATGCAAGAGAGCTTGATGTTGTTGATTTTGACGGTCGTATTTTTAAAAGAAAAATTAATAGAATAGCTGGCACAGTGATTGTAGAGCTGTATTTTCGTTTGTCCGAAGATGAGAAATTGACAATTATAGGCGATGTTCAAGCATTGTTACACCATCAAGATTCTGAGGTTAAAGGAGTAAGCGTAATGATGTTAAAAGAAATGTTCGAGGAGATGCCGTCAGAAAAAAAAGAGATTGTAATTGAGGAAATGCTTTCTCTTTTAGGTGACGTGAGTGCTTTTATGCCTGGGCATTATTTTGCGGGATGGTGGGACCATTCAAGAACGATTAGAGAAGAGGTGCTAAAGGCACTTGCTGTAATGTTGCCTGATGCAAACGAAAATCAAAAAGCTCAAGCTGGCGAACTCATTTTAGAGCTATTGGAAGAAGAAGAGTTTGTCTGTGGGGCATATTTTGGTTGGTCAGGAATATTCCAACATCTTCCAACTAATATAAAACCCAGTATTTTTAATCAACTGCTTGATATGTTGAGCAATACTTACTATGAGGAAGAAAGTCTCTGGGGTACATGGGAAGCTACATGGAAATTGTTGAATCATGTTCTTAAAGATGAATCTCCTTACATTTATTATATGCCTGATGAGCAAATAGAACGAGTTATTGATAGGCTGGTTGAAGGGTATAATTATGGGTTTACAGGGCAATCAGAAAACCTTATTAAATTGTTTGTACATATACCTGATGAGAAAGTTGTGCAGATTAGAGATGAATTACAAAATATTGTTATGAGATTTAAGGAGCCTAATATAGATGATTTTTTAAGTGATTACTATAGAGGACAAGTTATTCAAGAGATAGAGTTGTTATTGGAACAGATTGATTAAGAGCAGTGGTTTGCGATAGGGAATATTAATCTGGAATAAATTTTGAGCTGTGGATTTGCTTTTTTAGGCTGGGCGTGGTAAGGATGTAATAGGTTTGCGTTGAATTCAAAGAAAGGGGGAGATCAGTGATTCTATCAATGAATGTAACATTAAATATCATAGTATGTTATGCGGTATATTTGTCTTTTAAAAAGTTCTTAAAAAAAGTGTATTACGATTTGCTTTTAGGGGGTATTAATGGTATACTTATGGTAGAAGACAGAGGGTTATATAAAACAGGTTTTGGTTGGAGGAGGTTTTAAAGCGATGAAAAGAGGAAAAATACTTTTTATATGCATGTTTTTGATTCTCAATATTTCTTATGTCCAGGCAGTGGGTTTTGGGACAGATGATCCTTTAGGTCTTTTTAATGTTGATTTTGACACCTCTATAACGATAGATACAGGTTTTGGCAGCGTTGGTGCTGATGATCCATTCAGTTTGATTAATTTTGATGTTGAACCGTATCAAGAGCCTAGCTTAAGTTTACCTCAATATGATACTCCTGAAGCAACATTTGTAAGAGACTCTTTAGTGGAATTATATTTCCCTTGCGTAGAAACATTTACTCTTAAAGAAGTCGATTTTTTAAAACGTGAAATTGAACAGTGGATGCTGATGGATTATTCCCAGGAAGAACTGCAAGCTAAATTTGAAATACGCAAAGAGCTTCTTGCTAATGTTAAATCATATTTATTTAACAGTTTACCGGAGACTGACTATTTAGAGGATGAGATTGGACTGAGCGATTTTGATGTTTTAAGTATAGCTCAGAAAGAAGTACTTTATGCCGAAGTTGAAAAAATTGCAGCCGGAGTTGAAGGTGGTGTTGGCGTTATTCCCAGTGGAGTGTTGCTTGATGATATTTTGACAGGTGCTAATAAATTGCTTTCTTATTATGCGCATCAGGGTACTAATTACTTGATAGGGTATGATGTTTCTGCGCAAGATTATAATGCTATTTGGACTATTACTGAGTCTCAGGATTTTACTGAGGATAAAAATATATCTTTTCTTGTTAAATCTGATGATTTAGGTTTTGTACCTTACATAAGCATTGAATTTGATATTGAAGGTACTCCTGATGTAAATCCTGTTTCTGTTATGCTGGGGGATGTTGCCACTATCAATCAACTTGATGCAGAGTGGGTAAAAGTCGAAATTGATATGGATAATTTTATTGCCGAGCACAAGGATGATATTGATTGGACCAAAATCAGTAATTTTTCAATTGTTATTAAAAAAGATATTTTACAAGAAGCTGGGAGACCTCTTACAGGCCGATTTTTGCTGAAAGATATTTACTTCGAAGATAAAGCACCTCAATTAAGCGGTTTGGATGAAGTTAATACTGATGTAGGATTTTTAGCGGAAAATAAACAGTTTTTGGAATCAACAGGGATTCCTTTTGTTTTACCTCAGCGGCCGTATATTACTTCTATTAGAGAAGATCGTGAAGCTATTAAGACGTTTAGTGAAGAAGTAAAGCGTGTGATGGAAGAGCAGGATTTAACAGCAGATGAGGCACGTGAATTTGTCTGGCCGGTTTTTGCTGAACAGCTTAAAGAAGATAACAAAGATGCAAATTCTTTAAGACCTTTTTTCTCAGCATATCTGGGTGAAGAATTGGATTTTGCCCGACAGGACCATAAAGGTATTTGGGATTGGTATATGGGGCAGATAGAAGATGGACTGAGTGTTGCCGATTTAAAGCGGCGCCTTGCAGTAGGTGTTGTGTTGAAACCCTATGTTGAGAGATTGTTAGGAGCTTCTCTTGCTCCTGATAATATCGGAGCACAGACATCCTCTGATTTTTTAGATAAGTTTAGGTCGTATGACATAATAAACCAGGATTTAACTATTCAGGAGTTCTTTGAAGAAATACTTAGAAGAAAAGGGCTTAATTACTTTATGAAGCCGCGTAATATGGGCGGGACGCGTCATGAATTGACAGGGTGGAGTTTCGATTCGCCAACAGGACGTGATTTAAGTATTGCAGCAACAGGATTTCAACTTTCATATATTCCTACAATTGTTGAAAATGGTTGGTTTAGTCCGGATGAAGGAGATGCAACCAATAGAGAATTAGGCTATGCATCGGCATGGGCAGCATTGGAAACAGCAGTCGAGACCTTAAGAGAATTGGATGAGTATGAAACATTTCTATCGCAATATTTGCAAAATGATATCAAAGTTAGAGCACAGGAAGAAGGGGTTGATATTTTAACAATTGACCCTAAAGGAAGGGTTTTGACTACAGAGCAGGAATTACAACTTCAAAATAAGATAAGAATTGAAGAGGCTTTGCGCGTTGAAAAGGAACCGGAAGTTTTAAAAGCATATCTTGAAAGCAAGGGGTTATTTACTGATGCTGTTCAGCAGTTGTATGAATCTGAACCGGACAAGTTTTTAGCCGAGTATAGCCCGATACATAAATACGGCAGGTTTGGAATGTTATATAGATATTTTACTCCTGATGATGCAGGAGATTTTAGATATAACGATGAATATGGTAATGATGCAGGTGTTGTTGATAATGCAATTTTTTATTTAGGTGTTCTCTCGGCAAGAGAATATTTTAAGGAAAGAAGAGATATACGTGCTATGGCAGATGAGATTCTTTCTTATCCAAAATGGTCCTATTTTATGAATGTAGACGGTGAACATCCTGGATTGATGAATATGGGCTGGTGGCTGCATTCGCCAAGAGACAATTACGGAGAACCTCGTTTTACCGATGTTTATTGGGATACTTATACTGATGAAGCATTGATTACCCATATTTTAGGTATAGGTTCAGAGGCTTATCCTATAACACCTGATGCTTTTTATAATCTGAGGCGTGAAGAGAGGCAAATAGAAGACGGCTCTTCTTATATCCCAAGTTGGTCTAATTCACTATTTACTTTTCAGCTGGCAGAAATATGGTTTGATAAACGGCATTTAGTCGATAAAACAGGTATAAATTGGTATGAAAATACATTGATTGCAACGCGGGCAAATCGTGAATTTGTAATAGCTAATGCTGATAGATCTCGCACATGGGAAAATCCAAATCATTTTCCCATTACGACTGGTGCTACTCCTGGCGCATATCATTATGTTGATGACCAGACACAGATTAGGCCTACAACTGCATATTTGATGGATGCCGGTTTTGGTGATGCTGTAGGTGAAGATTTTCCAATCATGCTTTTAGCTACGAATGGATTGGCTCAAGCTTCGGATGAGAATTGGTCAGCATTAGCAGGGTTATTAGGGCTTGCCTATGAGTATCCCAGAATGTGGGATCAAGATGCTTTTAAGGATGTTGTCAGTGAAGATGAGGGGTTGGGATATTCTGATCAAGACTACTGGGCTTCTACGCATCGTGTTGGATTCTCAGAAGGCATGTTTTTAACACTGGCTACTATGCTGGCAGAAATGGATGAGGACAAACAGTCTCTCTGGGATAGTCTTATGCCCAGCGAATATATGCAAAGATTTATTAGTAGAGCAGAGTTTCAGGAGCAAGACGTAGCAGAATTACAAGAAATTTCAGATGATGTAAGCAGTGGGTTTAATTCCGGAGTGGAAGCTTTGATTAGTCAATATGTTTCTGCGCCAAGTGATTTTACCGGCTTGCAGGTTAAGTTTGCAGATGTAGTTAGTCAAGCTCAAACAGCAGGTGATTTCGATTTGCTTGTTAGAAGAATAGATGAGACGTACCAGCAGAATAGCGGCTCAGTCGATGCGCAAAAACTTAATATTTTAATTGCCCAAGCACGTCTTATGCAAATGCATGGCATGGCTGATATAGGCATGGGGGAGATATATCCTGATGCCAGGACTTATGACGTCCTTATTTATATAGCGAGTAATTTAGATAGCGCAATGGATGAAGCGTATGATGCTCTTTCCAGGATGGATATAGGTATTGGAGAACAAGATTATGTGTTAACGCAAGCTCTTTATACTGCAGTTGAAAAGAACCGCAGGAATTATTTTGAAGCAAAAGTCCATTACGATGCTGCGCGTAGTTCGATTTATTCTATTTACAATACAGATAATGTTGATGCCTTAATGCAAATTTATGCTCAGACATTTAACAGATATGATTTAAGAGAAGGGGAAATTACAGGTGTCTATACAGTGGATGATGTTTTAAGTGATTTAGAAATGTTTGATTCTCACAGAAGCAGGGTTGTATCTTGTGAATTTCTGGAGCAGGAATTGCAGTCCAGTACAGTTGTATTGAAAACTATTGACACTGGGGATGGAGGAATGCTGAGCTACATACTTGAACAGCATTTGAATCAAGGCAGACCTCTTTCTGAAGTCATAAGCTGGATATTGACCAATATTGCAATTGTGGAGGAATTAAATGAGTAAATTATTCCGCATGAAGATAGGACTGGTTTGTAAAGCAATGCTTACGTTTTTATTGGTAAGTGTGGTTTCTATTCCTGCAAATGCAATTGCTTTAGGTACAGGCGCATTAATTAACCAGGATTCAAGCATTACTGCGGTGAGTACACCCATTAGTGTAGATACGGGTGTTTTATCAGATTTGATTATTATTAAAGGATATAACAAAGAAGATATTGATGTTGAATTTCAGATAAGAGAAGCTATTACACCTTATCTGGGAGATTATTATGGCATAGAAATGGATAGAAGTATTGCTATGCATGAGGTTTTAATTGCCAGTTGGGCACGTAGAGTTGAAGGCGGTCTTGTTAACGGTTCTATTTCTGTTGTGGAATTGCAGGAAGCGTTGAGTTTAGCAGCGGGGGGAGAATTAGATATTAGCGATGAAAGTCTTATTATGCCTTTTGTGGATAATTATGTTGATCGCGGTGCAGCTGAAGATTACAGTTCTTTTTGGCAAGGTGTTCAGAATGAACATGATTTTACTCTCGATCAAGTGCTTTCCAACAGGTTAGCTGTAGAGTTTTCATTTGGTGCTTGGCAGAGAGACCCGTTATTACATACCAGTGAAGGTATGACTTATTCCTTTGATCCCAATGAAACGTTTGGGGGCAGTATGTATTCATTGCGTTTAGATTATGATGTTAGCTCCCCAGAGCATAATGTTTATAACGGCTTTTACATGCAACTCCCGAATCAGGATTTGAGCCATATGGAGCAATTTGTATTTTTTGCCAAGGGTGGATCTCGGGAAGATGGTGCTGATTTAGTTGCCGGTATGAGTTTTGGCAGGCAGGACCAGAATGCAGGTTATACCAGCAGATTTGAAGTCGAGTTTAAAGACAACGAAGGTAATAAAGCATCTTATATGGTAACAGGGGTAAAGCAGGATGAATGGACACCGGTTGTAATTGATAAAAATTCTATGGCTGGTAGCCGTGATATAGATTGGACGAATATTGCAGAGGTTAATATTATTTTTTCTGATGCTCAAACAAGGCCGGATAAAGACGGTGTTATTTATATTGATGGGCTTGTGAATAATCCGCGCGAGGTGCTTGTTGATGCCGTTACCAGTGAATTGGATCATCTTCTTTCCAGGTTCTATAGAATGGATGAGGCTGGTAAGCAGATGGTTCTAAGGCGGTATGGAATTGAGGGGATAGAATATGTTGACATGGATGAAGATTATATAGAAGAGATATGTACTGCTCTCATAGCACATCCCGATGTAATTGTTAATAGCGGTGGCTTATTGATGCAGGAGATGGCATTGCCTGATATTCCTGATATTGCGTCTATTGATTTAATAGAGGAATTGTTATTGCCTCAGATATTAACTGGTGCTATTACTCCAGAATGCATTGAAGATGGGTATGCTCTTGAATTATTAGAATTAGCAAGGATGATTGATAAAAGAGATGTAAATTTCTTTGTGATTGAGAATGCAGGGATAGATTCCTTAAAAGGAATAGATGAAATAACTCAAATATTAGTTGATACGATTGCTCAAAGTCAGGATCCATACACCATAGCAAATTATGCCTCACTAAATGGACTTGCATTATATGAGGCTGATTTCTTTGAAGATGAAATCAGGACTTCTTTGGGTATTTCATCTCAACCATTACAGCTTAATGATTCTGTACCCACCATCTTACAGAAGGCTCCGTTTATAGCTCAGATTGGTATGAGTAATTCTCGTGAGTATGTTGTTGTAACGGGGGTTAGCAAGAAAGGTCTTTTAGGTAATTTAAGTCCTGTGTATGTAGATTATGTTGATAGCTCCGGGGAAGAAATTACAGAAAAATGGGATAGTTTTAAAATTAAATGGTTACAGGGCAATGGAACAGCGTTGTTGTCATACCCTGTTCTTGTCGAATTAGATAATCATTGTGACGTAGCTCTTATAAAAGAAGTAACGGATGAAGAAGTTGTCTGCAGTGCATCTTTCGGTGCTGTAACTTTTTCCCGTGAAGAATTTGAAGATTATTTTACAGGTCGTATATTAACTGCAGTGCGTCCATATGGCGAAATTATAGAAACTGAAATGGTAGAGGAGCAGCTTTTACAAAAAGCATTACAGCTGGCAGTAGATAATGTATCTCCTCAACCTACAACATGGTTTGAATATCCCAGCGGAATGCCTTATACAGCTTATGAGCGTATCGGAGGAGATCAGGTTTATTCTGATTCTGAGAGTTGGATTGTAACCATGCCTCATGGTGTAACCAATACAGATCCGTTAAGAGTATTTACGTACAATGAATTATTAGATGATTTTACAGAGATTCTATATAGCCGTTCTCAATATGATTATGTTAATCCCGATGTGCAATCATATTTAGATGCGCTGAATGAGGAGCTTAGCGCTCATGCTGAGGAAACTGGTGCGGAATTTGTGCCCTTAACTGCAGATGATATACCTCAAGAAGCATTGGGCATTACAGATGTTAGAGTCGGACATAAAATGGCAGTAGGACAATATCCTTCGGTTATAGATATAAGCGGTAATGGCTATGTAAGATTTACAGCATTTCCTCCTCTTACTATGGGCGCATCTTTACGTTTAGGATTACATAATGTAGGCGGTGTAGAAATGGGGGGTAATGCCGAAGAAAACCATCCTAAAATAGTTGAATCGTATATTCGCAAAATGGATGACAATAGTTATAATATTTTATTACTGGTAAATGCAGATGATTATAGCGGTGTTTTAGATATAAATCTAACTCCGGGTGCTGAAACTGAAATGCATGTCAAAGCACAATACTTCCCAAAACGTGATATTAGCATCGCAGATGAACCGCATACAGGGTTTGTAGGATTCAGTTCGATGTTTTTTAAAGGTCCAGAAGATACCCCGGATAATTCATATGATCAGGCTCATGATTCAGATGTTATAGTCGTCAATTATAGCGATGGGAGTTCTTCTACACAAGCATTACTTAATCCTGATCAAGCTACAATGTTTGATTTCTTTGATGCAACAAAAGAAGTGACAGGATTTTCTCTCCAGCAGACTGAGAGAGACCCCAATGCATATAGCCCTAGGGGTGATTTTTTCCATACCAGGTGCAGCTATGATGTCGAGGTTGTCCAATCAAATATCCCATTGACTACAAGGTTGTTTATATTTCCGACAACAGGCATAACCGTTGATAATGTCGCGGCATTCTTAGCTTCTTTAGCTGATTTATCTAAAGCAGAAACTATTGATGATGCAATTGAAATTGAATACATATTGAGGGCGAGACAATGAAAGACTATAGAAATAACGGGTTAATGAAAGGAATCGGAGTAATAGTGATTGAATTATTGCTATCTACTCAACTATTTAACGGTATTTCTTTGGCTGACTTCGACTCTTATACTGAGCTCTCTTATCGCAGAATCCGCACTGTATCAACAGAAATCCAGATATCGCTATCTGGCTCGATAACAGAAGTAGCAGATGTCGTGGCCTTAGAATCTGAAATTATAGAGGTATATGAGAGCCTTGTAACTGAGAACACTGAAGATTATAACAAGATGGCTGTTTTAATAAATATTCTGTCTACTGCCGGATGTAACGACCTTACTATATTTGAAGATAACCCTGCTGTCTGGGAAGATCTAGCCAGGAAGACATATCTTCAGGGTACAGCAGATGAGGCGCAGTTTATAGAGGGTGTATCCCACGTGCGTAACATAAGAGAGTCAGCGGATTTTAACGAATTTATTGCTGGGGCTGATAGCGAACGTCTTGCGTCTACAGTAGCTATGCTTGAAGAGTTTGCTGCTCAAGGATGGACTAATTACAGCATGTTAGGCAGAGATGAGGTTACAGCTTTAACATTAGCTGTTGCAACTGATGTTCTTGGAGAGGATGGGGATTGGTACAGATTCTCATCTATTGTAACTCCATGGAACGTAGTTGATGGCACCAGTATAAATGGAGCAGCAGAAGAGGAGAGCCTCTCGCTTTTAGGCCGCGCAGGACAATGGTTTAAAGAAAATAGGCTTAATATATTTACCTGGGTTAGAAATATAACAGCAGCATTGTTAACCTATGGTTGGGTTATAGGATCAGATTTAGTTGCAACAAGTGGTATTGGTACTGCTGTAACAGTCGCAGCGGCATTTCCTCTGTTTTTTGGTGTTAGAGGTTTTATTGATTTAGCTGGTCTCTGGGGGGCTTCGTTGTTTCAAAATAGTGCAACATTAGAGAGAGATTCCACTATCCAGGAGATGGGCATTCCTGATAATAGAAGGACTGCAATTTTATATTCTGCATTTTGCGGAAGCGAATCTGATGTTATTGAGATAGCTACAAAAATGCGCTTGTCTCTTAGCAGGAATGATGAAAAGAATGTTGTAGCCACGTTTTTATCTGATAGCGCTAATCCTGATGTAGTACGGCGTGAGGTTGAGGAAGTATTAAAGCTTCAGGAAGAGTTTGGAAAAGACAGAGTATTCTATTTTCACAGAGGTCAAGGTTTTGGAAAGAAATGGGGTTCTTATCAAGATTTAGGCCTATTTTTGCGTACTGGAAATAGTACGCCTTCAACCTATACGGATCCAAAATGGGATTATCGGAAGAAACTTACAGATAGTGATGGCGCTGTGTTAGGTGTTGATTTAGGAAATGGATTTTATATAGATACTGTAAATCATACCGTTTTAAATAGCGGAGTATTTACTGATGCTAATGGAGATGCAATTCAAGTTAATGGTCAGGATTTGACAGAAGCGGATGTCACTTTTGCTAGCACCTATTGCATTAGCTATGAAGGTGGAGAGCAGGTATTAAGAGATATCAACGGTGATATAGTAAAGGTTGGAAAAGAATTGTTTAATCAAACAGCAGCCAGAGGGAACTTTACTATTGATTACGAGAAGGGCGTAATAAATATAGTACGTGCTAATGGAGAGATCATACCTCTTAAATTCGATATACTTGCCCAGCAAGGCATCTCTAATAGTGATCAATACGAACTTCATTTTAAAGGAGAAGAACAGACAATACTAATATCATCAGCTGATATTGAGGGTCAGGTGGGAGGGTTTTTGATTTATAATCCTAATGCAGATTCTGAAAACCTCTCTGATAGACTTGTGCGGTATAACGGTAGATATCTTGTGGGGCATGCTCAGGGTATGAACTATAGGCGTAACGGAGGATCGGAGATATTTTCGCTGGCACGATTTAGCAGTGCTTTAGAGGGTCTTATTAGTGAGGAGGAAATGGTTAGCGGTATGCTTGGGGATATAGATAGCCTTCATATTGGCGATACAGATGGCAGAGCAATATCATACTTTGCCATTGCAGACCAGGACAATACCTATACAGAAGGATCCATAAGAGAGATTATTGCAGCAGCAGCTGCAAATCCTGAATATGCTATATTTCAACCTTTCTTAGAACAGTCAAACACGAGTGATTCTGCTTATGCTAAGTGGAGCGGAGCTTTACCTCAAAGCCTACTCCGTTTTACAGGTATAGGCAATATGGTTTTAGGCGCAGGACAGTTTATGGGCAAGGGTGTTATAGATATCCAGTCTTATATTGATGCTATGATGCAGTCTCCAGAAGAAGCTCTCAAGCCTTATACTCGTTGCCATGATTTCATAGAATCCATATCATTGCTTACTGCATTCATGCATGATGTTTCCATGGGGGAGGATGCTCCTGGCGGTTGGTTTGTAGAGCTAAATAGAGCCAAGGGATGGCGTGTAGGAGATTGGATCGGTATTGTTGATGAATGGCTTCCACACACAACAATGGGCCGTCTTTATAGCCAGATATTTGGTGATGGTACAGATCCAGGTTCATTACCGGATTCAGGAAGAAGAATTATGGAATTTGTCTTAACAGCCAATCTTATGCCGATAGGATTTGCCGGATTCTTAATGGCTAATTATGCTGGTGCGATAATGCCTGGAATTTTAAAGCCAGGGGATCCTATTTTTCACATTGCTCTTTTAATAGCATCAGCAATAGGTGTGGTTGCTATACCTAGTTTTATTGGAGCTATTACTAATAGACTCCAAAACGATGGATACTCTTCTAATCCAGCTGTTAAAGCAGGTCAAGTTGCCGGTGATTTGGGTAGAGGTTTAGCTAATTTCTTTATATCTACGTCAACGCTTATGCAGAGCTTATATGACCAGCCTGGACATGTTATATCTGCAATAAGAGATGTCTATGGCCTAAAGCAAGGTGAGGCTATGGTTTGGAAGCCTATGGCATCTTTAGCCAGTGGAGTTCCTTCAACATTAGGTGAAGCTATAAGCAGTAGAAGTGGTCCTATAACTTTGGCATTAGGTTTAATAGCAGCGGCTCTTGTATCTGAATCTGTCTATTCAACAAGCGGGTTTACTTGGCTTGCCTGGGCTTCGCCTATTTTATTTTCATTTATCGCTGGTCCGGTCATTGCGTATTATACTGGTCGCTCACGCAGGGCTATTAAAGATGCATCATTTGAGGTTGAACGAGGATCAGAGCAGTATAATATTGTTGGAGATGCTTTATTAGCTGCTTCTGGAAATGACTTAGAGCAAAAAGCACAGCTACTTAATAATATGTATAAAAATATTAATCCTGCTCCTGTTTTATCATCATATCTTGCTGGCCATGAGCATACCTCTATTATAGGGGATCAGGAAGCTACCTGGAGCAAGCTCTCTCAAGAACAACAGACTACAGTAATAGCCGAGCTGTCAACAGGATTAGGTAGGGAGATATCAGAAGATACTGCTAAAGAATTATTACATAGTTATTTGAATAGTATATTAGAAGTAAAGCTTGCTGCTGATGATACTGCTGCTGAAAAGGCGGAAAAAGATGCAGCTAAATTAGCAGACATGGAAGCTATGGGGCCAGATATTCAATTTGCTCAGGCTATATATTCTGCTATTTATTGGGTGCAAGAGGGTGGATTTGGTCATGGAGATAATAGCTATGTTACTCCAGAGCAGGGTGTTGAAAACTTGTACAATATGTATAACTTAGATGGACTTACGTTATCAGATGGCAGGGTTGTTACAATAGAGTTGTTTAGACAAGAAGTTTCTAATCAATGGACACAGGTGATTTTTGATAGTGCAATATATGATGTTATGGAAAGTGTTGATCCTAACGAAATCAGTGG
>JAVCDA010000003.1 GCA_030765145.1 Candidatus Saelkia tenebricola | reverse complement strand
CCTACCTACATTGTTAGAGACCAAAAAACATAGTTATACTCTAATCGTCTACTTCTTCAATTGCTTGCAAATAAGAGCTCTAGACTGGATAAATTATCTTATTTTGAAGAATTAAAGAATACTCAAAAAATTAAACCTACTACTTTATGCTTTTTAATCTTTCCTTTAACTTATCAACAGCTTATTGTTTAGGGATTTGCAACTCGCATTAATTTACCTAAAACTACCGTAAGTTCTCTACGATTATGGTCGAATTCCACAACTTTTATAAGTCTCGCAAGTTTCCTTATAACCCTCTCGTCAGCTATCCCTAAATTACCTAAGACTTTTGCAACTTTTATACGAAAATTAAGCGTATCTCTACTCTCATATCGATATTCTTTAGTAAACGCCTCAATAAGAGCTTCAATTACTATCTCTTCTGTTACACCCAAACTGGCTAACGAATCTAAAGCATACCCAGAATATACACCTGAACCTCTACCTTCTCCATAAACCCCCATCACTTCAACGAGACATTCAATTGTCTTTTCATCTACAATATTCGGATTGCTTAAAGTTGCTATGGCTTTTTCACCAATATAAAAATCGGTGCTACCACTAATGCTGTTTTTTTTCGCTATTTCTATAAGTGTATCTCTCATTCTTTCATTTGCTTTATCTAATTTAACCAATGCCTCAATAGCACTAACACGAATATAATCATTTGTGTGCGACGTAAGTTCTTGGAGTCTGCTTACAGCTTCTTCATCTGTGACACCTATATTACCTAGAACATTTATAGCATCAGCCACATTGCTACTATCGACATTGTCTATAATCTCCATCGCCATCTCTACTATCCTACTATCAGCTATACCCAAATAACCCAATTTATCCAAAATTACTGAAAGTCTACCCCGAACACCTGAATGCATTATCCTATCCGCAGAAGATATAAGCTTGTCAACTAACTCAATCATTCTATCCGTTGGTATTTCCACATTACCTAAAATTATTGCAGCATCAGTAGAAGACTCAACACCACTACCTGCTATATCAACCAACTTATCTATTATGGCTTCATCTGTTACTTCTACCATTAATTTACTTAAAGTTTCTACAATAATTTTTTTTGTTTCCTGATGATCAACACCAAAAAATCCTAAAGACCTTGCAAGAGCACTTGTAACCCTCTCATTTCTTAGACCTAAATCACACAGTTTACATAGTGCTTCTAAGGCTTCATGATACTCAGAGTAATGCTCATGATTGCGAACTTCTGCGATTTCTATAAGACGACTTAATCCAATTCCGTCTGTTACACCTAAATTACCTAAAGCCGATATAGCAGAAATAGTTGAAAGATCTTGATAACCTAAGCGTGTAAAATTTATCAACACATTCATAACTCTTTCATTTTTTATCCCTAAATTACCTAAAGCTCCTATAGCCGAAGCTCTAGTTTTAGTGTCACTATATATAGCAATATCCATCAAATCCTCTAAAATAACAGGCATAACCAAATCTCTTATCTCTTGAGGCAAGTTAGCTGCCAACATCATACCTTCTATCCTAACTAAATCGCTTCTTGAATCTAACAAATCTAAAATTATGTTACATGCTTTAGCTGTTTCAGATCCCTCAGGCATATCGCTGATTAGCTCTATGAATACATCTTCTACGTTGTAATTACTAAAATCAGGAACAGAACTTACTCTTCTAAATAAATGTTGATCTTGTTGACATAAAAAATCTCTTGAACTAAAAAACGGGTTAAAAACTAAGACTGCTAACAAAACCATACTTACTATCTTCATATTCTCCCTCCTCCTTATGATTAATATATAGCATTAAATAAACTCATAGTCAAATTTTTTTCAAACTTTTTAAAGTATGTTGTATTCAAAATAATATCCACAAAAAATAAATATAATTTACTATTGTGTATCTTTAAAATTTATTGTATCATCTATCCTACTAAAAGGAGGTTTAAGATGTTCTGTTTTATGTGCGAAAAAGATAAAGAAGATGTAAAAATACGAGAATTACCTTATGAAAACGCAAAAATATATGCAGAAAACGAACCAAGATTACTATCAGTAAAAAACATGAAGAATTCCTTATGCGATGAATGCTACAATAAAATGACTCTCAACAATTGCGAGCAAAGCTAATCAAAAGAAGCAAGAACATCTCTCAGTTAAAAAGACTATACCCCCATAAACTGCAAAATTACCGTTCTCTGTCGTTGAGTGTTGTCAAATTCCAGAAAAACAACCTGTTGCCAAGTCCCTAGAAGAAGATGTCCTTTCTCAAACGGAATGGTAAGAGAAGCGCCTATCAACGAGTGTCTGAGATGAGAAAAACCGTTACCATCACCCCAAGTAGCATTATGTTTATAATCATCATTAACAGGAATCAGTTTTTCCATTAAATTCGGTAAATCCTGTAATAATCCCGGTTCATATTCAATTGTTGTAATCCCGGAAGTCGAACCTACAACAAAACAGGTAACAATACCATCCTTAAATTTAGCTTCATGTAAAGCATTTTGAATTTTATCAGTAAGATCAATTATTTCCCCGTTACCCTTGGTCGAAAACGACAATTCCTTAGTTTGAACTCTTACATTATCCATAATTACTCAACCTTTCCCCTTTTCTTTAAAATTTTACTTGTAATATTCTTGCCTTTTAAAATACGACTAATACTTTTGAATTTCAACTGTAACATCTTATTCTGCCTATTTTTCATCCCCCTCATAATAAAATTATCCCGGCGGCCAATTTAACTTTCTTCCGCCTAATAAATGCAAATGGATATGAAATACGGCCTGACCAGCATCTTTATTACAGTTGAAGACCAGCCTATAACCCGATTCAGAAATTCCTTTTTCCTTAGCAATGTTTTTGGCGGTAAAAATTAATTTTCCAATTATATCAATATCCTCAGATGTTATATCCGAAATTTTCTCAATATGCTTTTTGGGGATAATTATAATATGAACCGGGGCCTGAGGAATGATATCATTAAAAGCAATAACTTCGCTATCTTCATAAACTATAACAGAAGGAATTTCTTTTTCTATAATTTTACAAAAAATACACTCCAAACTAACCTCCTATAATTCTATTATCTCAACATCTAAATCAATAGTATCCAATATTCCTATTGTAGCACACCCTGTAAGCCAACCGGAACATTCACCCGGATTTACAAACAGCACCCCCCCCAACTCTATTTATTTCTGCTTTATGCGTATGACCAAATACTACAACTGCTGCTTTTTCTTTATTGTATTCATCTAAATCGTGAATTACTATGATTTTTCTATCGCCTAAGTCTATACTGAGTTGACCCGCTGTAATCCTATCTTTTGACTTCTTGACTAACCCCTTTTTTTCACCATCACAATTACCAAACACACCTCTCCAATCACATTTTAAATTCGAAAAAGAAAGCAAACTAAAAGGTGCTACAAAATCACCTGCATGTAGAACAAAATCTACACCTTTTTTGTTGAATATATCAACAGCTTTATTTATATTAACCAAGTTATCATGACTATCTGAAACTAACCCTATTTTCATAACCCAATAATTGTAACAAAATCATTATCATTTGCAATTTTTAAATATTTATGATAAAAATCTTATCTATGAATAATTTTCAAGAATTGCGGAACATAATCAAACAACTTCGCTCAGAGAATGGCTGTGCCTGGGATAAAGAGCAGAACCATAAAACACTTCTCCCCTACCTGATTGAAGAGACATACGAAATAGCACATGCAATCGAGGAAAACAACCCCGATGCCTTAAGAGAAGAACTGGGTGATTTATTGTTTATTATTTTAGTCTACTTAGAAATTGCAGAAGAAAAAAAACTATTCTTTGTACAAGATGTAATAAAGAAAACCGCTGAAAAAATGATCTCCAGACATCCTCATGTATTTTCCGATAAAAAGCTTGAAACATCTGCAGAAGTATTAAACCATTGGCATACATTAAAAGATAAAGAGAGAAAAGAAAAGAATATATCCATTCTGGATAACACTCCTAAAAACATATCGGCTCTTGTACGTGCTCATTTAATACAAAAACGAGCCTCCCGGGTAGGATTTGACTGGAAAGAACCGATTAAAGCATTTTCAAAAGTAAAAGAAGAAATAAATGAACTTGAAGAACACTTATCCAACTTAAAAGATTCTGAAAAAATACGTGAAGAAATAGGCGATTTATTATTTGCTACTGTAAATGTAGCCCGCCTTCTAAAAATAGATCCTGAGATATCTCTTCACGAAGCAGTTGAAAAATTTATTAAAAGATTTCACTATATAGAGAAGACGATAACAGAACAAAATAAAACTCTCCATGAGTCTTCCTTAGATGATATGGAAAAACTTTGGCAGAAAAGCAAAAATATTTAATTCTTAGATAAATTCAAGATAACCTTCGATTAAAACTTCCAATCCTCCCCTTTAAAAAACTCCCCCTGTTCGTCAAAAAGCTTATTTAAAGTTTCAAGCATATTGTTTTTAAGCTTGCGCTTAAACTTCTCCATCTCCTCAGGATGACTGGATTTAATATGCCCTAGGATATTAAACTGAATACTAGATAAAAGATCAGCTAAGTCATCGGCATCAACTATTATCTTTTGCCCACAATGGCACTGTATAGCTATTTTATACTTCTTTACCTCATCCCTCATTATTCTCTCCCTTTATATTGTTTCAATAAACAAACACAAGCCTCTCATACACAATATCATTAAAAGAATATTAAAAAAAGAACAAAAGTAAATATAATACATACAATAATTGCAGTCAGTATGAACCACAAAGAACGGCTGTTAGATACAACCCTCCCCCCGCAGTAAAGACAGAGTAGCGAATCACCAGGCACAGGATTGTTACAATGAGGACACTTTTTGGTATTGTCAAAGTCAAGCTCTTCAGGAAGCTCTTCTACCTCATTAAACTCCAAATATTCCTCATCCATCGCTTATCGCTACAGCTTTAAGTGCCTTTTCTACCGCCTCTTGAGGGCTCAAGCAACTTATTACGCCTTTCCCAGACTTCTCCTCTGCCTTAGATAAAACCCACGTCTTAAGTCCAAATACAGGCTTCCCGTATAAAAGTGCATAGGAAATCTCAGATAAAGTCCCGTAAGCACCATCAATAGCTATTAATACATCTGCATTCAACACAACTTGAACATTTCTAATCCAACCTAATCCTGTAGGAATTGCAATATCCACATAAGGATTTTTTTCCAACCTGCTTATACCGGGAAGTATACCCATAACAACACCACCAGCTTCTTTAGCACCCCGAGAGGCTGCCTCCATAACACCACCCAAACCACCGGTAACCAAAATGCAATTGTTTTTTGCAATCAGCTGACCTACTGCTTCTGCCTCTTTAAGTGCCTCATTTGATGCATCGCTTCCTCCTATAACTGCAATTCTTATCTTTCCTTGAAAATCATAATCAAGCATATCCAAATCTCCTTAAAGCAAAGCCATCCTTTCTCCATTTTTCACTGACTTTAACACGTAATTCCAAAAATACTTTTTTATCTAAAAACTTCTCTATTTCTAATCGAGCCTCAGTACCTACCTTTTTAAGCATGCTACCGTTATGTCCAATTAAAATACCTTTTTGAGTATCACGTTCAACATAAATTGTTGCTTCAATAACAACCATACCTTTTTTCTTAGCAGCCTTTTTAAATTCCTCGACTACAACTGCAACAGAATAAGGAACTTCCATGTAAGTATTTTCCAAAACTCTTTCTCTTATCATCTCCTGAGCATGAAATCTTAATGATTTATCCGTCAGCTGGTCATCAGGGTAATAAAAATCACCCTCAGGCAGATACTTAATTATCTGCTCCAAAAGACGATCCAAATTCCGATTTTTTAAAGCACTAATAGGTATATGCTCATCAAATTTACATGTTTTTGACACCTCATCCAGTAAAGGTAGAATTTCAAGATTACTGATAAGATCTATTTTGTTTAAAACTAAAAATTTGCTTTTTTTACTGAATGCAAGGAGTTCAAAAATATATCTATCTTCTGTCGTAATACCACGGGATGCATCAAGCATTACAATTACAATATCAGTATCGCCTAAAGAAGATTCTGCTTCTTTAAGCATGTATTTATCCAAGAGATATTTTGACTTATGAATTCCCGGAGTATCAACAAATATTACCTGATGACTATCACCTGTTAAGATAGCTAATATTTTATTTCTTGTAGTCTTAGGTTTTGATGAAACAATAGAAACTTTTTCTCCCAGCAAATTATTGATAAGAGTAGATTTGCCTACGTTGGGTTTGCCTACAACTGCTACAAATCCTGATTTTAAACTATTTTTATTAACTGATTTTGGATCCATCTGTAATCATTCTATCTATAGTTAATACAGCAATACCTTCCTCATCTCGAGCCGCTAAAATCATCCCCTTACTTTCTACTCCTCTAATAGTAGCCGATTCTAAATTCACGACTACAACTACCTGCTTACCTATCAACTCCTCTTTACTGTAATAAGGTTTTATACCAGCAACCACCTGTCTTTCTTCACCCTCTAAAGAAACTTTTACAACATAAAGCTTATCAGCATCAGGATGCTCATCTACTTCCTTTATGGTAGCAACTTTAAGCTCCATCTTTTTGAAATCTTCAAGATTAATCACATTTACCTCCTTATTTTTAAAAATCAATTTATTCCAATACGGCAGACATCTGATTATAGTATATAGTATCAGTTCCAGGAAGGATTGTTCTGAACTGTCTTCTTCACATAATCGGTGACCTTTGCACGGTCAGATTTTTTCATTCTGCTAAAAAATATAGCAATATTATAATTTTTCACATCAGCTGAGGGGTTTTCCGGCTCAGTTCTTACGACAATCCCTTCACATTCAACCTTGTGACTCTTTTTCCCAGCAATCGGAACAAACATTATAATTCTAAATTTTGTCATTAAAGGTACATAGCTATCCACTCTGCAATATACCCCCCCAGAGCTTATATTGATAGTATCAGTAATAAAATCCGTATCCGCAAAAAAAAGTTTAAGCGGTAAGCAGGTCTCTATCCGACAATATTTTCTTCTGTTATCCATCTAATGTATATTAACAAAATTTAGTTAAAAATACAATTCAACTCTTTTATTCAATGCCCCCTGGAAGAATTGAACTTCCATTCCAGGCTTCGGAGGCCTGTACTTTATCCTTTTAAGCTAAGGGGGCATCTATACTACTTGGAAAATTAAACTTTCACGCAGAAGAACAAACTTTTAATTCGATATCTCCAGAAAGATTCTTTCTTAAAATATCTACATAATCTTTTGAGTCTGTGGTTTTACCGTAATGCATAGGAATAACAACTTTGGCATTGATCCTTTTAGCAGCTTCCGCCGCCTCTTGAGCACTCATAGTATACGGTGGAGTTATCGGCAGAAGTGCAATATCTACATTTAAATTATCCATTTCAGGTATTAAATCAGTATCTCCCGAATGGTAAAGAGTAGTCTCCCCTAATTCAATTACATAGCCTACCCAGGCATTGGATCTAGGGTGAAATTGCCCGTTAATATTGTAAGCCTCAACAGATTTAAATTTTACACCTAAAACATCCTTTTCATCCCCAGGCCTAACAATTATCAATTGGGCTACTTCAGGAATACCCAAACATCCGTCTGGTGCTATTAGATGAGTTTTTTGAGTTGTAATTTTTAATAAATCTGAAGGTGAAAAATGATCAAAATGGCTATGCGTAATAAATATTATATCTGCAGATTTTGATAAATCACTTATCTCCCAAGGATCTATATAAATAACCTTACCGTCATATTCTATTCTAAAACTTGCATGCCCAAGCCAATCAATGGCATCTAACATTGTTATTCTTTCTTATCTTCCTCTTCTTGCTCTTTCTCTGCATGTTCTTCCGCTATCGGCTCCTCTTTAGAACCTTTATCTTTAACCTCTGCCTCCTGAGGTTCTACTTCTGCAACCTCATTAGCCACAGCTGCTTCATCTTTAACCTCTGTCTCCTGAGGCTCTACTTCTGCAACCTCATTAGCCACAGCCGCTTCATCTTTAACCTCTGCCTCCTGCGCTTCTGCAACCTCATTAACCGCAACTACTTCTTCTTTAATCTTTGCCTCCTGCTGTTCAGCAGCTTGTTTCTTTGCATCTTCTCTCTCTTGCTTCGATTTTTCCCTTGCCTCTTTTAACTTAGCAATAGTTTCAGACCAGCAACGTTTAGTACAAAAGTAAAAACCATCTCTGTAATACCATCTTTTAATACTTAACCTCTTCTTGCATCCTTGACAAT
Organism: Candidatus Saelkia tenebricola; assembly: GCA_030765145.1. Taxonomy (GTDB): domain Bacteria; phylum Omnitrophota; class Gorgyraeia; order Kaelpiales; family Kaelpiaceae; genus Saelkia; species Saelkia tenebricola. The sequence goes on along the minus strand of JAVCDA010000003.1, from coordinate 34,088 downwards.
TACTGGGCCTAGAAACTGATTCATTTACTTTTCCCATTTCAATCACTCCATTCTGTTTGAATTTTTTCTGCTTTTGCTTTAACTTTATTTAATATCCCATAAATCTCACGTACCTGCTTCCCAGATTTAAGCACTCCTGCTCTAGGATTTTCTTTCTTATCATACACAATATATTTAACACTCACATCCAAACTTGATGTACTGGGACCATTTTCCCGAACAATTATGCTATATACAACCTTTTTTTCCTTGAATCCCTTGAAATCCGCAACAATTTCCTCCCACCAACGCATAGGCATCATTTTAAAAGCCGTCAGCATACCCCTCATCCTGTTAGAATGAGTAACAATAATCTTATGATCCCCAAGAATCTCCTTTAAAACATAAAAAGTGAAATCCCTACCAGCCAAAACATCCAAAGATATCGTTTCACCTTCAATTTCATCTATCCAAGAAATCTCCTGTAAACTCCGCCCCTTAACCTCATCTGGCATATAAAACTCTCTCTTGCTACCTTTACCTCTCTCTTTTTCTTTGGATGTAACTTCTCTTTCTTTATCAACAGCTATCAATTCTTCCGGAGTAAACATCTCTTCCACTGGATATATGGTCATAACATCATTTTCCTGAACACCAACCCCCTCAATCAGTTCTCTTATATCACATGCTGAAACATTATCTCTAACTTTAACAGCTTCAATTTTACCAACCTCGGCACCATCTTTAATTAACAGAAACTCCATACCTGGTGTTACACCATGAATAGCACCTATATCTATCACTATAAAGCTAAATTCTCTGTTAACCTTTATAACCCTTACAGCCTTTATCCTTTCCTGGGCAAATAAAGACTGACTAAACAAAACTAAAACTATAATCAATATTTTTCTTTTCATAATCAAAAATACCCTAAACTTTATGATTTATTGGCTATTATATCACCAACCTCATCATTTTCAAGTTCCAAGTTGCATCTCTAATTTCACCTTATGTCCCAAAAGAAATTCCTTAACCGTCATCTTTCTCCCACCCTCAATTTGAACCTCAGATATAGAAAGCGCCTCACTTCCACATTTAACAACTATGTTGTCTTTATCTACCTCAACAACCTCTGCAGGAACCCCCTGATATTCGCAGGAAACAACTTCAGCACTATATATTTTAAACAATTTAGAATCCATATAAGTATAAGCATTTGGCCAAGGCTGCAACCCTCTGATTCTATTTAATATCGAACTGGCTACTAAATTCCACTCAATAAGTCCATCTTGTTTCTTTAATTTAGGAGCAAAAGACACTTTTCCAGTTTGGGGAGAAAGCTTATATTTTTTATCTTCAATCAGTCTAAGAGAATCCCTTAAAAGATCCCTTGCAATATTTGCGAGCCTGCTTTCTAAAATTACAGAATTATCCTCATGTGTTATTTCACAGATTTTCTGAGATATTATTTCCCCTGAATCTAATGCTTCATTCATTTTAAAAATAGTAACGCCTGTTGTTTTTTCACCATTTATTACAGCCCAGTTCACAGGTGCTGCCCCCCGATATTTGGGGAGTAAAGACGAATGAATATTTATCGCTAAAGCGGACGGTAAACTTAACAGCTCCTTACTCAATATCTGTCCAAAACAGGCAACTATAAATAAATCTGACTTGAGTTCTGCCATTTTTTTTACAAAATCTAATTCTCCCGTATCAAGAGGCTGAAAAACTTCTCCCTTATAACCTTTAGAATCAATATATCTTTTAACCTCGGTTGATTTTAAAACCAATCCTCTGCCAGATTTTTTATCAGACTGCGTCACAACTGCAATAAGCTCACTCTGCCTGAAATTAAAAAGATACTCTAATGCAGGTATAGAAAAACTCCCTGACCCAAAAAAAACAATCCTCATCTTATCTTTAACCTCTTAAAATGTTTCCTGCGTTCTTTTGAAGATACCCTGTCTAAAAATATCTTACCGTTTAAATGATCTATTTCATGCTGAACTATTCGAGCCAAAAGTCCTTCTGCTTTTATTTTAAACAATTTTCCATCCACCCCCAACGCTTCAACTTCCACTTCTCTGTACCTTCGTATAAAAGCAGCTGCCCCGGGAACACTTAAACAACCTTCTTCATCCATGATTTTACCGTATTTTTTTATAATCTTTGGATTTATAAAAATAAACACTTCCTCTCTCTTTATTCTCGGGGAAGTTACGAAAATCCTTTTATTCACCCCAACCTGATTAGCAGACAATCCCACTCCTCTACTTTCAAACATAACCTCGATCATACCTCGAATAAGATTAATTTCATCTTCACAAATTTGTTTAACCAGCTTAGTCTTTCGTTTTAAGACTTTCTTGGGATAAATAACAATTTTATTCATCATGCTTAATCCTCATATGGGTTGACATCTACAATTATATTAGCGCCTTGAATCCTTTTTCTAAAGCCAATAATGTTATACAACAAGCGCATTATTCCTTCAACATTTTCACACTTCAGCAATAATGTCCAGCGATATAAAGTTCTTATTTTCGGCACTGGATGAGGTGCCGGACCTAAAATATCACAAGCATCTAACCCCTGCTCATTAAGCTGTTCTTTTATCATATCAGACACTTTCTTAGCTTTCTCCTCACTCTTATGCCTAATTTCTAACTTAATCAGTTCATTAAAAGGCGGGAAACCAAGCTGTTTTCTCCTTTTTATTTCTTCAAGATAAAAACTCTTATAATCATGATTCAAACTTGTTTTAATAGTAAAGTGATCAGGATTATAAGTTTGAATAATAACTCTTCCCTTCCCTGTCCCTCTGCCCGAACGACCAGCAACCTGAGTCAACAGAGAAAAAGTCCTCTCTCCGGAACGAAAATCTACTATATTCAGCGAAAGATCCGCTAAAATCACACCCACCAGCTCAACATCCGGAAAATCATGTCCTTTGGCCACTATCTGAGTACCCACCAAAACATCTATTTTCCTAGCCCTAAAATCTTCTATAATTTCCTCCAACCTACCTCGTTGCTTTAAAACATCAGAATCAAGCCGTCCGATTCGTATAGCCGGAAACATCTTTGCCAGCTCACTTTCTACACGTTGAGTACCAAAACCTTTGAAACTCAAATATCTACTATCACACTCCGGACAAATCAATGGTTTATCTTCTCTTTTATTACAATAATGACAAATCAAAACAGATTCTTTACTGTGAAAAGTCAGTGCAAGGTTGCATTTAGCACATTGTGCAACATAACCGCAATTAGCGCAGGAAATAAAAGTAGAAAAACCGCGCCTGTTAAGAAATAATATTGCTTGCATGTCTCTATCTATTACAGACCTTAACTCTTCCTTTAAAGCTGGGCTAAATATAAGAGGGGTGAACCTTTTCCTCTTCACAGTTTTAAGATCAACAATACCAACTTGGGGCATTTTTTTCTTTTCCACCCGCTCAGGTAACTCCAGTAACGTATATTCTCCCCTTTCAGCCTTATAGTATGATTCTAAACTCGGAGTAGCAGAACCTAGAATTAAACCACATCCTGACTGATGCGCCCTCTTTAAAGCCACCTCTCTGGCATGATAACGGGGATTTTCATTCTGCTTATAACTGGATTCATGTTCTTCATCTATAACAATAAGCCCTAAATTTTTAAGAGGAGCAAATATTGCAGATCTCGTACCGATACAGACTTTGTTTTGACCTGTTTTAAGCTTGCGCCACTCCTGAAATTTCTGAGCCTCTGTAAGCTTACTGTGTAGAACCGATACGTTTTCCCTTAAACGAGCCTTAAATCTTGAAATAGTCTGAGGCGTTAAAGCAATCTCTGGTACCAGAACAATAGCAGACTTGCCTTGAGTTAAAATATCCTCGATTGTTCTAATATAAACCTCTGTTTTACCTGAACTTGTCACCCCATGTAACAGAAAAGCATTAAAACCATTCGGCAATTTTGAATCAATAATACCTAAAACTTGTTTCTGAGCAACAGTAAGATTAACCGGTTTAAGAAAACTTTCATCAGTTTTAAGAAAATATTCCTTTCTCGGAGATGAAGATATTTTTCCTTTTCTTAAAGCACTAGGTAAGCTTGCTTCAATACATTCCCCCCAGCTTGCGAAATAGCGCTCTGACATCCAACGGGTCAATTCCAACATCTCTTTATCTATAACAGGTTCTACATCTATAATTTCTTTGATTTCTTTTAACCCTTCCATTTTCCCCTCTGTAGAACTGACGACATAACCAATTTCTTCTGTATTCCGAAAGGGAATTCTGACTCGCACACCGGAAATTATTTCTTGAGAATCTAAAGGATAGTAATATTTGAAAATTTTATCTATGGGTAAACCCAGAGCAACATCTATAACCATTTTACTTTTTAGGAACAGATAGCCCCAATTCTTTTAAAACTTTTTTCATATCATCCCAGGTAAGTTTTTTGGCCTTGGGATTCATTAAAAGATATGCCGGGTGAAATGTTGGCAAAACACGCTTTCCCCGGAATTCAAGAAAATTACCCCGCTGCTTGGTTATTGCAAAATCCTTACCGAAAAAAGTAATTCCTGCTGTCCTTCCTAAAATAACTATAATCTCAGGATCAATTACATCTATCTGCATTAATAAATATGGAATACAATTTTCCACTTCATGAGGTAAGGGGTCTCTATTTTTAGGAGGACGACATTTTAAGATATTTGCAATGTATACATCTTGCCTTTTTAATCCCATGGCTTCAATTATACGCATTAAAAGTTGTCCAGATTTCCCCACAAAAGGCTTGCCTTGTGAATCCTCATCTGCACCAGGAGCTTCTCCAATAAACATCAACCTAGCATCAGGATCACCTTCCCCCACAACAACATTGTTTCTGGTAATATTTAAAGCACACCTCTTACACTTCGTTATCTTCTTACCAAGCATAGAAAGATAAACATCTTTATTTTTGGGCAATAAAACTTTGTCTTTTTTCATTTTAAAACCACATTTTTTACCGCATCATATAGGTCAACTGCCACGTAATCCGGTTTCGACTTAAAAGAAAACACATCTTCAATTTTACTCTTACCGCCTAAAGCTAATATAGATTTAATTTTAAAATTCAATGCTGCTTCAACATCTCTCTGTTGATCTGTAATAAAAAAAAGATTCTCCTTATTCATACCAACATAATCCGCATAAACATCCTTAAATAATTTAGTTTTGGGTTTTCTACAATCACAATTTTCATCTGAAGAGTGAGTACAATACCTAACACCTTTTATCGTGATATTTCTTTTGCTTAATTCTCCAAGCATATATTCTGTAATTTTATCTAACGCATCTTGAGAAAAAACACCTTTACCCACACCTGCCTGATTAGAAATTATATAGATATCATAATTGCTTTCAACCAATAATTCTAAAGCAGAAAAAACACGAGGATAAAATTTAAAGAATTTCGCATCTATTATATAATCAAAACCAAAATTAGACGGCTCTTCATTAATTATACCATCACGGTCAAGAAAGATAAGATTGTTCATCTAAAAAAGATCCCTGTTGTCTTTAGCCCAAGATATCAAATAATCTAACCCCTCTCCCAAAGAAGTAGCTGCAGCCCAGTTTAATGTACTTTTTACTTTTTCAATATTGGAAATATATACTTTCTGATCAGAAGGCCTCCAATCAGAAAAATCCATATCAATATTGGTATTAAGCTTATCTCCCAACATATTCAGATATTCTAAAAGAGATACTGTATTATCTACCCCGCCTCCAATATTAAACACAGAAGACTCTATATCGGAATTAAAAAACGCATCAAATGCTTTCACCAAATCCTTAACATATAAAACATCTCTTACCTGTTTACCGTCTCCATATATTGTAATTTTACGATTCATTAAAGTAGCAATTAAAAACCAGGCTAACCACCCCTGATCTTCAAAACCAAATTGTCTCATTCCATAAATACAACTCATTCTAAATACAGCTGTTTTAATATTACGCGTCTTACCATATTCCTGAACATACATATCTCCGACATACTTACTAACTCCATAAGGAGTATGAGTTGTATGATCAATGCTGGTATCTTCACCTATGCCAATGATATCCTTAAAACGATATCGCGTTGCATCTTCTACCAATGCATATGAAGAAACATTTTCCCCATATACCTTATTAGTAGAACAATAGATAAAACTGGCTCCAGGAGAATATTTTGAAGCTAATTCAAGCATATTAAACGTCCCTACTGCATTTATTTCAAAATCTTCTCTTGGGTACTGAACTGAAAAGCCAACTCCAGGCTGGGCTGCGGTATGAATAATAAGATCAAATTTATTCTTTTTAAAAACATCTTCTAATGCAGGTATATCTCTTATATCCAGATATACTCTTTCTATGTTTTTAAAACCAGTCAAATACTCCCAATTGTATTCAACAGATTTTTTATTACTTTTAAACAACCTAGAACGCATAAGATTATCTATTCCCCATACTCTCTCTCCCTGTTGAGCATAAAACTCAGCACAATGAGAACCCACCATTCCTGCCGCACCGCTAATAAGTATTTTCATATCGATTAAAATGTCCTATTTTTAAGACCTTTTACTAATTCAATAAGCGGTTCTGCATCTTTAGTTTTGAAAACTTTAATGCTTTCAACCGCCTTTTTTATATAACCATTTAACCTTTGTACAGCATCTTTCTTTCCGCAAACAACAATAAAGTTTGGCCTTTTATCCTGAGTTAGAGCCATCTTGCCCGTATTTGAGGTAGAACCATTTACTGCCAAAACATCATCACTTACCTGAAAAGCCATTCCAAGATAATGCGCATAACCCACAATAGCTTTTAACTCAGCCCCCGAAATACCGGATACAACTGCTGCAACTTTTGCAGAGATCTCGAACAAAGCTGCCGTTTTTTTTGCATGAACATTTTCTATTTCCTTCAATTTTATTTCTTTATTACTCAACGTTAAATCCAGAAATTGACCCAGCATTATACCATCTTTACCAACAGTAGATAAAAATTCTGCGCTTAATTTAACTAATTCATCTGTATCATCAACTGTCTTTGTCAAATTCTTAAATACCAAACCTATTCCTTCTATGAGCAAAACATTCGCCAGAAGAATAGTAATTGCTTCTCCATACACACGATGCAGCGCTGGTTTTCCCCGTCTAAGCAACGCATCATCCATAGAAGGTAAATCATCGAGAATCAAGGTGCTTGTATGAATCATCTCAATCCCTGCTGCAGAATTTAACATTTCGTCCAGCGGGAACCCAACCAAATCAGCAATTGCAAGCATGATAATTGCCCTTATCCTCTTGCCCCCGTTAAGCATACAGTCCCACGTTGCTTCATGTAATCGCTTAGGACTTTCTTGAAAAGGAAGCACGATTTTAATATATTCATCCATGAGTCCTTTTCTTTTATTCAAATATGATTTCATGATCATAATTTCACCTCACAATATTGATAAGTATTGATTTAAAGATTCTTCCCAATTTTTAATATTTGTCTCTGTAAAATCCTGGAATTTCTGCATAGAAAGCGCTGTATATTTCGGACGAGGGGCTAATTTAGATAAATCATTTTCGCTTAAATTCTTTATACTACCAAGAGAAACCCCGAGATACTCGGAAACTTTAGTTGCAATTTGATACCTGCTTACCTTACCTGAGTTCACCAGGTTATAAATTCCGAAATAAGCTTTATCTTTTTCAGGGATTTTAACAATTTTCTCTAAAAGCATACCCACTGCTTCAGCAAACATAGAAGTGCTTGTTGGAGACAAAACCTGATCTTTAATCAGAGATATTTCTTCGTTATTTTTAAGTTTATTAAACAAATTTTTAACAAAGTTATCCTCTCCTTCTCCATAAAGCAAACCTGTACGTAAAATAAAATACTTTTCCATAAAATAAGAGACATACCTTTCAGCGCTTAATTTTGACATCCCATAAATATTCAAAGGAGAAGGGGTACCCTCTTCTGTATAAGGAGTATCTTTCTCCCCATCAAAAACATAATCTGTACTTATATGTATTAAAGTAATATCATGCTCTGATTCTGATATACTCCAGACGATATTTCTTGTTCCAACAGTATTAACCTCATGTGCATATCCAGGATCGTTCTCACAAAAATCTACGTCAGTTACTGCTGCTGTATGGATTATAAGCTCAGGGGTGTGTTTTGTTATAATTTTAAAAACTTCAAGTTCATCCCTTATATCAACCACTTCAGTATCTTCTCCCCCGCACAGAGAGAGGGCTATAATTTCATGACGATCTCCTAGTTCAGACCGAATATCTCTACCTAACATTCCAGTAGCACCGGTTAGAAGTATCTTCATTAATCTGTTTTCCCCCAATCATAAGTTATCTCGTTGCTATTTGGTTCTAATTCATATTTATCAGGTTCTTTATGGTTGTACAGGGTATCCGGGATATTCAAAACTACAGCTTCAGATTCCCCTACGCATTGCATAGCATGATATACCCCAGAAGGTATTTGAACTAAGATAAGATTATCTTCGCCCATTAAAAATTCTTTCAACTCTTTGTAGCTACTCTTATCACACCTTGGATCATAAAGAACTAATTTAACAGAACCTTTAACACAGCAAAAGTTATCAATCTGATTTTTGTGAAGATGCCAACCTTTGATAACAGCTGTCTTTATCGTAGTAACGTAGACCTGCCCAAAACCGCTAAACAAATCATCGTCGCTTCTTAGGATTTCAAGCAACTTTCCTCTTTCATCCATATAAGAATGCAACTGCTTTATTTTAACTCCTTGAATCATTACCTCTTTTTTTAAAAACGTGACTTTTGATAGATTTCCCAAAGGGGATATAAACAAACCCAAGTTTTTCCAACCCCATAGAATGGTAAAGATTCCTGCCATCTACAATGAATGCCAGATGCATTATTTTTTTGAGTTTCACAAAATCAACATCCTTAAACTCATCCCATTCAGTTGCAAGAAAAACACAGTCTGCGTCTTCTACCGCCTGATATTTATCTAGAACATAATTTATTTTATCGCCAAAGACCAATTCAAGTTTCGAAAGTGCCTGAGGATCATAAACAGAAATATTCGCTCCTTCTTTAATTAACAATTCTATAATCTCAACTACCGGAGCCCCCCTTACATCATCAGTATCGGGTTTAAAAGAAGCACCCCAGATAGCAATTTTTTTGCCTTTTAAAATCCAGAGTGTATTTTTAATCTTCTCTAATACATACCGCCTTTGCTCTGCATTGATCTTTCTAACTTCTTTTAGAAGAGTAAAATCATATCCCAAAACTTCTGAAATATGGATAAATGCATCAACATCTTTTGGAAAACAACTACCTCCATAACCAATGCCTGCTCTTAAAAAATCTTTCCCTATCCTTTTATCCCACCCCATACCCTCTGCAACTTTTTCAACATCAGCCCCAACTTTTTCGCATATATGGGATACCGCATTGATAAAAGATATTTTCGCAGCTAAGAATGAATTGGAAGCATGTTTTATCAACTCTGCACTTTTTATGTCAGTAACAATAATTTCTGCATTTAAAGGCTCATATAAACGGGTTAATAAATCTTTGGCTTTATCACTATCCACTCCGACAACAATTCTATCGGGATGAAGAAAATCATTAATGGCAGAACCTTCTCTTAAAAATTCCGGGTTAGATGCTACATCAAAATCAATATCTTTTTTGATATAAAGATTCATAGTCTGAGCAACCTTCTCTCCGGTTTCAACCGGAACAGTAGATTTCTCAACTATCAACCGATAATCTTTCATTGAAAGAGCAATCTGACGGGCAACATTTTCCACATAACTCAAATCTGCCTCACCATTTTCTTTAGGCGGAGTACCTACCGCAATAAATATAATCACACTATGCAATACCGCTTCTTCAAGAGAACTGCTAAAACGTAATCTTCCCTTTTCTTTATTCTTTTTTACTATATCTTCCAGTCCCGGCTCATAAATCGGAATTTCACCTTCATCTAACATCTTAATCTTTGATTCATCTACATCCATACACAAAACGTTATATCCTACATCAGCAAGACAAGCCCCGGTAACAAGACCGACATAACCACAGCCAATTACAGACACATTAATGTTATCTATCAAATCTCTCTCCTTTTAAGGTAAATATTATACCAGAAAATCAAAGAATCACAACATCTTGAGGTTTTTCCCAGAATCTTTGAAATAAAAACCACTGCTGGGGATATTCTTTTATCACCCCCTCCATAACACTGACAACCTCTTCAACTATTAACCACATCTCTTTTAAATTGAATGTTTTGTAAAAAAACGGGCCCTTAATAATCATCTTATATCTATATCCATCTCTAACTGTTACCACCAATACAAGGGGGGATTTCGTCCGCAAAGATATTAAAAACGGAGCCTTAGGTAAATAATATTTTTTCCCAAAAAGAGTTGAGGAGATAAAATTACCTGTAAAATCCCTATCACACAAAAGACCCAGAACTCCTTTTTGTTTTAACTTTAACTGACAAGTATTCAAAGAATTTCGAAATGGTAACTCCTCGATTCCCAAGCGTTTTCTTTGAAGTTTAAAAAATCTATCCACAAAACCTATGACATGATCCATAGCCACTGCACTTACAGGGTATCCCAGATATGATAAATATCCACCTGTAATTTCCCAATTCCCTAAATGCATACTTAAAACTACTACCCCCTTCTCTGATGTTTCAAAAACATTATCAAGAATATTTTTATCTTCTATGGTAAGGTACCTTTTTAAAAAACTGTCGTTATTATTCTTTACCCTCATAAAATCAACAAGATAAAAAGCAAAGTTTCTAAATACCACTCGAACATACCTTTCTTTAAAATTATCTTTTAAAATCTGTTTTAAATTATCTCTAATAACAGAATTTGATTTTTTATCTAAAAAATAATAAATAATAGATGTAAGATACCCGATTTCAATAGCTACACTCCTGGGCAAAATACGAACCAAGCATATAGCTACCATATACAGACTGGACCAAAATATTTTAAACATAATTGCCGACTAAAGTAAATATTTCAGATACTATTTTAAGGGAAGAATCCGGATGTCCGAAGTATTGAGCACGTTGACTCATAAAAGTTAATTTATCGGGATTATCCAGCAAATCCTTAACCAAAATATTTAAATCGGTAATATTGTCACACTTAATAGCCGCCCCGCTATTCAAAAGAAATTCTGTATTACTCTTCTCCTGCCCCGGCAATGGATTAAATATTATCGCAGGCAACTTCCTCGCTAAAGCTTCTGCTGTTGTTATACCACCTGGTTTTGAAATCAAAATATTAGACACAGCCATTAGTTCATGCATATTATCAACGTATTTAAAAACCTTTATTTTTCTTACCTTGTTTAAACGTAGCTCTTTTCTTTTTAAATACTTAAAAAGTCTCCTGTTAACACCACACATAACCATAATTTGAAAATCAGCTTCCAATTTATTTAGCAACAAGACAATTTGTCTTATCTGCCCCAGACCTCTGCCTCCCCCCATTATAAGAACAGTCATTAAGTTTTTATCCAATCCTAAATTTTCCAATACTTGCTCTCTGTTAACCAAAGAGTTAAACTTCGGTGCTATAGGGATTCCATGCACTTTGACTTTTTCTTCCAAAATTCCATTTTGAATCATTTTTTCTTTAGTCGACTCATCAGGAACCATATAAAGATCCACATTATTATAGTACCAGAAGGAATGAGTCACATAATCAGTAATAACACCGACAATCGGGATATTAATTTTATTATGTTTTTTTAGATCGGCAACCATCCCGCAGGGAAAAGCTTGTGTGCAGACAACGATATCAGGCTTAAATTCTGAAAACAGACTGAACAATTTTCTGGAGTTATATTTATGAATAAGTGCCTTAAATTTCTGCACTTTAAGCACAACTTTAGGGTTATCATAAAGATACTCCCAGACCTCAGGCCTACGTTTAATAACCTGCAAATATGTCTTATGAACAATTTTGTTCAGTATCGGATTGGTATAATTAAATGCATCCACTATATTTAATTCTATACCAGGTTTAAGATGTGAAATTGCTTTTTGAACTGCAATAGCAGCACAATGATGACCTGAATGGGGCGTAATATATAAAATGAGAATACGAGGAGGATTCACTTACAATTCCTTTAAAAATTGCTCAATTTTATTCAAAGCTTTCTTTAATTTTTCAAACTCTGTTGTATAACACACTCTAATATAATATTTATTCTTAAATTCTGTTCCAAATGCAACTCCGGGAACAACAGCAACCTTCTTTTCTTTTAAGAGCCTGCAGGAAAATTCTTTCCCGGTCAATCCCGTATTTTTAACTGAAGCAAATATATAAAACGCTCCCGCAGGATAAGGAAAAGTAAATCCCATCTCGCCTAATCTACTTATCACATATTCCCTTCTTCGTTTATACTCCTTTTTCATCTCTAAACATGCATTGTCCCCATTAATAAGTGCCTCCTGAGCAGCCATCTGACTCATAATAGGAGCACAAAGCATTGTATACTGATGTATCCTATTCATAGCATCAATCACATTTTCAGGGCCACAAGCATAGCCAACACGCCAACCGGTCATAGCATATGCTTTTGAAAAACCATTAATATAAACGGTATGAGACTGCATACCTGAAATTGAAGCAAATGGTGTATGTTGAAAATCATATGTTAAATCACCGTAAATTTCATCGCTGATTACTATTAAGTTGTTTGCTTTAACAATTTTAGCTATATTCTTTAATTCATTCACCGTATACGTAATACCAGTCGGATTAGACGGATAATTAAGCAGAAGAATTTTTGTCTTATTACTAATCGCTTCTTGAAGCATTTTGGGCGTAACTTTAAAACCAGTCTCATGAGTTGATAAATACTTCGGTTTACCACCTGCCAATTGAGTCACAGAATAATAAGATACATACGATGGCTCAGGAATCAAAACTTCATCAGAAGGGTTTATCAAAGCCCTGATTGCCAAATCATAAGCCTCCGAAGTGCCAACAGTAATCAATATTTCTTTTTCGGGATGATAACCTAAATTATATTTTTTTTTCAAATACTGAGCAATCGTCTTTCTAAAAGAAAGCAACCCTTGATTTGAAGTATAAGAAGTATACCCCTTCTCCAGCGCATAGATTCCAGCTTCACAGATATTCCAAGGCGTTACAAAATCAGGCTCACCTATCCCAAGAGAAATTATATCCTCCATTCCCAAAACAAGATCAAAAAACTCGCGTATTCCTGAAGGAGTAATTGATGCTGATTTTTTAGAAACATTTATCTTCATAAAGAAATATTCATTCTATGGTTTTCATCTTTTTTACCAAATATAACACCATCTTCTTTATACTTTTTAAGGAAAAAATGAGTAACAGTACCCTTTACTCCTTCTAACGGAGCAAGTTTTTCTGCAACAAATTCCGCAACCCGATGAATATCTTTTCCTTCTACAACAAGTTGAAGCTCATAAGCCCCTGAAACGAGATAACATGTTCTAACTTCCGGGAACTTATAAATCCTCTTTGCAATGTAATCAAAACCTAAATTCCTTTTCGGAGCAACCTGAACTTCAATGATTGCTCTCACAGGATTAAAATCTTTAATCTTATTTTCATCAATTATCGCTTTATACCCTAAAATCACACCTTTTTTTTCCAACTTCGCAATTGTTCCTTCAACAGAACTGACATTCTTCTTTAAAGATTTCGCAATATCTTTTGCAGTTAATTTGGCATTTTTTCTCAGCAATTCTAATATTTCTTTCATTTCATCACCTCACTTTTTTCGATAATAGCAACCACACTACCAACTTCTACATTTTCACCTTCTTGGAAATTTCTCTTCAATAACACACCTGAGACAGGTGTTGAGATATTAAAAGTTGCTTTTTCCGTTGCAACTTCTAACAAATTAGCACCTTTCATAACTTCTGCTCCTTCATCATGATGCCAATATACAACCGTAACAGATTCTACGCCTTCGGAATCCGGAACTACTATTTCTATCTGCATATAAAATTCTCCTTAAAACTTGTTTAAAATTCTTTTTGTTATTATATCAAGACTATTACAATAAATTCCAGAGTTAATTAAAATTTGAAGAAATTATCTCAAAAATTGCATTTAGATATTCTTTTTACAACCCTGATGGCATCAACACCATCTTTAGCAAATTCAGCGCCTATAGACCCGGCATACCTTTCATTTAAAACTGCTCCTCCAACCATAATTTTACACCGCACCCCTTCTTTCTTCACCAGCTTAATAACCTCTTCCATATTAACCATCGTTGTAGTCATTAATGCAGAAAGCCCTATAATATGGGGTTGATATTTCTTGGCTTCGCGAACAATCTTTTTAGCAGATATATTTTTACCCAAATCAATAACTTTAATCCCATGATTCTCCAACATAAGAGCAACTATTTTTTTGCCTATATCATGAATATCTCCTTCGACAGTAGCCATAAGAATACTTACTTTTTTCTTACTCTGCAGTTCACCTTTTTTAAAATATGGCCTTAGCACAGCAACCCCCTTCTTCATTGTCTCTGCACTAGCTATTAGCTGAGGTAGGAAGTATTTTCTTTCCTCAAATAATTCCCCCACCTTTATAATTGCAGGAATCATAATATCCTCGATAATCACATTAGGCGCAATTCCCAAACCAAGAACATTTTTAACAACAAAACTAATGTTTTCCTTATCTCCATTAAGTATAGATTCATAAACCATTTGCCTGGGATTATATCCAGTTACTTTACCCACCTGGTCTTTAGGTTTTTTAGAATAACTCTTAATAAGTTTTAACCCACCCTTATCTTTGTCAAGCAGAAACTCAGTTGCTATTTTGCTCTTTAATGGTTTATGCATTGGATCGGCAATCGCCATAGTTAATCCTTTTTCTATTGCCATTCTTAAAAAAGCAGCATTAATCATTCTCCTACCCGGCATTCCAAATGAAATATTAGAAAGCCCGATAATAGTATTTGCTTTAAATATTTTACTGCACCACTCAATAGTTTTAAGACTAAGAACAGCTGCATGAGAATGATAGGAAACTGCCAGCGCTAAGCAATCAACTATAATATTTTTTTTATCAAAACCTATTCTCCTGGCTTCATTAAATATCTGTTTAATTATCTCTTTTCTTTTTTCAAAAGTAAGCGGTATCTCTTTGCCTGTTAAAGGCAAGAGTATAAACATCGCCCCATATTTTTTGATTAAAGGAAGTAATTTTTTCATCTTTCCTTTTTCACCCGAAACAGAATTGACTAATGCCCGTCCCGGATACAATCTTAAAGCATTCTCTATGACTTCTGCGCTGGATGAATCAATAACTAAAGGTAAATCAGTATTCATTGATAAAGCTAAAATCACACTTTTCATCATTTCTTTCTCGTCGATACCGGCTACGCCTACATTAACATCCAATAAAGATGCTCCTGTATTTTCCTGTTCCCTGGCAAACTGACGAACCAATCCTAACTTACCACTCAATAACTCTTGTTGCATTTTCTTTTTACCTGTAGGATTTATTCTTTCCCCTACAATGAGAACTGTTTTCTTTTTATTCAATACGACATTGCTCCTTGCAGAGCTTAAAGCACAAGGTAGACTTTTTAAAATACGTTTGGGGCTGAGTTTTATAATAGCATTTCTCAATTGAACAATATAAAGAGGTGTAGTTCCGCAACAACCACCTAAAATAGAGGCTCCAGAGTTTACAAGTTTCTTGCTGAAAAAAGCAAATTCTGAAGGATTCATATTAAATACAGTTTCCCCATTCACAAGAGAAGGCAAACCTGCATTCGGCTTTGCAACTAGAGGGACTTTTGAATAAGGTCTTAAGGAAGAGATTATTTTAAGCATATCACGAGGACCTGTTGAACAATTACAACCTACTGCATCGGCCCCAAGACTCTGTAAGGTTATTAAAGCAGTCACTGGGTCAGTTCCGCTTAGAGTACGTCCATTCTTATCATAAGTCATCGTAACAATAACAAACTTATCCGATAATTCCTTTACCGCCAACAAAGCTGCCCGTGCCTCCTGTATATCCATCATAGTTTCAATAACAAACAAATCGACTTTCCCTTGCAACAATCCTTTAACCTGCTCTTTAAAAACATTTACCGCATCTTCAAACTCAAAAGCCCCAAATGGTTTAACCAACTTACCTGTTGAACTTATATCACCTGCAACCATCACACCATTTGAAACAGATTTTTTTGCTAACTGTGCAAGTTTTTTATTAACAGAAATAACATCAGAAATTCCATATTGAGCAAGTTTTATTCTATTCGACCCGAAAGTAGATGTGTAAATTATATCAGCTCCAGCTTGAGAATAATCAGAATGTATCTGAGAAATAATATCCGGATTATCCAAACACCATTTCTCTATACATATCCTGCTTGAGACACCTTTTTTTTGCAGTAATGTTCCAATTGCACCATCAAGTATAAGGGGCCTTTTCTTTAAAATATTATTTATTTTATTTTTCACTGCCAACCTCCACTATCCCACTAACCGCCGTAACAGATTTTTCAGGCAAAAGCATATAATATTCTGTGATTTCAATTCCTAAATTCCCAAGACCTAAAATATCATATATCGTTTTTTGATACTTAATAGAAAAATCTCCATAACCACACGAGATCCTCCGTTGATCGAGGCGCTTGTTTTCCCTTTTAAGCTGTTGGTTAAAATATTCCTGCATCCATTCTAAAGAAGCATCTACTACCTCACTAGCCACAACATCGTAAATTGAAGCTTTAGTTAAGTTCTCATTCTGAAAAATTTCCATATCTTCTATAATTTTGTTTCCTGCAGTTGCAGCCATAAACATAACTTCAGTACAATTTGCAGCTAAAGATGAAAAAAGCTTGCTCTCAAACACAATATCGCCCTCAAATGCAATCCTCCCTTCACTCCTATCACTAATAGTAATTCTTTCTCCTACTCCTTTAAGCTCAAGCGATAGCAAAGCCTCGTCAACATAAGATTCAAACTCTTTTTTTTGCTGAGGCAAAATCTGAACAGTTGTATCGTAATATCCTAAGCGCTTATATATTCTATTCTTAGGCGTCTCTATATTAATGGAATCAAAAATCATCATAATAATTATTATATCAAGACAAGCAAGAAATAAGAATCAATATTAAATCGATATAAGATTTACCTACCCTCCAATATTGGCAACTATCACTTCTCCTGAAAACTTCTTTCCGCTTGAGGTAAGCATACCCTTTTTGGGAGCCTGAAATGTTACAGTATAATCAGCACTAACTGCAACAGGTAAAGGGATTCCTTTATCTACATCAAGACCTGATGGAATATCAACAGAAACTATTTTTCCCCCCGATGAGTTAATATATTTTATTATCTCATGAGCCAATGGTCTAACCTCTCCCCTCAAGCCCACACCTAATAAGGCATCTATTAAAAACCTGGCTTGGGAAACATGCTTTGTAATTTTTTTAATATCTTTGGATTTTGTTATCTCTTGAACTTTCACGCCTAACCTTTCTAAAATTCTGAGTTGAGAAATAGTTTCATCCTTAGCTTTTTCTTTTCTACCTATGAAAAACACTCTGACACATCTCCCTTCAACATGCAGATGCCTCCCAGCTACAAGACCATCACCTCCATTATAACCCTGACCTGCAATAATTATGATTTGATCATCTTTTTTCGTATGTTCAATAATACAATCAGCAACCCTTCTTCCTGCGTTTTCCATTAAAGCGATCCTGGGAATACCGATATTATAAATTAAATTCCTATCTAAAATCTCTGCTTTTTTCTGTGACAATGAATTAGTTTTCATAATACTCAATATTCTCCTTTAACCCCGAAGATACCCAAACATCAATACTTCCCTTGAACTCTTTTATCAATACAGCCTCCAATTCCAAGTTGGACTCAACAATTCTCTGAGCCTCTTCCCAACCCACTACAGAAAGAGCTGTCGCCCAGGCATCTGAAGTAACGCATTCAGAACTTACGATTGTAACACTCGCTATAACATTTTGAACAGGATATCCTCTCCGTGGATCAATGATATGCGAAAACTTGCGACCTTCATACATAAAATAATTCTCGTAATTACCGGACGTAGCAATACCTCTATCTGAAACAGTTATCTTTCCAATAATAGCAGAATTAAACCTCGGATCCCTGATACCTATTCTCCATCCTTTAAAATCAAGCCCACTTCCTAAACAATACATATCCCCTCCTACCTCAACTATTGCATTGTCTACACCGGCTCCCTTAAGCACTTCAATAACTTTATCCACTGCATACCCTTTTGCAATTCCGCCCAAATCCAGCTTCATACCCACATCAAGTAACTTTATTTTATCATCTTCAACAATCACTTTATTCCAACCTATTAATTTTAAAACCCTGCTAATTTCTTCTTCAGAAGGAAACTCTCTTAAATTTTCTTTAAAACCCCAAGTTTCTAGCAACGGCCTTAAAGTAGGATCAAACACTCCTTGACTCTGCTTAGATATGGCAAGAGATACCTCTATCAGATTTAAAACTTCTTGAGACACAGGAACAAAATCAATACCCGCCATCATATTGATCCTCGAGATTTCACTATCCGGTAAATAATCGCTGATTTTCCCCTCTAATTTCCTCAACGCTTCTATCGCGTCATCAAACAAAACATCATCTTTGTTGAGAGTTTTTATCATAAATGATGTGCCCATAACTTCTCCTTTACGAAATGAAACCTTAGGCTGATGACTACAGGAAAGAAATAAAAGGCAAAACAAAACTCTTTTTATCATTTAGATATAAAATAAGGCAAAGAAAGCAATTCGTTAGAAAGATCTACATTGCTTACAATTATTTTAGACGGCAAATTCAGTATTACAGGAGCAAAATTCAGGATAGATTTAACACCGGATGAAATCATTATTTCAGCAACTTCCTGAGCAAATTCAGCAGGCACTGCAATTATACCTATCCTAATATTCTCTTTTCTGATTATTTCTTTCATTTTTTTAAAATCATAGATTTTAACACCTGAAAAAACTCTGCCAATTTTCTTGCAATCCTTATCAAACGCGACTTGGATTATGAAACCAACATTTTCAAAACCTTTATATGAAAGCAATGCCGCCCCCAAATTCCCGACACCAGCTAAAGACATCTTCCATTTTTTGTGATGTAGTTTCAGTATCTTTTTCAGGTTAGTAACCAGGCTTTTTATATGATAACCTTTACCTACTTCTCCAAACTGCCCGAAATAGCTAAGATCTTTTCTTACCTGAGCCGGATCGATCCCACAAAACTTTCCCACCTCAGGTGAAGAAACATAGATTTTCTTATTGATTTTTAACTTCTCCAGACCTCTTAAATAGATTGCTAACCTATATACAGAAGCCTTCGGTATTTTATTTTTATACATATGCCAAAATCCGATCCATATCTACATACTGTGCTACCATATCTTTTACCAAATCTATTTTTTCACTGTCTGCTGCTCTCAATTTGATATTTAAATTGTAAATAGTAGACGCTACCGTATACGTGTCTTCCTTTGCCATTAGAAATGGTATTCTTACTTTCTTCATCATTTCTAAGCTCTTTTTACTAGGCATCATTCCTCCCGTAAGAAGAACAGCTGCAATGCTATAGTTATTAGTATCGGGAATAACAGAAGACTCAATTGCCGTTAAAATAATATCTTCCCTATCCCCCGGAGTAATTACTAATGTATTTCTTTCAATATACCTGAACGCATCCTCAGGCTCCATGGCACCGACAATTACTTTTTCTATAACATTATTTTTTTTCTCCTTCCCCGTAATATATGTCAAATTCATCTCTTCTTTAAGTTGTCCAACAGTCGGAGCGGAAAGCACAGGATTATATGGAATAGTACCTAATTCCTCTATCCCCAATCTTTTCAACCCCAGACTTACAAGCTCTGCAATTTTATCGTACTTTTTCTTTAATACCTTGTTTACTATTACTCCCAACATTTCCGCCCCTTCTTTATCAAACAAGGATTTGTTTATCGCAACTTCATCAATAGGTCTACCTATTCCTCCGGAAGAAATCATAAGGACTTTAGCATCTAAAAGTTTGGCAACTTTGGCATTAGAATGATCAAATACAGAGCCAACCCCGGCATGTCCTGTTCCTTCAATAATAACCAAATCAGATGACGCACTAATTCTCTCAAAAGAGTCCAATATCTGGGATGTAATAACATCCGGATGAGGCTCCTTGATATATTTTTCTGTAAACCCCCTTTCAACAGCAATAGGATTTGAAAAATTCAAGGGAACAGAAAAATTACAAACTTTTTCCATTAGAACAGAATCTTCATCGACTTTAAATCCTTCTTCTAGCAAGTATCTCTGCCCAATAGGTTTTATAAAACCTATGTTAGAAAAATACTTGCGCAAATTGAGAATTAAGCCTAAAGCGATGGTTGTTTTCCCATCATTTTGAGAAGTTGCGGCAATAAAAAGTTTTTTCATGACTTAAAATACTAAAAACCTTGTGATTTCATCAACCGACTTACGGTGATTTGTGGTATTTGGCATCTGCTTTAGTAAGTATTCCACCCCTAATATTGAACTCACCAAATATTTCCATTTCTACAGGATCTAAAATTTTAACCAGATCTTCCAATATTTTATTTACAACATGCTCGTGAAATATTTTTACCTGCCGGTAAGCAAATAAATAATATTTAAAAGACTTCAATTCTACGCAGTTCTTATCAGGAACATAGCGAATTGTAATTTTAGCAAAATCAGGCAAAGATGAGAATGGACAGAGACAGCTAAACTCTTCACACTCATGGATAACTTCTATCCTTCTGTGGGGATATTGATAAGGAAAAGTTACAAGAATAGATGAATCAATTGCCGAAGGTTCTCGCGAGACACCGATTGCTTCTAATGCTTTTTCTTCTATTTCTGAGGATTCTCTATCTTCGTATACCACTCTTAATACCTTGTAAAGAAATTTGCATAAGGATTCTGCCAATCATTATGCATTCTTTTCATATGATATCTTATAAAAAGAATGCTCAAACCTACTAATATAAGCAAAAATGAAACTATCAAAGCAAGTATTTCTGGATAAATTGCTATCAATATACCCGAAACTATTAAAACCAGTGCCAAAGTCATCTTACACCTCACTATTTAAATTTATTTTTTTATTATATCTGGAAATTCCGGAAATTAAAATACTTAATTCAAAAAGACATATCACAGGTACTGCAACTAAAATCTGTGTAATGGCATCCGGTGGGCTCAAAATTGCTGCAATAATAAAGCTAAATAACCAGATATATTTTCTCTGAGATTTTAAGAATTTCATCTCAACCAGACCTGATTTAGTGACAAACAAAACCCCTATAGGTATTAATGATATAAAACCAAAGCAGAGTAAAAAAACAGAAATAAATGATACATAACGACTTACAGTAATCATTGCAACTAATTCATTTGTTGCAAACATTAAAAGAACCCTCAAAACAGACGGCAAGAATAGTGTATATGCTATTATAATTCCTGAATAAAAAAGAATTATTGAACATAAAAGCAACAAACCCAACAATGCCCTAGATTGCTTATCTAGAGCTGGTAAAACATACAAACGCACCTGCAACATGATAAACGGAAACAACAATAAAAACCCCATAAACAAAGAAAGTTTTATTCGAGTTATAAAAAGTTCAAAAGGCATAATGAAGATGAGCCTGCCTATCGGTCTTTGTAAAAAACTTAAAACCTCATCTACAAAAAAATAAGCTGCCCCAACAGAAATAATATAAAAAATGAGGATAAGAATTACTCTTTTCCGTAATTCCTCTAAATGATTTGAGACTGTAAACTTAGATGACATTTATCAACTACTTTGAGAATCATCTTCTTCATCTAAGTTTTTGGTAACCTTTCTAAACTCTTTAAGCGTTTTTCCTAATGCTTTTCCAATTTCAGGTAGTCTTTTGGCACCAAAAAGAAGCAGTACAATCAAAAGTAGAACTAAAATCTCACTCATTCCGACTCTAAACATCACACACCTCCTAACGAGCACACGATTTAAAGAATCCCCTTATCAGGGATGAAACTAAGTCATTCGTACAAATAATGAGCACATGATTTATGGAACATCCTGTGAATCAGTATAAATCTTTTGCTTTTTTCTAATTATATCACGAACTATAAAAATAATCGTAGTTAAAACAATATAAATTAACACCACTACCCATATAGATACTGGAGGGAGTTTTAAAAAGCAAAATCTTATCTTTGAGATGTTATCTAACACCTTAAACAAAATATAAAAAAAAGGATATGATGCGTGGGCAAAAAATATAGCAACTGTAGCAGATACGAATGATGCTACAATTGATGAGAAAACACAAGCTATTAAAAATGAGAACACAGGAAGAAACACAATATTAAATAGCAATCCAAATAAAGCGATACCCTTAAAATAAAACCAGCTTAAAGGGGCAACAAACAACCATGCACCAAGAGCCACTTTAAAATAATTAAACAGTTTATTGCCTTTGTTTGTAAACAAATACAACATCATAAATATGCCCAACATCGCAGAAAATGAGAGTAAGAAACTGGCTTGAAAAATAGTTTCTGGATTAATAAGTGACATTAAAAATGCGGTAAATATCAACACATTGAATGGATTAACTTTTGTATAGAAAAACCAGAAATAGATATAAACAAGAGCCATAACAGTTGCCCTTACAACCGGGGGGCGGGCTCCTGTTATAAGCATATATCCCAGCATAATAACCGCAAGCATGCAACCTCTTATGCGACCGCGAATATATAAACTTTTAAGCAGAAACAAAAAGAAAAAGAACACCAACCCCACATGCAAACCGCTTATTGCAAGTATATGGGCCAAACCCAACTCCTGAAATTTACCACGTATATTTTGAATAGATTTACCTGTTTGGCCTAAAATAGTTGCTTTGACAAAAAAAGCATACTCATCGGGATAAAGTTTATCCACTTTATCTAATGCATATTTCTTTATCCTGTAAATATATCTCTTAAAAGAAAATTTTTGGGAAATTATTTCATAACTTTTAACCAAAAAAATGACTTCGTTTCTAATCTTTCGAAAATCACCCTTTAAAACTAAATCGTCCCCGGGTTCTATGCTGGTAGTATAACCACTATATGCATTGAGATGAAGATTTGCATCCAAATCTTCATTATCCATACCAGTCAGATGTAGAGAAAATTTTAACAGTTCATCCTTCTTATCAGGAATTGAAGAAACCAATCCTTTTAATTCAACATTGCGATAATCAGATAATTCTTCTAATGCTTTTATTTTAGATTTATCTAATTCAAAATTTAAAAACCCAAGTAAAACCGCCAATAAAATCAAAAACACAGAAATTACTTTTTTATTCGTCAACACTATGCTTAATAAGAGAAATGCACCACATAAAATAATAACCGGTAAAATAGATATCACCCCGGATTTTGAAATCAGAATCCCTACGATATATGCTATAAATAAACCAAAAAGATTCCAGGAAAAAGGTCTCATTTAAATTTTAAAATAAGGTAATAGCTTTTTAAATTTCTTATCCCCTATCCCTTTAACATTAATAAGCTCCTTTAAATCACTAAAACCATCCTTTTCATACCTATATTGTATTATACGCTCGGCATAAACACCACCTATACCTGGAACTTGAATAAGTTCGGCATATGAAGCAGAATTTAGATCCAAAGGGAATACAACCATTGCTTTATACCTACTAGAGACAAAAGAATATCTAAGACTTTCAACACCGGTAAATTTAACCAATAGAAAACCTAAAAAACAAAAACTTAAGAAAAGCACCAAATATTTCTCTTCTTTTGTAAAACTTAGCTTCAAATCACTATGTTTACCACTCTTTTTTTAACTACAATAAATTTACGTATTAGCTTATCCTGAATAAAAACCTTGACCTTATCGTTACTTAAAACAATCTCTCTTATCTCTTCCTCATCAGCCTCATTTGCCACTTCTACCTTCCCGCGTAGTTTCCCGTTAATCTGAACAGGCATCTCTATCGTCTCCTGAATCAATGCACTTTCGTCACACTCCGGCCATAGCGAGTTTTCCAGAACTGAAGATGTTTTACCCATCTTTTGCCATAATTCCTCAGATATATGAGGAGCAAAAGGATATATTAAGACTAAAAGCGCCTCTAATATTTTGCTCAAAAGCTTTTTACTAACACAACACTGTGCAACATCAGACTGCAACTGATTGAGGAGCTCCATAATAAAACTTATTGCCGTGTTAAACTTAAACCCCCCTTCCATATCAATCGTCACCTTCTTAATTGTTAAATTAAATATTCTATTTAACTCCGCCTCACGCGTATTATTTATTTCTTGAGCTGAATAAGTTTGAAAAGTATCATATAGTCTCCAGAACCTGTTGAGAAATCTAAATGCACCCTCAACTCCCCTATCAGACCACTCGGCATCTTTCTCAGGCGGTCCCATAAACAAAATATAAAGTCGCATAGTATCAACACCGTACTTTTCAATCAATGCATCAGGAGCAACGACATTCCCTTTTGACTTTGACATTTTAACACCGTCTTTTATAATCATACCTTGAGTAAAAAGCTTTGCAAAAGGCTCTTTAAAATCAATTAACTTCAAATTAAATAATGCCTTTGTAATAAACCTGGCATAGATAAGATGCATGGTCGCATGTTCAATTCCACCGATATACTGGTCAACCGGAAGCCATTTGTTTACAAGTTTTGTATCAAATGCTTCTTTTTTATTACGAGGCGTAATGTAGCGCAAATAATACCAACTGGAGTCAACAAATGTATCCATAGTATCAACTTCCCGCTTAGCTGCCCCCCCACATTTAGGACATTTCGTGTTAACAAAATCTTCACAATATTTTAAAGGTGAATCCCCCGTAGGCTTAAATTCAACATCTTCCGGCAGAATTACCGGCAAATCTTTTTCTGCTACGGGCAATGTCCCGCATTGATCACAATAAATTATGGGAATAGGAGCACCCCAATAACGCTGACGCGATATAAGCCAATCCCTTAATTTGTACTGAACTCCAGACCTACCAATATTATGTTCTTCCATATATCGAGCAATTTCATCTTTTGCATCCTCTGATTTCAGACCGTTAAATTCTCCGGAATTGACTAATATACCTTCACCTTCATAGGCCCCTTTCATTTCATTTAGTTTAATCGGAACCTCAGAGGTATCTATTACTACACGCATAGGTAAATCATATTTTTTAGCAAACTCAAAGTCTCTCTCATCATGAGTCGGAACTGCCATAACAGAACCTGTTCCATAAGAGATAAGGACATAATTCGCTGTATAAATCGGTATTTTCTCATCTGTCATAGGATTTATGGCATACTTTCCTGTAAAAACTCCCTCTTTCTCCAATTCTGCCAAATCCTGTGTTTTAACAGCATGCCTTTTCATATTTTTAACAAACTCGACAACTTCAGGTGAAACACTGTCATTCTCAATCCATTCTTTTATCAAAGTATGTTCGGGAGCCAAAACAACATATGTTGCACCAAATATCGTATCCACTCTTGTTGTAAAACAACTAATTTTTTTATCGGAATCTATAATCGGAAAATCTATCTCAACCCCCAAAGACTTACCAATCCAATTCTCCTGCATAATTTTTACTTTCTGAGGCCAGTCAGTAAGCAAATCCAAATCACAAAGCAAATGCTCTGTATAATCGGTGATTTTTAAAAACCACTGCTCCATTTTTTTCTCTTCAACTTCAGTTGAACATCTCTCACAACATCCTTCTATAACCTGTTCATTCGCAAGAACCGTTTTACAAGATGAACAGAAATTAACCGGAGCATATTTTTTATAAGCAAGTCCAGCTTCATATAATTTCAAAAATATCCATTGAGTCCATTTATAGTAATCAGGCTCACAGGAGGTAACCTCTTTATCCCAGTCATAACCTATCCCCCATGATTTAAGCTGATCTGTTATACGCTCTATGTTTTTGAGCGTCCAGGTCTTAGGATGTATTTTGTTTTTAATAGCTTGATTTTCTGCCGGTAATCCAAATGCATCCCAGCCCATAGGTGCCAACACATAAAACCCTCTCATTGCTTTATACCGTGCCACAGCATCCCCAATAACATAATTACGGGCATGCCCTACATGAAGCTCACTCGACGGATAAGGAAACATAACCAAACAATAATATTTCGGCTTTGTTTTATCCTCTACATCTATTGTAAAAAGACCTTTTTCTTGCCAATATTCTTGCCATTTGGACTCAAAATCTTTAGGTTGATAATCTACCATCTAATTCCTCCCCTTGTCCCCAGCGAATAGATTTCAAAGAAATCTGCAGAGAAGCTTATTTATTTAATTTTTAGATATTTTACCTTATTTAAGTTTTTAATGTCATCTTTTTCTTTCTCGCTAGGAGTCTCAAGTATCATAGGTAAACCACAAAGTAAGGGATGATTTATAAAAGTTTTAAATCCACTCCGGCCGATAAAACCATTCCCTATGTGCTGATGCCGGTCTTTATGCTCGGCTAATCCATATTTTGAGTCGTTAAGATGCAAAAGCTTTAATTTATTCAACCCTATTTTGGAGTCAAACTCTTGAAGAAATTTATTTAAAACTGATTTTTTTCTAATATCAACACCAGCTGCAAAAAGATGTGCACTATCTAAACATATCCCAACTTTTTTACCCAGACCTTTTATGCTTTTTGCAATTTGATCAATATTTGAACCGAGTTTATTCCCTTCTCCAGCCGTATTCTCAAGAAGCAAAACAGTATTGCCTTTATAACCGGTTAAAATCTCACCTAAAGATTCTCTCATAAACTTTATACCAATTTTTTTATCGGTATTAGATCCGAAATGAACAACGTATAAATCCGCATCAATAACATTGCAGATTTTCAAATCTTCTTTCACCAGAGAAATTGTTTTTTTTCTGAGTTTCTCATCCGAAGAAGCTAAATTCAACAGATAGCTTCCATGCACAACAAGAGGATTGATATTAATACTCCTTCGTTTATTCTTAAACGATTCGATTTCTTGATCTGCCAACTTCTTTCTGGCATACCCCCTGGGGTTACGAATGAAGATTTGCATTGCGGTACATTTAAGCCCTTCAGCTTCAATGAGGGAATTAACCAACCCCTTAGCTATTGAAATGTGAACACCTAATCGAAACATCGTTTAAGAAAATTAATCTTTTACCGAAATTTGGAAACAGCAGCTTTTAATATGTACTGGGTCTGAATCAAATCAAATAACTTCCTAATATCCGTTACATTATTCTGTTTTAACTCCAGACCAAGACGTTTTCTGCTCATCTCAGGCGGTTTTTTTCTAAAATCCTTCTCAAACACATCAGATATTTTTACTTCTAAATTTTGAATTAAAATCCTGTTTGATTTTTTAGTTCTGGATTTTTTATAATTTTTAGAGGATGTCTTTTTTACACTCACAAAATTAGTCCCCTCTAGTTTTTGTTTAACAATATATACTTTATCCACATCAAGCAGCACTCTTTTAATTATAATCTCCTTCTTAATCAGGCTGGATAAATCCAATTCTAAAAGCAACAAATTAATCTCAGCCAATCGAGGCTCTTTAAACCCTTTGGGATTCAGCAAAGTAACATTTTCAAGACGAATATAACCTTTTTGAATTTTAGAATCAACTTTTGATATCTCTATCCGTGCATTAGTCTTACTCCTCACTAACAAATTAATGGCTAATTCAACTACCTGATTCTGGAAGAAAAAAACCGCAATACTTAGAACAATAATACTAATAATGAATTTTTTAATAAACTTTTTAATAAATCCCATATCACCTCCTAAACATCTTGAAATTGATATTTATAATACTTATAATAAAGACCTTCTTTTTTAAGTAATTCCTCATGCTTACCTTCTTCTGCGATTTTACCATTTTCTATAACAACAATCCTGCCAGCACGTCTGGCAGTTGATATCCTATGAGCTATAAGAAGCACTGTTCTACCCTGAATAAGTCTCTGAATCGCCTCCTGTACCTTTACCTCAGATGAAGCATCCAGCTGGGCTGTAGCTTCATCCAGAATAAGAATAGGAGGGTTTTTTAATACAGCACGAGCAATTGCAATCCTCTGTTTTTCTCCACCGGAAAGCTTGGACCCTTTTTCCCCTACAATTGTCTTATACCCTTTAGGAAGTTTTACAATAAATTCCTCTGCATTAGCAACCTTAGCAGCCTGCTCTATTTCCTCTTGCGTTTTACTATTAAGACCATAATTTATGTTGTTAGCAACCGTATCATTAAAAAGCACCGGTTCTTGAGTTACAAGCCCTATATGTTTTCTTAATGATTCCAGACTAACCTTTCGAACATCTACACCATCAATTAAAACTCTTCCCTCGCTAGGATCATAAAACCTAAGCAGTAAGTTTACCAGTGTACTTTTCCCGACACCGCTAGGTCCTACAAAACAGATGATCTCACCCATCTCAATCTTTAAATCAATACCTTTTAACACATCGTCACTATCATATTTAAAAAAAATATTCTCATATATAATATCTTTCTGAGGTTTTTTTATCTCAAAAGCATTTTTATCTTCTTTAACGGAAGACTCTTCTTCCAATATTTCAAAAATCCTATCTCCAGCAGCAAGAGCTATCTGATTGAAATTATAGACTTTTATAAGACGTTTCACTGGCTTCATAAGTGCAAGAAGAGAAGCCAAAAACAGCATAAAAACACCAAATGACATCTCACCCTGTATAACTTGCCTGCCACCGATAATCAAAACAGCTACCCCTCCGATAGCAGAGACAAATTCTGTAGCAGGATTCATCATTAAAGTTCTTCTCATTGTCTTAAGCATAAGATGATAGAAATCCTGATTAATTTTTTTAAATCTCCCTATCTCTTTTTTTTCCATAGAAAAAGCTTTGACGATATTCATAGATGTAAAAGTCTCTTGCATCCTGGAATTCAAGTCCCCCATTGTACCCTGAGTTTGCTTTGAAATTTTTCGCAGTCGTTTACCAACCTTTAAAAGCGGAAAACTTATAACAGGCATTAAAACCAGTATAATCAAGGCAAGCTTAAAATTAATAAAGAGAACTACCCCTAAAAAAAGTATCAATTGAAAAGAATAATATATAGAATCCGCAAGACCTTCTGTCAAAGCGTGTCTAATTACATAGACATCATATGTCAAACGGGACACTAATTCCCCAACCCGACTTTTGGAGAAAAACCCCATCGACATGTACTGAATTTTAATAAAAAGCTTATCTCTGATATCCCTGATAACCCTTTGACCGGCAACTTCCATCAAAACAACCTGACAGTAATATAATATCCCTTTAAAAAACACAAGAATCAACACCAGAACTGCTATAATGCTAAGGAGTCTCAAAGAAGGAATACCATTTACCCTTTCTATAAGATTTTCTAAAAATAGAGGTACGTTTTTAGTGGGTAAAACTATAGGTTTTCCATTTAAAACATTATCCGATAAAGGCACAAGCATACTTAAAGAAACACCATCGGTTAAAGTTGAAAACAGCATAAAAACCGTCGACAAAGCTATTATCGGAAGATACGGCTTTGCCATTTTGAGCACTTTAATATACATTTTCATAGTCGGTGATTATAACACAATTTAGACCGATAATCCCTGATAAAAAAGCTCCCGTGTTGCCAAATTCACACGGGCCTTAAAATAGACCCCTCCTGATTTAGGTATACAAGATACAATCTTATCCTGGTTCAAGAGATTTAAAACATGCTTTTTATTATCCGGAAGGTACATTTCAAGCCAAGACTCATAAGAATAGAGCTGATTTTTAATTTCATCTATAAGAATATTTATCCCTTCACATTTTAAAGCTGAAACAAAAACACCGTTTGGATATTTTATTTTTAATATGTCTTTATTCTGTGTGGAAATCTGATCTGCTTTATTCAAAACTGTAATAACATGTTTGTCTTTAACCCCTATCTGATCCAAAACATTATGAACAGCCGCCTCTCTTTTTTTAGCCATGGGATGAGATATATCTAAAACCAATAATATTAATGATGTATCAACAATCTCCTCCAACGTTGCCTTAAAGGCTTCAATCAAATGATGGGGCAACTCATTTAAAAACCCTACTGTATCTAAAAAAATTGCTTTCTGCCTACCAGGCAGATAATACCCTCGTGATACAGGATCTAATGTTGTAAACATGCTGCCTGAAGAAATTTGGTTTGACTTAGTAATCTGATTTAATAATGTAGTTTTACCGGCATTAGTATAACCCACAAGAGCAATTGAAGGAACTTCGCTTCTAAGTCTTCTTTCTCTCAAAGATTGCCGCCTTTTCTTAACCTGATAAAGCTCATCATTCAATTTGTCAATTCTCTTTCTTATTCTTCTTCTATCCACCTCAAGTTTTTTCTCTCCTGGCCCCCTGGTTCCAATTCCACCGCCTAAGCGTGAAAGCAAAACTCCTTTACCTTTTAGTCGGGGCAATAAATATGTAAGCTGTGCAAGTTCAACCTGCAATTTTCCCTCAACACCCTTTGCATGGCGAGCAAATATATCTAATATCAGCTGGGTTCTATCTATAATTTTAATCCCGGCTATCTCTTCAATATTCTGCTGCTGAGTGGGAGATAACTCCCTAGAAAATACTATCACATCACACTTGTTCAACCTAGCAGCTTCGCCAACCTTATCAACTTGACCCTTACCTATAAAACAAGCTGGATTTACTCTTTTTACCTTTAATAGTATATCTCCAGAAACTTCACAACCACTGGATACAACCAGCTCAAGCATTTCTTCAAACATTTCTTTATCACTCCAAGAATCCTTCTTATGCTCCTCAAACACAGTCACTATAAAAGATTTTTCTTTCATTTTTTAACTGTCTTAAAATTCTGAAAAATGAATTCTGCTGTAGATTTCATAGAATCAAACTTATCAATGTTTATCCAATTAACCCTCTTATCACGCTTAAGCCAGGAAATCTGTCTTTTAGCATACCGACGGGTATTTCTTTTGGTAAGACGTATTGCTTCATTAAAATCATATTTACCTTCTAAGTAACCTATAATTTCTTTATAACCCTGTCCTTGATATGCGGTTAAACTCATGCCTTTATTCCAGATATTTTTAACTTCATCAACCAACCCCTGTTTTATCATTTCATCAACTCTGGAATCAATTTGATTATAAATTTTACCCCTGTTACTCGTAATACCATAACTTATTGTATTATATTTTAGGCAGATTCCTTTTTTCTGCTTCTTTAATTCAGAAATCTTATTTCCTGTCTGATAATAAACCTCAATTGCTCTGATAATTCTTTGTAAATCATTGGAGTGAATCCTTACAGCAGTATGAGGATCTATTTTCTCAAGCTCTTTATGAAGAGAACCAACACCATTAATGCGAGCTTTTTCTGTTAAAACCCCTCTAAGCTCACTATTTTTGCCAGGACCTTTGAAAATCCCGTCTAAGAGAGAATAAAGATACATAACACTTCCACCGACAATAATAGGAATATTATCTTTTTTAACTATTTCAGAAATTGCTATTTCTGCCATAGCCACGTACTTCGCGACATCAAAATCTTCTTTTATCGAAACAACATCTACTAAATGATGCGGTATTTTATTTCTTACTTCCTTAGAAGGCTTAGAAGTACCGATATTCATTTCCCTGTAAACCGCCATAGAATCACAAGAAACAATTTCTGCATTACCCAGCATATCAGCAAGTTCAAGAGAAACATTTGTTTTTCCAACACCTGTACATCCGGTAATAACAATGATAGGGGATTTTTTAGAATTCGAATTAGACATCAAAGATATCAGGGATATATCATTCCGCTAAAACCATCAACCGCTAATCTTTTAAATTTATTCTCGGCTTCAACCCTGGTTTGAAACATACCTATACGCACTCTATAATAAAGCTTACCCTTATGCACTATTTTCTTTATATGCGCATCATATCCTAAAGAAGAAACTTTTTTAGATAAGTTGTAAGCATTGTCATAATTGAGAAAAGAACCTATCTGTATAGTAAAGAAAAATTCGTTTTCTGATAAAATCTTACGTGCATATGTTGATGAAATAGCTTGGGGATATTTTTTTACCAATCTATCAAAATATTCCCTTGCCTGACTCCAATTGCCTTCTTTACGTAAACAAAGAGCATATTTATATATAGCCTCAGAAGTTAAATCACTGGAGGGAAACCTGTTTAAGAATGTAGAATAAAGCAGGCATGCTTTTTCAAATTTTCCTTCCAGAAAGAAAGTATCTGCATTACCTGATAAAGCATACCCCTTCCACTTACCTTCATAAAAAGAAAGTTTTTCAAAATAGACTCTTGATTCTTCAAAACGCAATCTTTTACTTAACAACAGCGCTTTAAGATAATAGATTTTTGGTGAATTGTTTTGACTTTGAAGTAAAGAATCCACAATACGCTCTGAGATATTGTATTTTTCATTTAAAAAATAAACCCAGGCATCTTCAAATTTATCAGCGTAAGCAACGTTTGTTATCAAAACGCATGCTAAAACAATCAACAACCACCTCATTCTATAATTTCTCCTCTTAAGCTATTAATCCTTGCTTCATTAATTCTAACATTCTTTACCACTCCTTCCAAGGCAGAACCTTTAGCATGTACGGTAAAATTCTGACTGCTTCTTCCTTTATAGAAACCCTCACTATCTTTTCTCTCTAATAAAACCTCTAGATTCTTATCTATCCATTTCATCTTTTTTCTAAAAGATATTTCCTTCTGAATTGATAATGCAATCAAATTCCTTGCTTCTTTCTCTTTTCTTCCCACATCATCAACAAATCCATTTGCTGCTGTATTCGGACGAGGTGAATATTTAAATATAAATGCAGAATCAAACTTAATTTGATTAAGGGCAAAAAGCGTTCTCTTAAAATCCTTTGTGCTTTCGCCTGGGAATCCCACAATAATATCCGTGGTAATACTACCTGAAGGAATTATTTTCCTGTAGTTATTAACAAGCTTCAAATAATCCGATAGTATATATTTTCTGTTCATAAGGCGTAATATTTTATCACTTCCGGACTGAAGTGGAAGATGCAAATGCTCACAAACATGTTCTAAATCTTTCATTGCTTTTAACAAATCTAAGTTGATATCTTTAGGATGAGAAGTCATAAACCTTATTCGTTCAATACCAATAGCATTTACTTCTTCAAGTAATTTTATAAATCCGTTTTTATTTCCCACGCCATAAGAATTAACGTTCTGCCCTAGAAGCATAACTTCTTTATAACCTTTTTCTTTTAAGGCATGTATTTCATCTAAGATATCATTAGTTTCTCTTGAACGTTCTCTACCCCGAACGTATGGCACGATACAGTAAGAACAAAAATTATCACATCCTTCCATTATTGAAACAAAAGCTGTAATCTTTTCTTTTCTATAGTCACTCCCGGAATTAAAACACTTAATCCCTGTTTGTTTACCTACAGACAACATGCTTTTATTAGAACTAAAGAGTTCATCTATTCTTTCTATTAGCTCCTTCTCCTCAGCAGGACCAAAAACACCGTCTAAATAAGGAAAATCCTTTAAAAGCTTTTCTTTATAAGCATCTGCGGTACAACCTGTTAAGACAATCTTTAGACCATTTTCATTCTTAATCTTCCTTAAAAACCCAAGAAGAGAAAATGCCTTATGCTCGGCATGATATCTCACACTACAGGTATTTATGATAGCAAGAGACGCATTCTGGGGATTATCTGCTGTCTCCCAACCACAAGACAACAAATGTCCTAACATCCACTCACTATCCCGCTCATTCATCTGGCAGCCGAAGGTACGGATGTAGATTTTTTTCGGTGAATTTTTGTAAATCTTTGATTTTGTTGACATTGTGATTTTCTTTCTGTTTCTGAAAACAAAAAATTAAAAGGGGGGAAAAGAGAAAAAGCAAT
>JAVCDA010000025.1 GCA_030765145.1 Candidatus Saelkia tenebricola | reverse complement strand
TGGATAAGTATTGTGTCTGCAAAACTACGGAAAATCCTGGCGGGAATCATGAAGTGCATAAAGAAGGATGTCAGTGGTGGCCTTTGCCTGAGAACAGAGAAGACCTGGGCGAATTCTCAAGTTGTCACGGAGCTGTGCAAGAAGCTAAAAATCGCGGATATTCAAATGTAGATGGCTGCAAGGATTGTTGCCCCGATTGCCATAACAAATAAGATTTGAAATAGGCAATATGATAGAAAAACAAAGGTTTGCTTTTCATTGGAAGGGTGAACCTTTGTTAGCTTTTGTTTCTTTATCAATATTTTTCAAAACGAGTCGAAATATAAGCGAATTGGCAAAAGAGGGAATTTTATTTAGGTTTAGTTTTGAATGTGTTATAATGTGACATAATGTTAAATACAGCAAAATAGAGGTTTTTATTATGTTGCTTAAAGGGTATCTTACAGTCAGGCAGGTTTCTAAACAGCTCGGACTTACAGAATACAGAATCAGGCAGCTTATCAGGGAAAAGCAGATTTGTGCTGTTAAGATAGGTCAGTGGATGATTAAGCCTGAAGAAGTAGAAAGCTTTATTAATAGTAGAAAAAATGATTAGACTAGGAAGCGAGTCTTAAAATGCCTAAGAAAAAATCTACAGTGCAAAATTACGATAACTGGACAAGGATAAAAGAAAATATTTCGGATTTATTTCTTGACCTAGAGAATATCCGATTACAAGTAGACGGAAAAACTTCTCAGAATGCTTTAATCAATGACCTTTTCCTAAATGAAGATGCTATGCAAATATTAGAAAGCATAGTTACAAACAGGTTTTTCCCAGACGAATTCCCAGTCATTATTAAAGAAAACAATAAATTTATTGTTATTGATGGAAATCGAAGGGTTGCTGCGCTAAAAGTATTACTTCATCCAGAAATTGTTCCATCCAAAGAAACAAAGATTAGAGAATTAATCAAAAAAGCAGGGTCATCAATCAAGAAGATAGAAGTTGTTTTGGCCCCGGATCGTGATTCGGTCAGGCATTTCTTAGCAAGCAAACACACCCACAATACAAGACGACCGTGGAAACCCCTAAGACAGGCATATTTCTATAAGGCAGAGCTTGCCAGAAGCAAAACCGTTCAAGATTTAAGAAATGAGTATCCTAATGTCAACATAGACAAATTTCTAAAACTTATAAATATTCATAGAATCGCCAAATCTATACAGTATGATACAGCTCAAGTAGCCAAGAAAGTGCATAGCGAACGCTCCTTTCCCGCCTCTACAATTGAAAGGCTGTATGAAGATAAGCAGGTAAGGAATTTTCTCGGCTTCGACTTTGATAAGAACGGAGAAGTGAAAATACAAATTCGTAAAAAGGAATTCGAGAAAGGCTTTAAAAAGATTGTCCAAGATGTTGCCGATAAGGTCGTCGATTCACGTGCTTTAAACACTGAGAAAAACAGAAAAGAGTATCTTGCTAAATTCTCACCTGAAGAAACTCCCAAGAAGACAAAAAGTGGGAGTGTCACCACAAGCAAAGATTTCAAGGAAATACTTCCCCCTGCCAGGAGAAGAACAAAATTAGCACCGAAAGATATTGAATTCACACTTAAGTGTCCAGGCGTAAGAAGAATGCTAAATGAGCTTCAAAAGATAGACTACCACAAATTCCCAAACGCATCACATGACCTCCTGAGAAGTTTTCTGGAATGCGCCCTTAAAGCTTATTACGACCAAAAAGGAATAAAAATCAATTCAGTTGGGAAATATGTATATTTAGATGTTGTTCTGAAAGAATTCAAAAAAAAGCTGGATTCAGAAAAAAATATCGAACTGTCCCAAGTTACACAGCGAATAATCAGCAATACAACCATGATGTCTTATACCGCACAATTCCTTAACGCAACAAATCATAATCCGAGCGTTTTTGCCGTTGCTAAAGATGTGGAGGATGCATGGGATACAATGGAAAAGCTATTTCGCCACATCTTAAATCCCAAGAAGAAATAAGATGATAAAAATAAAACATAACAGAAATCTAAAATTTCATTACAGCCCTCTAAGATATCCAGGAGGAAAAACTTTTCTATTTTCATTTTTTGATAAGGTAATCAAAAAAAATGGATTAGGAAATACTACTTACATAGAGCCATTTGCAGGAGGAGCTGGCGCGGCATTAGCTTTATTATTTTTAGAAAAGGTTGAAAGAATAGTCATTAACGATTTTGATAAGGCAATTTACTCTTTTTGGAAATCAGCAATTTTTGACTCAGAAAAATTTGTAAAGAAAATATTTTCAACACCTATTACTATTAAAGAATGGAGAAGGCAAAAGTTAATTTATAAAAATTCACAAGCCAGCTGTTTTGATTTGGGTTTTGCAACCTTTTTCCTCAACAGAACTAATATCTCAGGCATAATCAACGGAGGCCCAATCGGTGGCATCCAGCAGAAAAGCAAATGGAAAATAGAGGCGAGGTTCAATAAAGAAAATCTGGCTGAAAGGATACACCAATTATCTTTGTATAAAAATAGAATTTCAGTTTTTAATCGAGATGGTGTTGATTTGCTGAATGAATATCTAAACAAAGAAAATGTTTTTGTATATCTCGACCCGCCATATTACGAAAAAGGCGCCATGTTATATCTAAATCATTACAAAAAAGAAGATCATGAAGTACTTGCGAAGCTATTGAATGATAATCCAGATGCATTTTGGCTGCTTACTTATGACAATAAAAAAGAAATTAAATCACTTTACCCCGAAAGAAATATTGCTAATTTTACCTTAAATTACAATGCGTATGAATCTCGCAAGGGAAAAGAGATATTGATTTCCTCTGATGCCCTTGTGCTTTAACCCAAAAATTAGTTATGACTATTCAACAATATCTCACAGTCAGACAGATTTCAAAACAGCTTGGACTTACAGAATCCGCTTCAGCAGAAACGAAAAATAACTTCAAGAATCTCCTGAAAGAAATAAACGAATTAATGTTTCCAGAAGCTTAGATCGTCTTTTTTAAGGAGAAAAAGAATATTTTATAAAAGAAAATGTATATAAGCTGATAAATGCATAGAAAGATTATTAAGGCGAAAAGGATAAAATGGCGATAAAAAAATCTAAATTATATAGCTCACTCTGGAAAAGCTGCGATGAGCTTCGAGGCGGAATGGACGCTTCTCAGTATAAAGATTATGTATTGGTACTGCTATTTATCAAATACATCTCTGACAAATACGCAAATGTATCTTACGCCCCTATAACTG
>JAVCDA010000016.1 GCA_030765145.1 Candidatus Saelkia tenebricola | reverse complement strand
TGCTGCTTCCTCACGGACATCACTATCACTATCTGATAAAGCTGCTATCAATGGTTCTACTGCTCTGGCATCTCCTATATTTCCTAAGGCTCTTGCTATTTGCTTACGAACATTACTATCCTGATCTGATAAAGCTGCTATCAATGGTTCTACTGCCCTGGCATCTCCTATATCTCCTAAGACTTCTGCTGCTTCCTCACGGACATCACTATCACTATCTGATAATACTGCTATCAATGGCTCTACTGCAGGCTCTCCTATTTTTTCTAAGGAACTTGCTGCGTAATAGCGAACAAACCAACTACTATCTGATAATGCTGCTATCAATGGTTCTACTGCCCTGGCATCTCCTATATCTCCTAAGACTTCTGCTGCTTCCTCACGGACATCACTATCACTATCTGATAAAGCTGCTATCAATGGTTCTACTGCTCTGGCATCTCCTATATTTCCTAAGACTTCTGCTGCTTTCTCACGGACACCACTATCACTATCTGATAAGGCTGCTATCAGCGGTTCTACCGCAGACCCTCCTATATTCCCTAAGGAACTTGCTGCTATACGGCGGACACCACTATCACTATCTGATAATGCTGCTATCAACGGCTCTACTGCTCTAGCATCTCCTATTTTTCCTAAGGCACTTGCTGCATCACGGCGAACCGACCAACTACTATCTGATAATGCTGCTATCAACGACTCTACCGTATCAGCATGCACATTTTGAACACAAACAATACCACTTATAACAAACATCACAACAACTACCAATCCAATCCTTTTCCCTTTCTTCATCTCCCCGCCTCCTTATTAAAAATTATAAATAGATAACAATCGACTGATTTTAGAAACAACATTACATTCATCTTTGTAAGCACACCCCCTAAGATACAGTTCCTTTTCCACAATTTTAATACATATAGTTATTACTCTTTCCATATAGCTGAGTCAAACCAAAACTTATGATAACTCTTACCATTCAATCAGCTCCAAGGACCATATTGACATAGGCCTGTAATATGTTGTGCCACGGAATGTACCGTCCTGCCTTAAAGCCTCAGGAATTCTAAACCAATACCCCTCCTCTTGATAAAGAACATCATATAAGCTCTTGAGTAAACTAAGCCCCTCTTCCGCCATATCATAATCTAAAAACAGAGAAACCAGGGTATAGTTTACCCCCACCCACATTTCCTGAGACTGCTCATAATACTCCACTACTTCTGCATCAATAGTCATACCATTAACAGCTCCATGACCGCCATCCATAAACTGACTAACATTAAACTCATAAATCTTTGCCAAAGATGATTCTATCCGATCTCGTGCTACTAAATCTCCAAGGCCTAAAACATTTGCATACCACTGCCCGGCAAGAATATCAGCCATAATAGTATCATTACGTGAACCTAATCCTGATCCAGGAAGAATACTATAACTTAAGCTATAGTATTCTCCATTCCAAAGATCTTCCTCTAATACCTTTTGGACATCAAGAAACCATTGGCTATACTCTTCTTTAGCTTCATCATCATCAAGTATCTCCGCCATCTCTTCAGATGCTTTCAATGCTGCTGCCAAAATAAAACCTATATAGCTTGTTTCCCCCCTTAAGGACCACCTATCATAAGTACTGTCTTCCCCTGTATTCTCAGGAAATCCATCACCATCTTTATCAAAATCCTCAGATTTAAGAAGAGCTAGAGCTTCTTTAACGACAGGCCAGGACTGACGCAGAAAATCAATATCCTGATCATCTAAAAGATAGGCCTGATATACCATAAGAGCAAGTTTAGGTGCTAAATCCTTCCAGTCTTTAGTAGAAGTATAGACGTTATATTTTTTCCAGGGGCTTCCTTTAGGATCATGCAAATCATGTGGGACAATATACTCGCTTAATGCTGTTGCCTCAACAAGCTGCTTAATAACATTTTTTTCCAGCTCCGGCCAAAGCAAAGAAAGAGGAAAAGAACCATAAAACCTCAAATCCTCAGGCGCATAATTCTGCCAGTCTAAATTCTCTAAAATAGAAAACCTATGCTCTAAAGGCTCCTCGTAAACACCAGGGTCTTCTAGTTCTCCTTCAAAAACCCCATCAGACCAAGCACTGCCTAAAGCTGCATAATAAAGCTGGTTGAAAAGCATACTCTTATAATAATCTGGCTTAGACTCATCTTCGATAATTTCACCTTGCCAGGAAGATATGCTCTCCCGCCAGGAAGAATAATTATCCAACGCATAGCTGGCAATCTCCCAAGCATTACATCCGTCTTGAGGACTATCAGAAATACCCAAATCATCAAGAACAGTTGTATAATATTGGTACCATTTATCCCCAGCGCCAAATTCCATAACAGGCAAATCCCAGGCTAATACAAACGGAATCTCTTTCACTTCGCCCGGTTTCAATGTAACCGTAACACACACAGCCGCCCCTATATTCTCACCTTCATTTGCTATTGTATTATCAGAGATGCTCGAGAGCATACCATCATCAGAAAAATCATCCCATAAAACACTGCCATCACCATGAGTATCAAACCGCGTATTGTATGTAATCTCAACTCCGGGAACATTTCCTGCAACCAGAGCAAATTCACCTTGCATTTCATCTATTACCTGCTCAACTGAACTAGTAAAGATAACACCTGTTCCCGATTGATCCGAATGAACATAATTATAATTACCCTCGCTATCACCCCAGGAAAACCTGTCTTTATTCCAGCCCAATATATTCTCCCAGCTGAACATAATAGAAACTGTCTGCTCCTGATCGGAATCATTCTCCATGTTCCAGGCAAATACACCTAAAGGCAATGCAGAATCCGTATAATTGCCAGGGATAAGAGGTGAAAATTGATTCAAAGCAAGTTTTACCGGAATATCGGGATGATTATAAACAGTCCAGGCATTAGGATAAAGAGCATGGTATGAAGCTGCATCTAAAGGATAATTCCAATTCCAGCTAGTGAGACAGCCTGCGTAATCCCCATAAGGCTCACTGGGATTTAGCACTTGAGCAAAATTATCAGCGCCATCTCCCTTTACATATACGCTAAACTGATTCGCAGGCAAACTGTCGTACATATAACTACCTATGTTTAACTCCCAGAGATTAAAATCACCGTTATAAGATCGCTGGATAACTCCTCCGGATAAAGTTCCAACAGGAACGCCATTATTTATTCCATAATCTATATATTCACCTACTCCAGGCTCAAAAAGCGTATCTCCCACGCCTATACCCCAGCTGCAAGGTGGAACATTTACTCCATAAGGCAGATTATCTAAAGAGAATAACTCATCCCGGCGGGAAGAATATATTCTCGAAAAAACATCCCCTAAAACATCTCTATCTTCATAACCACCGACTTCTTTACTTAATACTCCATCCCAGTAATTCAATCCATCCCAGTCCATATCCAGTCCAGCACCTATACTGGATGGGCTGGATATATTTTGTGCAAAATCATCTAAAAATACCTTCAACGGGACCAACCTCTGGAATTTTTCCTGCATACTTTCCAACATATATTGCACTGCATCTTCTTTTAACATTCCATTATCTGAAATAAGAACATCTATTCCTTCATCTATATCGGCAATAATCTGTCTCAATATGCTTCCGCTTTTTGTAATGATATCTTCTTTAACGAAATTACCGTCATCTTCAAGTTTAATATCAGGATAGAGGGCTTTGATTTCGGGCATAAGCTCAACCAGTAAAATCAATTTCTCTGCTGTAGAAGAATTTTTATCAATCCAGTACTCTAACACAGCATCTGTCAGGTAAATCCCCTTATCCCAAAGAGAAAGCTCTACTTCTATCATCTCCTGTAATTTTTCAAATTCATAATTCTTTTCCAGTGTAATATTAGAAATAGAGAATTCCCCCTGAGGATTAAAATAGGCCCCTTCAATAACAATTGACAGCCCTTCTATGTTCTGCCAGTCTAGCCCATTGGTATAACAACCAAGCGCTAAGGTATCAAAAATAAGAGGTATCTGGTACCAGTTTGCATCTTCACTGATAGGAACATAGATATCCGTTTTCGGCCTCCCAGGATACCAGTTCATGCTATGATAAAATTCCAGTTTAATTTGCTCGGGAAATCCAGATTCCTTATCTCCTTTAATCCACAACTTCATGTCATCAAAATTGGTAAGATTCACATCTTCATAAAAATTTCCAACCATCCATAAATAATCCCGCATGGGATTGCCGGGATCTCTAACCAACTGCGTATCATAGGTAACATTTAATGCCTGTTCAGGATAACCGTCTTCCTCTATATTTACAATTTCAGTATCCAAGCATCTCTGAGGATCACTGAGATTAAAGTTAAATATGTTTAATTCTTTCTGGTAACTGTAGCTATTACCAGCGCCTAACTTTTTAAAATATTCCATCGTCTCAAACAATATTTGAGTTTGCGCAATATCAGGATTAAGCTTTTTATAAACAGAGGCCAGGAAAGACCCCGCTTTAATGGGGCTTTGTGTGATATCTAAAATTTCTTCAAATACCTTATCAACAGAACTGCTTATAAAATCTTCATAGCCATCGCCTAATAATAACTGATAAGAGCTGATAAGTTTATCTGCAACCTCTTGGGGTGTTATTCTTTTTAAACCCAATAAAATTTCTTTGTCAATAACTCCAACAACAGAATCAAAATCATTTTCACTAATATACCTGGCTAATTCAACTGCATCAGCAGTCGGGCTTTCTGCTGTTAAATCGTAATATAAAATGCTTTTAACCAGAGCATCAGCTCCGATTGGTTCATAATCGCTTCCCTGTTCAGGTATAAACAATAGAACCGGCATCTCTACTACTTCGTCTAAATTGTTTAAGCTATCTTTATTATCTGAATACAACTGAATTGTAATGCTATGTATTTTATTCCAGTTAAATTCCGGATGCTCATCTATAATTTCCTTCATATCAATAGTATGTTTGTCGGAAACATAAGAAAACTTAATCTCCAAAGCATTCCAATCCTCATCCTCAAAAATAAGCGTAACTACAGGTAGCTCTAAATCCGGCTCTTGGGAAATAACAGAAA
The DNA here is from genome assembly GCA_030765145.1 of Candidatus Saelkia tenebricola. Classification (GTDB taxonomy): domain Bacteria; phylum Omnitrophota; class Gorgyraeia; order Kaelpiales; family Kaelpiaceae; genus Saelkia; species Saelkia tenebricola. The sequence continues at coordinate 20,425 of JAVCDA010000016.1, read as the reverse complement.
GCTGAATCGATTCAAACTGAGTTAAATCAATACCTTCATCAAAATCAAAGCTACCATAACTTGATAAAGCTTTGATATATTTTCCAAAAGATGAATCAACCTCACGTGCTCTTCTCATTCGCGAAATATTAATACCCATATAACCGCCATAATCTTCTAATTCAACAGTAGAGATACCCTGCGTTAAGCTTTCCCATTGTAATAATTTTATGCTATTTTCTTCAAAACCTAAGCCAATAAGCAACTCTTCAAAGGAAGGAGAACCAGAGATTATTGCATCTGTTAAAGGAATATCTGAATACACATCATCCGAAGACGTTTCAGGCTCTTCTGTATTAAGAACAGGCAGTTGCTGATTAGATGTAAGCCCTGTATTGGGAATATTTACTGCATAAGAGGAAGGAATTACTATAGTTATAAAAACCAGCACATAATTTAGTATGCTTACTGCTGTTCTTATATTTTTTAATACTTTATTCATCTTCGATTGCAGGATATCCGTAGACATCCATTTCATACTCTATAACAACTTCATCTCCTTTCTTTAAGCTGCATCCTAATGCAAGATTAACAACAATATTATCTCCGTATTCATCCCAAGTAGCTATTTCATGAAGCATAACCTTTAAGGGAATATTTGTCTCTCTAATATAAAAATCAAAGGAAACACGGTCATCATAATGTGCATCCCAATAATTACTGTAATGCCCTAGATTACGATCTCTATTTTGAAGGCAGAAGTAAGAAATCTCTTTATCCGGCAACCCAAAATCTGTTACCTGGGTAAATATATCACTGGGATTTTCAATGGGCTTAGCAACGATTGTGCCATCTGAATATCCAACCTCGATAAAGTCAGAGTCATGAGCTTCATCTCTAATGTTACCAATGCTATGCGTTTCGTCTTTCCAGAACATGCTGGAGAACCCTGCAAAACCTGTATAAGGCTCCTCTTCTATGTTGATATCACGCCTGATATAAAAATTAGCCCTGGTTTTAATCTTTGTCTCTTCACCAGGAAATATATCCATATCTAAAACCCCGCTAAAAGCTTCGCAGTCAATCAATAAAACAAGGTTCATCTGTTCATCGCTTACATACCGCAAATGAGCCTCTTTTACCTGAGGAAAATCTTCGTTCCGAGAATCACCGTTCTCAGTATTCCAGGTAATATTATGGGTTGCCACTCTAAAAGATGCCCCCAGAAAAAGCGGCGGTTCAGCTGTGAATCTCATATAGCCAGCTCCGCCCATAAACATCATCTGAGGCCATGATCCCCCGTCATGTGTAATATGCCCTATATTTAGCGCACTGATATACTGCGCTTCCTCAGGCACCTCATCATAATCTATTCTATAGCCGTAATAATATTCATCAATATTGAAAGGAACCCCTATATAGCTGTACTCATCCTGATCAAAAATAGCAGTAGAAAGCGGCTCCCGCCATAAAGCCGCCCTGGGCAATGCCTCTACCCACCAAACATCATCAGAATGAACCTTCTCTCCTGTTACACGTGTTGATCTATAATAATTGATGCCTACAACTGCATCAGACTTAAGCTCAATTTTGACTGCTCCTGGTGTAACTTCCTCACCAACATCGCAAAAATCAAATATCAACCTGCCCCCTTCTTCAATCTCCTCACCATAAAGATCGATATCAAGCCAACCATTGAGGCTGTGCGTAAAATCATAGCTAATCTTTAAAAATCCTTCTTCATCTTCAAAAGACACCGCTCCATCTGTACTTATACGCCAGGGGGAAAACTCCCCTTTAGAGAAATCTGCTATTATACGCTGCTCTCCATCCGGAGACTGATAAGATATCTTCTTTATCCCTAAAGCACCTCTATCACTACCTGTAAGATTCTTATTCAAGACCAGAGTCATAGAGCTAAGTTCTTTATAGTCTTTTGGGTAATATAAAATATTTTCAAAATCACTTATATTAATACTGAAAACATCCGTTAAAACTCCTTCATCTGCGATACACGAAGGATATATAGTTGGATCTACTGCCGGAACAGGAGCAATCGGTGCGAGATTAAAAGGCTCTTCTGCAAGCTGACGCGCCCTTTGCTGAATATCAGACAATGAGCTTTCAGAATAGTTTGGTAAATCCGATAAATCAGCTGTATCTAATATTTTAAAACAGGGGTTTTTGTAAGCTAATAAAACAAAAAACGGCTCGTTTAAAATTATGTCCTGATAATATTTAAAATCAAAACCGTCTTCTAACCAAATGCCCTGGGGCTTATTAAATATATAGTTGCCCTGCCCAGTACAAACTATAAAAGGAGCAATATTATTATTGTGCAAAGATTCAAGCTCTGAAAGAGTATTTACCTCTACGGGATATAATCCCAGACCATTTAATCTCGCTGCTTCAATTAACGACCCTAAAGAAGGCTCATAGGCACCTTCAACATCAACATTGCCTTCTAAGACATTTGCTAAAGCAAGGACTGAAACAACTGTACTCTTATCAGAATTCAGACCAAAATAGCCAAACATTTCCTCCAAAACAGCAGCAGCACTGTTGCTTACAACCGCATTCATCCGCTTGCCTAAAGAGTTAAAAATCTCTTCTGCATCTTCAAGATTAAACCCCAACTTTTCTACGATTTCAGCTTTATTGGACTCCGGTAAAGAATTGAACAAAGAAAGGAAATTAGCCAGAGGCTGGATATCTTTATCATGTTCACGATAACTGAAACCATCAAAATAAAGCCTGCCTTGTTTTTCAGTAATTACGGATTTATCTAATACTATTACAATTTCATCTATAGAGCTCCAATCGCTAATCTTTTCTACTTCATTTAAGTCTATAGTCACTCTCTGCCATTCATCAGTAACTCCGGCTACTACATACTGGCCGATTTCCTGAGAATCGGGATTTTTAAACTCTATTTTAAAACTTTCAGTAAAACCTTCTTCGCTGTCACCCTTAACATAAAAAGAAAGCTCTCCCACTTCACTTAAATCCTGCTTCGGCAATTTTAAATAATATCCACCATAACCACCAAATGAAATATCATAACTTAACTGTAAGACATGGAAATTTAAGTTTCGTTCCTGTGTTGTAAAAATAGCTCGAAAAAACGGGTTCTCTCTGCTTTTGTCCTCCCAAGCGCCTTGTGAAATTATATCAAGTTCGTTATAAAATGCCCCTTTAAGCTCTTGGGGCAATTGCACAGATTGCTCAAAAATCTGCTCTACTGTTAAAGGAGCCTGGTCTTTTTCTGCAGGTGGAAAGCTAATTGGAGCCTGAGTTGTGATTTCAGGCAAAATATCTCTTCCAGGAGAGTATTCATCCCATAAAACCATTTCATCAGTAAAAGCAAAAGAAGAATGCGGGCTCAAAGAAACGATTACCGAAAATACTAAACACAGTAGTCTCAAACCTCCCCTCCTTTTGATAACTTAAATCTATTCTACTCCTACTAAAATAATCGCACATTTTAAACCAAAATACAAAAAAAATTTAATTTGTGGGGGTAAATTTTAGATTTTGGATATTGCAACATCAGTAATTTTATGGACACCAACCATATTAGAGTCTTCACTGATAGGATTTAACAGAATTAAACGGTAAGATATTTAATAATTATTCCTTAATTCTTCTAACCCAGCCTGAATAACAGGGTCATTGGAAAAACTTTGGCGCACTACTTCATTATGTAGAAAATTGGCCAATGATAAGAACAACATGTATTGGTCAAGAAGCAGATATTCAGAACAAACATCTTTTGTTTCAATATTATAGGAATCTCTGAAACCAAAATCATGCTCTTCGCCATCTATAATAAAAGGCGCACGCACGCCTAGTTCCTCAAGCACTCTTAAATTAGCAACTACCTCCAGAGGGAAATCTTCAATTGCAAGAACAGAAGCATGAGGCGTAACTACTTCTCCCTTTAAGCTCCCCCAGCCTAAATACCTTCCATCCGGTGCTTCAGAAGCAGACCAGCCCCAGACAGGATAATTAAGCTCAGCCGCGTATTGGATCTGCGCTTTTGCAAAGTTATACGCTGATTCATGCATCTTGGTCCCTTCTTCATCTATAAATATGCCCGGTAAATACTGCATAAATATTCCTCCGCCCTCAAAACCGGGATAAAGAATTGCTTCATTCATCCAGGAATTATAGTTTCTATTCAAAGAATCCCAATGCCTGCGAGGAATCTGTCCGCTTGCAACTCCATAGAGGCTGAATATTCTGGTGTCAGAAGCTAAAAGGTTATAAAACCAATCACCCCAAGGCTGCTGAATATCAAAATCCTGATTTTCAATATCGTACCCCCCTTTAAGCCCACCGGTTCTTTCGTCATAAGTGACCGAAAAGTCCATCAAAGAAACATAGCCATTAATTCTTTCCTCAAACTCAGGAAATATTTCTTTTACAACAAAAAGGCCTGCCAGTAAATTTCCAACATGGTCAGCATAAGAAAATGAACTTTCAAAATGCCTCTCTAATGTCTCTGTATTGACCCAGGTAATCGGGAAATTATGCCATTTTTCAATCTGTTCTAAACTATTTAGAGTTACCTGAATTTTCTCAACAGCTTCCTCTTTTTCCAAAAAACCCATTTCATATCCTGCAGATATTGAAGCAAGATAAAGCCCTATATTGGAAATTGATGTAAAAGGTTCCTGCCTTGAACTATCGTAAGGAATATCTGTCTGATCATCTACAAAATAAGCAATGCAATTAAAGGTGTCATTTGCTAAAGCAGTTAGATACGCAAAATCCTCTTCCCTCAACCCTGATGGATTGGATTGAGAAATAGAGGAATCACTGCTGCTATCAAATACTACACCCCAGGAATAACTTCCAAACATACAAACCAAAACTATTGCAAACAATATCCTTTTCATTTTTAGTATATATTTAGCCCAATCTCTCCTTTAATATTTATCACACATCAAGACACTACTGTCAAAAAAATAAAAGAATTTAGATTTTGGAGATAATGGCATCGGCCATTTCACGAGTACCAACGGCAGCGGGGTCTTCTCTGGTAGGCTTTAAATCGTAGGTTACAAACTTCCCTTCTTTAAGAACTTGGGCAACTGCATTTTCTAATTTATCTGCTTCATCTTTTAAGCCAAGGTATCTTAACATAAGCATGCCGGATAAAATTGTGGCTGTAGGATTTACCTTATTTTGCCCCTTGTATTTGGGCGCTGAGCCGTGTGTAGGTTCAAACACGGCATATTCATCACCAATATTTGCACCCGGTGCAACACCTAAGCCACCGACCAAACCTGCACATAAATCAGAAATAATATCACCATAAAGATTGGGAAGAACTAAAACATCGTGCTCATGCGGCCTTATAACAAGCTGCATGCAGGCATTATCAACAATTAGTTCCCAGAACTCTATATCAGGATAGTTCTTGGCAACTTCGCGTGATATCTCTAAGAATAAACCGTCTGAGAACTTTAAAATATTTGCCTTATGAACTACAGTAACTCTCTTTCTGTTATTCTCCCTTGCATACCGAAATGCATAATCAACAATGCGCCGCGTACATTTTTCAGTTATAATTTTAAGGCTTACACCCCACTTCTTAGGTAAATCATATTTGTAATATTCTTTGAGCAGCTTTTTAATCTCTTCTTCTCCACCAAACTCAGGGTTAAATTCCAAACCGGAATATAAATCTTCTGTATTCTCTCTTACAATAACTATATCAACATCCTCATACCTTGATTTCACTCCCTTGTATAATTTGCAAGGCCTGACACAAGCATATAGATCAAGACGTTTTCTTATCTCTACATTTACAGAGCGAAATCCACCCCCAATAGGCGTAACAATAGGACCCTTGATAGCAACTTTATTCTTCTTAATGGCCTCTAAAACATGTTCCGGTAAAGGTGTCCCATATTCTTCCATTACATCGGTCCCGGCATGCACCTCTTCCCATGTAATTGAAGCACCTGTTGCTTCAACACATTTTTTCATAGCATCAGTTACGCTAGGACCAATTCCATCTCCGGGAATAAGAGTTACATTATGAGCCACTTAAATAGCTCCCTTTTTTTTGATATATTCTATTACTCCGCCTTCTTTCAAAATCGCCTGCATAAATTCCGGTATTTCTTTAAACTCTATTTCTTTATTCTTATTTAAAATTTTTATCTTAGAATTTTCCATATCAAGCTCAAGCTCATCACTATCATCAATTGTATCGGTATCTGCTTCAAGCAACAAAAGTCCTAAATTAATCGCGTTACGATAAAATATCCGAGCAAAATACTTAGCAATAACGGCGGTAATACCTGCCGCTTTAAGCGCCTGAGGAGCCTGTTCGCGAGATGAACCACAACCAAAATTCTCACCCGCTACAACAAAGTCACCCTCTTTTATCTTACCGGCTAACTGAGGATCTAAATCCTCGAAGACGTATTTCCCGAGCTCCTTAGCATCTGTAATAGCAAATTTATAACGACCTGAGATAATATAATCGGTATTTATGTCATTTCCCAACTTATGAGCTTTTCCTTTCATAGCCATAATTTTTAACACACTTTGGGATTATTTACAACAAGGAATTAAAAAATTAAAGAGTGCTTGCCTCAAACAGAGATTTTGTATATGAAGATACAGGATTTGCGAATATATCTTCTTTCTTACCTTCTTCAACTATTTCACCGTTATAAAGCACAATTACCCTATCCGATATGAACGAAGCAATATTTATATCATGGGTAATAAATAAAAGCGTCAAGTCTTCCCTTTTCTTTATCTCTAAGAGAAGATTTAAGATTTGTGCCTGAATTGATAAATCTAAATTGGAGGTCGGCTCATCACAGATAATTACCTCAGGCTTTAAAATTATAGCCCGGGCAATTGCAATCCTCTGGCGTTCACCGCCTGAAAGCTCATGAGGATATTTATAAATATAATCCTCCCCTAAACCCACCATTTCAAGGGTTCTTACAATTTCATTTTTTATCTTCCTGCGAGATACAATTTTATGCACCCAAACAGGCTCTGATAAAGCATCATAAACTTTATATCTTGGATTTAAAGTATTGTAAGGATCCTGGAATATAATTTGAATCTTCCGCCTTATTTTAGAATCTTTTTTATAAAGAGCATGCAAATCCCTTCCTTTATATATAATATTACCGCTATCAGGAGATATTAAACCTGCAACTATAAAAGCAAGCGTTGATTTGCCCGAGCCTGACTCACCAATCAAAGCCAATGTCTCGCCTTTTGATACGGTAAAAAAAATCCCTTTTAGTGCATTAACAAAACCGCTTAATTTAAGAAACGCTCCTTTAATCTTATAAGTTTTAGATATGTTATTAATTCTTAAAATTTCTTTCATTTTTTAACCTTAAAACAACGCACGAAATGGCCCTTCTTAACCTCTATTAAAGGCGGCCTCATGCGCTGACAAATATCATCCATAAACTCACACCGGGGATGGAATGGGCAGCCCGAAGGAAGACTCGTAAAATTAGGACTCCTTCCTTTTATCTGAATAAGCGAGGATTTTCCTCTTTGAGGAACACATTTTAATAAAGCAGCTGTATAGGGATGTAATGGGGCTTTTTTAATATGCGAAGCATCTGCTGCCTCAACAACCATTCCGGCATAAAAAATATAAATCCTATCAGCGATATAAAACATCTGCTCAAGGTCATGGGAAACAAAAAATATGCTTAAATTATTCTCATCCTTTAAATCTTTAAGCAGCTTTAGAATCCCTTTCTTTAAATTGGCATCCAATGCTGTTGTAGGTTCATCTGCAACAAGAATCTTGGATTTGGAAGCCAAAGCTATTGCAATTGCGACGCGCTGAGCCATACCACCTGAGAGCTGATGAGGGTAAGAATTTAAGACCCTTTCTGCATCTTCCAACCCCACAGATTTAAGAAGCTTTTCCATTACTTCATTTTTTACACTATGATCGGAGGACAGAGAGAGAACCTCTTTTAACTGAGATTTAATCATAAACATAGGGTCAAGTGAGGGAACAGGGTCTTGGAAAATATATGAGATTAACCGGCCTCTAAAAAAAGGTATTTGTTTATCATCAACTTTTATCCTGTTTACCTTGTAACTATCATAGCTGATGCGGCAATCAAAAGAGGGAAGAAGATTGGCTAAAGAAAGCATGGAAACAGTTTTACCTGAGCCGGATTCCCCTGCGATACCAACAATTTGAGCAGGTTCTATTTTTAAATCTATGCCTGATACAATATTAAGAAATTGTTTGCCCTTTTTAAAATCCACTCTTAAATTTTTGATATCTAATATCTGCATATCAAATTTTTCTTCCTTTAGGATCGTAAATGTCACGCAAAGCATCCCCAAGCATATTGAATGCAATCACAGTTAGAAAGATAAAAAATCCCGGGATTAACACCCAGGGGTGAAGTTTTATCTGAGCAATCGCCATGGCATCTGTTAAAAGATTACCCCAGGAAGGAACAGGGTCTTGGATTCCCAACCCTAATAAGCTTAACGCTGACTCTCCCAAAATATATCCCGGAATCGAAAGAGTTATTGCAACAAGTGTATATGATGAAGTATTGGGCAGAATATGTTTTATTATAATCTTAATATCAGATAAGCCTATTGAGCGCGCTGCAAGAATAAATTCTTTCTCACGAAGCCCTAATACAATTCCTCTTATAACACGGGCAAGTGACGCCCAGCCTATAAACGACAGGATTATAACTATTAAAAAATATATTTTAACAGTTCCAATCTCAGGCGGAAAAGATGCCCGCAATGCCAGTAAAAGATAAAAACTGGGAACCAGCATTATCATCTCACAAACCCTCATCAGAAAAGCATCGACTTTTCCTCCGAAATAACCAGATACTCCGCCGACTATCAGCCCTAGAGAGAATGTAATCATGACTGCAATCACTCCAATTGATAAAGAAACTCTGCCTCCATAAAGAATGCGTGAAAATAAATCCCGCCCTCGTGAATCTGATCCGAAAAGATAAAATCTCCCACCTTCTTCTACTCCGAAAAGATGAATGTCAAAAGGAATAAATCCTAAAAACTTATATTTATCACCGCGGGTTAAAAAATTTGATTTATAGATTTTGGTCTTATCTTCTGTATAAACCCTTCTCCTGTTTTCATCCAGTTTAAAACTATAATTATAAATAAAGGGCTTAAAATGAAACTTTCCTTCTGAATCTATAAAGTGAAGCTTTGTAGGCGGAGAATAAGAACAGAGCCTCTGCTCCGTCTCATAATGATATGGTGCTAAAAATCCGGAAAATATTGCTATTAAATATAAGCCGCACAATATTAAAAACGAAATCAAACCTCTTTTGTGTCTAAATAAAATCTTCATTTTATCCGGATCCTAGGATCAGAAAATGCTAATAAAATATCAGCTATCAGATTCCCTGTAATAAGCATAATCGATGAAATAAGCATAGTGCCCATAACAAGATATAAATCTTGGCTGCGAACTGCAGAGAGCATGAGTGAGCCTAACCCCGGCCAGTTGCATATTATTTCGGTCAAGGCTGCACCTGATAACAAACCTGATATCTGATAACCGAATATTGTAATTAAAGGATTAACTGCACTTCGCATAGCATGGATATACATAACTCTGCTTTCAGATATGCCTCTTGCACGCAGGGCTAAAATATAATTGCTGCGTAATACCTCAAGTAAATTGGCCCGCATTATCCGAGTTAAAGATGCTATTGAGCCTAAGGAAATAACCAACGTTGGAATTATTAAATGCCTTATGAGGTCAAAGAATTTTGCAAAAAAACTGAGTTCTGAGAAATTTGCCGAAACCATACCTCCTAAAGGCAAACCCCCCAGAATATAAGCAAAATAAAGGAATAAAAAAGCAACAAAGAAAGTAGGAAGTGACAGAAGACAATAACAAAAAAATGAAATAAATTTATCCCAGAATTTATCAACTTTAACTGCAGCAATTACGCCCAGCGGAAGTGCTATAAGCCAGGTAAAAAGAAAGGATGCAATTGTCAATACTAAAGTGTTAATCAACCGCATTCCCAAAACTCGCGTTACAGGGATATTGTAGGTAAAAGAATACCCAAAATCTAAATGCAAAAGACGCTTAAGCCAGGCAAAATACTGTACTATTAGCGGCTTATCAAGCTGATATAGCTGGATATACTTTTCAACTGTTTCTTCTGAGATTTGAGGGTTAAGACGCATCTGGTCAAAGAAATTACCCGGCGCAAGATTAATAAACAGAAATGTTAAAAAAGCAATCGCAAGCAGAAGAGGGATTGCTATTAAAAATCTTTTTAGGATATAAAAAATCATATTTTTACTTTTAAAATTATATTCGGTCTATTTAACTTCATTTCAAAACATAAATCTCTTCGATGTTATGAAAAACACCGCCATAAGGAGTGAGGTCTAAATTGCCGAATCTATTACGTAAGGCAAACATGTTTTCTGATAAAACAGTATATATTAGCGGCACCTCATGCGAGGCTATTTCCTGCCACTTATCATACATTTTTTTTCTCTGAGACCTGTTTAACACCTGAACTGCCTTTGTAAAAATATCATCTATTTCTCTCTCCCAATCTGTTGAAGGCTGCTCCTGGCGGGGATACCAAGCATGTAAATGCCCTGTAGATAACCAGATATTGCTTGAGAAATGAGGCTCAATCCCGCCTGTAAAACCTAATATTATTGCTTCCCAGTCATAAGTTGAGATAATTTTACTAACTATATTATTAAACTCTAAAGGCAAAAAATGTACTTTAATGCCAATTTCACTTAAATCTTTTTTAATAATTTCTGCAATTTTAACACGGTCCGTATTTTCTGCATTTGTAAAAAGAGTAAACTCTACATCAACCCCGTCGGCATCTTCCAATATACCGTCATTATCTATATCAACTAATCCTAATTCTTTAAGCAGCTGATTTGCTTTATCGAGGTCGTATTCATATTTTGCTACACCAGGATTATAAAAATAACCCGAAGAGGATGAAAGGGGGCCGTATTGAGTATATCCGAAACCATTCAATACGATTTCAATCATTGCCTCTCTATCTATTGCATGAGAAATAGCCTGGCGAAATCTCTTGTCTTTAAACCAAACTATTTTCCTCTTATCAACGAAAGGTGCCTTGGTTTTAGGATTTATATCTGGGTTCTGATTAAAAACTAAAAAGCGGGAGCCGAATGTAGGTCCAACTTGATATATTTTAAAATTGCCATCCTCCTGCTCAGGGTTAAGAATCGCAAAATCCTCACCTCTTAAAGAATAATAGTCCAGCTCGGTATCTAAAAATTTTAAAAGCGCTGTATCTATATTTTGGACAACTAAAAATCTTACCCCATCTAAATAAGGAAGAGTATCTTCTTGGGACATCTTCCAATAATAGGGATTTTTGGTCAGTTCGATAAATTGACCAGGACGATATTTTTTTAACATAAATGGCCCTGTTCCAACAATTTCGCTGGGCTGAGTATCTAATGTCCAGGTGGTATTGAAACTACCTTTTTTAACAATGCCTTCTAATTTATGTTTGGGAAGTATTTCATGGCCCATTGCCATTAAAAATGGAGCATATGTAGCAGCCAGACTAAACTTAACAGTATAATTATCTATTTTCTCAACTTTAAAAGGCTCTCCCTTGACTTTAAGCACATCAGATGAAGAAGACGGAATATCAGGATTGTAAATAAGCTCATTAAAAGTAAATACAACATCATCCGCCATAAAAGGCTCACCGTCATTCCAACAAACATCTTTCCTTAAATAAAATATCCACTCTCTGCCACCTTTTTTAATATCCCAAAATAAAGCTAAATTAGGCTCTACATCTAAAGTATGTACATTAACCCGGGTTAAACCTTCAAAAATAAGGCCTGTAACAGCAGTGGTTGAAGTTTCCTGAGCTAAGATTGGATTGAAAGATTTCGGATCTGATGAGGTTGATAAGTAAATATAGCCGCCGTATTTAGAATCTTTATTATCTGCCTTAACCGCTTCTTCTTTTCCGCAAGCAGTAAAAAGAAAGGACAGAATTAATAAAAATCTCATTGAGATTCTTCTTGAACAGGACTATCAATTTCTACTCGCTCCATTAAGGACCTGCTCTTTAAGGTAGACAGTTTCGCTAAGGTAAGACTTAGAATCAAGAATAATGTTGCAAGAATAGCAGTGGCTTTAACTAAGACATTTGACACCTTAGGTCCAAATACTGATTGAAAAGCACCGCCTAAAGACTCTGATAAACCACCGCCTTTACCGCTTTGCATTAGAATAGCGGCGACAAGGGAAACACAAACAATAAGATACACTATTATTAAAAATGCATACATATATCTACCTCCTCTGTAATTTTGTATTTAAACCTTTCTTCACTATTTCTGAGAAATGGGCTATTGTTAAACTCGCTCCTCCTACAAGAGCACCATCAATATCAATTTCAGACATAAGTTCTTCAATGTTTTCCGATTTTACACTGCCTCCATAAAGTATAGTAGTAGATTCTGCTGTTTCAACTCCATACAATTCAGTAAGTTTTCCTCTTATAAAAGCATGTACTTCTTCAGCTTGGGCAGGCGTAGCATTCATGCCTGTTCCAATTGCCCATACCGGCTCATACGCAACAATGACATTTGACATATCTTGTGAGGATATATCTTTCAAACCGCCCAAAAGCTGAGTTTGAATAATATCCATTGTCTTATTCTCTTCTCTTTCAGATAACGTCTCACCGATACAAAATATCGCTCTTAATTCATTTGCTAAAGCAAGCTTGATCTTACTATTAATAATTTCCTCATTTTCTTTAAAATATTTTCTTCTCTCTGAATGCCCGATAATAGCATACTCGCAACCTGTATCTTTTAGCATTGCAGGAGAAATTTCCCCAGTATAAGCGCCGGAATCCTCTCCAAACATATTCTGAGCTGAAAGTGCAATGTCCGTATCCAAAAGAACATCGTTAATACAGGTTAATGCCGTATATGGCGGAGCAATTACAATCTTACATCCTTCAATATCTAAAAGTTCACGCTTGAGTCCATTGACAAGATCTAAAGCCTCTTTTATTACTTTGTTCATCTTCCAGTTTCCGGCAAAAATAATATCTCTTTCCATTTATTTCTCCTTTAAAGCTCCTACTCCGGGTAAAAGTTTACCTTCCAAATATTCCAAAGACGCACCGCCTCCTGTTGAAATATGAGAAAACTTATCCGCTAAATTCATTTTCTCGATACAAGCTGCAGTATCCCCTCCACCTATAACCTTAACTGCATCGACACCAGATAAATATTCCACTATCTCTCTTGTGCCATATGAAAAAGCATCTATCTCAAATATACCTAAAGGGCCATTCCATACAACAGTCCTAGCACCTTTAAGTTCCTGCTTAAAAAGCTCTCTTGTCTTGGGCCCAATATCAATCGCTATTTTACCATCAGGAATTTCAAGTCCAACATGCTCTGTTTTTGCATCGGCACTGATTTCATCTACTACAATATGATCTAAAGGAAGAATTATTTTTTTACCCAATTTATTAGCTTGCGCTAAAATCTGCTTTGCAAGTTCAATCTTATCTTCCTCAAGCTTAGATGCTCCGATCGGAATACCTTGAGCTTTTAGGAAAGTATAGGCCATCCCTCCAGCAATCAATATTTTATCAGCTATGTTAAGAAGATTATTTATCACTTCGATTTTATCTGATACTTTTGCCCCGCCTAAAATAGCATAAAAAGGGTGTTCAGGATTATTTAATATCTTTTCGAAATATTCAATCTCTTTTGTTAAAAGAAATCCTGCCCCTGAAGGCAAATAATCCGTAACCCCAACAACTGAAGCATGAGCACGGTGAGAAGAACCAAAAGCGTCGTTTATAAAAACATCTCCTAATGCAGCAAGGGCCTTAGCAAAATCAATATCATTTTTAGTCTCTTCTTCGTAAAATCTGACATTTTCAAGAAGCAAAACTTCACCATCTTTTAAATCATTAACAGCCTTATTAACTTCATCTCCTATACAATCAGAAGTTGTTTTTACATCCTGAGATAGCAAATCCGTAAGTCTTTTTACTACAGGAGTTAACCGTAATTCATCAACAACTCGGCCTTTAGGCCTACCCAAGTGACTCATCAAAATAACTTTTGCTCCTCTATCTAATGCATATCGAATAGTCGGCAATGCCGCACGAATCCGGGTATCATCTGAGATTTCTAAGTTTGGCGTTAAAGGAACATTAAAATCTACCCGTATCAATACTTTTTTGCCAGCTAAATCAAAATCTTTAATTGTCATTTTAGCCATTAAAACGCCTCCTAATTACATAGAAATGTAAGAATTACTCAATAGATTATATAGATTTGAACAAAAAAGTCAATGAAATTGCCCTTAAATAGAGCTTGTAATTTAATTTGTTACAACCAGCTAAATATATTATGAGGCTTGGCTTATGAAGAATGTTTTTAGAAAATCCATAGTTGTTGTGGTGTGTTATTCATCTATCCATTGTTATGTCATTGCTTAAGAAAAAAACATATGGAATCTTATCTTGCTCGCTCTACCACAATACAACATATCAGACATATAAACAAAGAAGACACCACCAAGGGTGTCTTCTTATAAAAATTTATTTATTTCTCTAAATCAAATAGGCGTTCTTTCTTCGCTAATAACAAGATCTAAGAAATTACGAAGTTTGCGTGAACGAATCGGGTGTCTTAACTTCCTGAGGGCTTTTGCCTCAATTTGACGAATTCTCTCCCGTGTCACATGGAACATCTTCCCTACTTCCTCAAGAGTTCTCGGATAACCATCACCGATACCGAACCTGTATTTTAAAACAGATTTCTCTCTTTCTGTAAGTGAGCTTAAAACCCCATCTAATTGTTCCTTAAGCATAGAATATGCAGTTGCATTAGCCGGAGAAATAGCCTTTTTATCTTCTATAAAATCCCCAAAATGCGTATCCCCTTCGTCCCCAATCGGAGTTTGAAGAGAAATCGGAGTTTGGGCGATTTTCATAATATTTTTAACCTTATCAACCGATAGAATAAGCTCTCTGGCCAATTCTTCAGAGGTAGGTTCTCTACCCTGAGTTTGAACAAGGTTACGGGATACCCTCACTAACTTATTGATAGTCTCTGTCATGTGAACAGGAATTCTGATAGTCCGAGATTGATCTGCAATGGCACGTGTGATAGCTTGCCTAATCCACCAGGTAGCATAAGTCGAAAACTTATACCCCCTTCTATATTCAAATTTCTCTACTGCCTTCATAAGGCCAATATTACCTTCCTGAATCAAGTCCAGAAAAGAAAGCCCTTTATTGGTATATTTTTTGGCAATACTTACAACAAGCCTTAAATTGGCCTCAATTAATTTCCTCTGCGCCCCTATGTAGAAAATTTCCCTTCTTTTAATATCATTCAGGCGCCTTTTTATCATCTCCTTAGATTCCCTAAATAATAACTCTATTCTTTTAACCTGGCGCTTTAATTGGACAACTTCCTCTTTTCTTTTTTTAGTCTTTCTCTGTTTCTCAATCTGTCTAATTTTCCTCTGCAATTTGTCTATTTTACTAACATATTTCTCAACGGCATCAACAATCGTCTCCATAGATGCATTTGTAAATTCAAAATCCTTGAGGATTTTATTTATAGTATCTTCATTCTTGGATAATTTGAGTCTTTTAACACAATTCTGTAATTGCTTTAAATTCTGTTCTCTGCTTAAAGTATCATCTTCGTGAATATATGCGTCAAAATTAGCATCCTCATTTATAACTTTTTCCGCAATCTCTAGTGCAACATTTCTTGCAATCTTACATCTATAGATAGATTCTTTATACAACTCTTGCCTTTCCTCTATTTCTTTGGAAATTTCAACTTCCTGCTCACGTGTTAAAAGAGGAACCTGCCCCATTTGTTTAAGATATAGCCTTACAGAATCTTCAATATGAACGGAAGGAGTTACTTCCTTCGCCTGTTGAGGAAGCCCTTGTGGTTCCACATGTTCTTCCTCAGTCTCATATTTCTTAGAAACATCTACAATTTCAATATTCTCATTACTAAGAACAGTTAAAATCTCATCAATATCTTCTGATGAAACAACCTCCTCAGGAATAATACTATTAACTTCGTCAAAAGTAAGATACCCCCTATCTTTACCAATTAACAATAGTTTCGCCAAACTTTTTTCTTTTACTTTTCTGCCCATACTTTTAGCCTCCTAAATTTCAACCTCTTTTTTCTTAATTTCGTTTAATTCCTTAAATAAAACATTCACTTTCGTATCATCACATATATCCTGAGCCTTTTTTATCTCCTGCTCTAAGAACTTGCAATAATTCTTTATTTTCATAATTTTAAGATTCACAATACATTGATTGAGATGATCCTCAAACACATCTTCATGTAAGTCTAAATCTTCAGCCATGATCTCACTTAAAATACCAGCTTCATCATCTGTGACCAGATTCAAGAGATTTCCTATTTTTAATCTCTCTTTATCAGGATATAGATCATATATTTTCCTAACCAGAGACTGTATTGCTCCAGTGATAAACTCTTGATGAGAAACAACCTTCATAAGCTCAGGTATCAATTCCACACGCGTAAGCATGATATATAACAAAGACGCTTCAACTGAAGCATATTGCTTTTGCCTGACTACATTTTTATTAAACTGTATTTTTGCGTTCTGTTGAGTCTTAGAGTTAAACTGTTCCCAGAGAACCTTTTCTTCAAACCCCAAATTGCTTGCCAGCTTTTTCATATAATCTGCTTTGATTAAATAATCTCCCGTTTTATTTAACGAGGAAAACATTTCATTTACTATCTTAATCCTGGAATCCAAAGAATCCTTTCCGTAAACTTTAAGGAGAATATCCAATTTATAATCAAAAACATCTTTTTTCATTTCTAGTAATTTTAAAAACTCATTTTTGCCTTTCTCTCTTATAAAACTATCTGGATCATAGCCTTTAGGCAACATAACAGCTTTTGCTTTAATCCCAGATTCAAATACAATATCCAAACCTCTTAAAGAAGCAATTTGCCCAGACTGATCGCCGTCATAAACAATAATCACTTCGTCTAAATACTTTTTTAAAAACTTAACTTGGTCATGCGTTAAAGCTGTGCCTAATGAAGCAACGGTATTTTTAATACCCGCCTGATAAAGAGATATTATATCTAAATACCCTTCAACAACAACCGCAGATCTTTCCTTCTTTATGTGCTCTAGCGTTATATTAATGCCATATAATATTTTCCCTTTTTTATACACAGGGGTTTGAGGAGAATTTAAATATTTAGGCAAGCCCTCACTTAAAACTCTCCCTCCAAATCCCACCACTTTATTCCGAGAATCCAAAATTGGAAACATTACCCTGTCCCGAAAAAGGTCATAATAATTCTTTTGGTCTTTAGCCCTCAAAACCAAACCCGCTTTAATAAGCGTCTCCATACTATATTTCTTCGACTTCAAATGCTGAATCAATGCACTCCATACATTAGGTGCAGCCCCGAGTTTAAAAAGCTTTATAATATCTTCTTTTATCCCTCTGGATTTAAGATACTGGCTACATTTTTTACCAGAATCAGCGTTAAGCTGAGTCAGATAAAAATCCGATACAATCTTATTGAGATCAAATAAATCTTGCAAACCGTAATCTGTATCCTGATGAGGCACTTCAATCCCTACAATAGCTGCCACTTGCTTTACCGCATCTACGAAACTTAAATTTTGATGCTTAATCAGAAAATGGAACACATTGCCACCTTCACCACAACCAAAGCAATGAAAAATTTGCTTTTGAGGACTAACAACAAACGACGGTGTTTTTTCAGGATGAAATGGACAAAGCGCCTTAAAATTCCCACCGGTTTTCTTCAAATGGATATAAGAATCTATAATCTCGACGATATCCGCCCTATCTCTGACTTCATTTATAATATTTTCGGGTATTGCCATTTTAATGCCTCACCCTCCTGAATCCGGAACATTCGATAAATTTCAACTTCTCTTTCTTCTCTATTTCATCCAGCAATAGATTTAATCCCAAGTTATCTGAAGCAATATGACCTGCAATAATAACATTAATGTGAGCCTCCTTAGCTTTTTTAAAATGCTCTTCAGACAAATGCATGCATACAATTGTTGAGATTCCTTTACTTGCGATATTAGAAAACATTTCCTTAGACCCTTCAGTTCCTCCAGTCATATCTACCAAAATCCTGCCTGCTCTATTCTTCTTATCACCTATTATGATACTAGGCCCGGCATTTATTGCCATTGCCTGCTGATATTCTTTTAATTTCATAAGCATATCCACCACATCTTTAAGCAACCTCGGCTTTTTGCTTAAAAAAAGTTTACTCAGATATTTATTGACACAGTTATCAGCCGGAGTATGAATATTCATAAAAGGAATGTCTAAAACCCGTGCAAAATCCACACTTCTTAAATGATTCACCGGCATAAGACTTCTTGAAACCTGTGTTATTCTTTCTGATATTAAAGACTCAGCTACGCTTTCAGATACCCCAAGCTGACAAAGCACATCAGCATGTATATCCATAACAGATGCGAGACTCGCTAAAGCACGCCCTTCCGGATGATGAGCTAATACTAAATCTATTTTTTCCCCTTTCTCTCTCAATCTATCAGCTAAAATAATCTCGGCTCCTTCCATATCTATTCCAATCAAAATACTCTTAAGTTCAGTATTATCTTCACCCCAAAATATCCTAGTATCACTATATGGATTATTTAATTTTTCCAAATCAAAATATTTTTTCTCTTCTTGAGAAAGATCTTTATAGTTTTTCTTGTTTTCTTCCAAAATTCTAGCAACTCCATCTTTACCGCGAAGATCATTTTTAACCCCAATACGCACAGCTTCCTGATAAAACGTTCTAAGTTGCATAGTTAAACACCTCCAGGAGTAACGATTTTTAAAATATTAGCAACTACCTCATAAATACCAAAAGGAATGGGCATAATAAACCGGGCGCTCATAGTTCCAGGTATTATATGCCTAACACCTGATAAATTGGAATATTGAAGCACTTTAAGTATAATTCCCATCCAAATCAATCCATAAAACAAACCCAGCATACCAGCTATTATTTCATATATTCCAAAAGTCGGCCTCATATCTATAAATTTATGTAAAAAAAACCAAAAAAACCGGAAAACCAGCATAATCGCCAAAACAGACCCCAAAAGCCCTAAAGAATATACTGCATTAGGCTGCCATTTATCCGCCAAAATCCGAAATATCTCACGAAATCTGTAAAACATAAACACCCCCGTTACAACCGGTAAAATTTTATACAAGGACGCAAATATTCCTCGTTTTTTACCTTTATAATAACCACCGGCACAAAACACCAGTGCGACTAAATCTACAAATCCAAATTCCAGTTTTATTCTTCCTCCTTTATAAAGTATAGCATATAATCTACCCTAGTCAAATTGCCAACAAGATTATTTTAATATATAATTATTTATCGATATGCACACTTTATTAAGTAAGACTATGATCATTTTGAACCACCTCATACAACCAAATTACTGTATTCTTTGCCTTAATAGAATAGCTTCTTATAAGACAAATTACATTTGCTATGAATGTATTAAGGAACAGGAAACAAACGCACCTCCTTTCTGTAATGAATGCGGAAAATCTATCAAAAATAACGTTAATCACATATGTAAAATTTCATTTTCCAAAGAGAAAGAAAAATTCCAAATATTTTATCCTTTTAAATATAAAAAGTCTATTCGGGAAGCTTTGCACAAATTAAAATACGAAGGACAATTAAATCTGGTTAAATTTTTAAGTTTTAGAATGGCTCAATTTGCGAAAGAATATATCATTCCTTTCAACAAAATAGATTTTGTAACATATGTACCTCTACACAAGAAAAAACTGAAAGAAAGAGAATTTAACCAAGCATATCTCTTAGCAAAAGCAATATCTCGCTATATTGGAATACCGTTAATAGAAAATCTGATTTTGAGAAAAATTTATACACACCCGCAAAGCACACTCACTGAACTTGATCGCACCATTAATATTCGGGAAGCATTTAAGATAAACAGCAAATGCTTGGATACAATTACAGGCTCACATCTTCTTTTAATTGATGATATAATTACCACAGGCTCAACTGCAAAAGAATGCGTCAAAGAAATAACCAAACATGGTGGAAAAGTAACAGTACTTACAGCTGCCGGAGGGTAAATGCGCTTAATAAGAACTTACTTTGTGAAAGAATGGCTTTCTTCATTCCTGATATCATTAGGAATATTCACACTGGCATTTTCTATAGGCAACCTCGTTAAACTTGTCGACTTAATAATAAATAAAGGCGTAAGTCTTTTTAGTATTATACAGCTGTTTTTTATGATGGTCCCTTTCAGCCT
>JAVCDA010000004.1 GCA_030765145.1 Candidatus Saelkia tenebricola | reverse complement strand
CTTCTGTTTTATCCTTAACATCGGGATAGAATCTCACCAAATCATTCCTTGTGTTTTGAGAGACACATATAATACGGTCAACATTTTTGATTAATCCAGGCAACGAATTAAGTAAAATATTCTTTGCATCAATCGATGATAGCTCAGGAGTAACTAACGGAATTAAATCGTGAATTATTAGAATATTCTTTCCACAGGAAGAAAACTTAAATCCATAGCTTGAAGTTAAATAGATATTTGCTTTTGGTAAATCTCTCTTGTAAGTATTAAAGTATTCAATACTATCAGATTTAACATTAGGACATCTTTTTTTAAAATCAAAAAATCTTTTTCTATAACAGAGCACTATTTTATGCTCATTAAACCAAGATAGAGAAACCAAAGCTTTGACCAAAGCAATGGTAAACTTTCCAATACCCGTAGAAAACTTTAAGGTAGAGTTAATATCTATACATATTTTCATAGCAAATAATTAGGTCGATTGGAAACCGCTTTGATAGATACAAGGTCAATAGATATCTAATTTTGATTTCATAGTTTGGTAATTTTGCCATATATTACCTTATTGAAATATTTAAAAATAGTCCAAAAATACAATTTAATATACCCAGAAGACTCCTTAAGCATCTTAAAATCAGAACTACCCTTTTCTCTCTCATGCCAAACAGTAGATATCTCGTTTATTTTATAACCCAAAAGATAAGCTTTTACACATAATTCCATAGAGATTTCAAAACCATTAGAATTAAGTGTAATATTATTTAATATCTTCTTTCTATACATCTTAAAAGCATTACTACAATCTTTTGTGGGAATATTTATAATGCTATTAAGGCTTACCCCAACAAACCTTGAAAAAAATCCCTTTAAAACCGAACCTCCTTTACGCTCACCTTTATCGGAATACCTGGATGCAGAAATAATATCCAAATTCTCTTCTTTTATCCTATTAAACATAATATTAATATCATCTATTCTGTCGCACCCATCAGCCATTAAGTACACAATCAAATCTCCGGTTGCCTCTTTTATCCCACGTTTTAAAGCATTGGCAAATCCAGGTGATGTATCATTGGATATACTCCTTATGTTAAAAATAGGATATTCTCTCATTTTATCCTGGATAAACATTTCGGTATTATCCGTAGAATGGTCATTTACAACTAAAATTTCATGGATTATATCAACCGAAACTTTACTTGCAACTGCATCCAAAATATTCCCAATCAAAGCTTCCTCGTTATGGGCAGGTACTATTATAGTAAGATTCATCTATAGTTATTTTTTTGCAATGATAAGCATCTGCTTACCAAGAATCATCCACAATAATGGTAAGCGCAGATATATTCTAATTAATACATTTATTATCAATTCAGAAACACTACTAACAGACTTAGTGGTATAGGGCAAAAATCTTGGGGTTATCCTTATCAATGTAAAATCTACCAACTCAAGAGCCTCTTTCAAACCTTTATCGCTAATGGGTATTTTATGATCAAAAAAATCCCAATATTCCCGACAAGAGAAGCGTATATTAGGCTGAAGAAGAATGATTATTCCACCCGGTTTTAAAATCCTGCGCGATTCTCGCAACATTTGAAGAATTTCCTCTCTACTTTCCAGATGCTCCAGTAAATTGCTTATAAAAATAACATCCACAGAATCATTACTAATAAAATCCAACTTATTGCAATCAACATTAAAAACTTTAACTGATTTTTCAGCATAATGAGATACATCCTGATTAGGCTCTATAGCTATCTTATCTTTGCATTTTATATTATTTATAAATTCACAATACCCAGCACCTAAATCTAAAACAACATCGGTCTGTTTTATGAATTTTTGAAAATAATACCTACATAGAGTTTGCCAAATTACATCTTTACTCTTTAACTCTTTTTCAGAAAATCTACCCCTGTAAAGCTTTTCTATTTTCATAATATATCTTTATACAAACATTATCTATTTACTTCAGAATTTTATAGATATGGACTGAAGAATTACCATATACAAGCTCAAAGCTCTCAGCGTGTTCCTGAGCCCATTTATCTTCCATGGGAAACTCAATATCTTCTACTTGACTTAAAGAATAAACAAATAATAAATCCGTCTTCTCGCGCAACAGATTATTGAGCCATATTGAATAATCTGCATTCCCACGATAATTACCGTCCTCTTCTAAGCTTCTATGTAAAGTTAGAAAATCAGCACCCCAAGTATAAAAACTATTTTTGTAATTATGTAATTTAGGCTCAACATCATTCACAGAGACATAATAAACGTTATTTTTAAAACCTCTTCCATACAAAGGAAATGGCTCCGGTTTTCCTACATAAGCAATATTATCACCTTCTGTGTTATCGTTTAACCATTTCCAGCCGATAACTCCATCATAATGCCAGGAAGGATATTTTTTAACATATCTCTCGTATTCATGTTTTTTATAATCTCCCTCTATAAATTTCAAAGATACAATAACTACCAAAGCAGCTATTAATATTCCCTTTTTATTAATTCTTATTAAAACTATTCTATCTCTAAATCTAACTGAAATCACAAATAACAATATGCCTAATAATAGCGAAACAATCAATTCCATGTGCCCGGATAGCTCAAATATAGAGGACAAAAAACAGATAATAAAAATAGAACTTACAATCTTTAAATTTAAGCTTATTTTATTAAGCACATAAAAAGCAGCTATAGCAGCGACTCCCAAAAAAGGATATAAAAACCTTGTACATGGAAATGGAATAAGAAAATAATACACTGCTAGCAACATAGCAGGCAAAAACAATAAGTATATAATAATATTTTTCACTTTATACTTAAAAATAATCAACCAAGAAAGAACAGCCGGAAAAAATAATAATATAGACTGTAAGCCAAAACCTTCATGAAACAAGACTTTAGATAATGAATAGTCATAAGGAGTAAACGAGACTTGAAAAACATTTTTACCCAAAACACCATCAAATATAACTTTACCTAACATGGTCATCTTTAAAGGATACAAAGGATTACCGGTTAAAAATATATTCCTGATATATCCATAGCCACCAAAAACAATTACAAACAAGGAAAAAACTAAAAGATACAATAGAGATCTTTTAACACCAGTTGAAGCAGTATTTTTAAAAACAATGAATAGAAAAGGAATTATTAAAACTATGCTATAGGTTATAGCTAACGTCTTTACGCCTATCAATAAACCAGATGCTAAAGCAAAAATAACTACATGCTTGAAGCTATATTTTTTATAAAGATTTATTAAAAACATTAAAGCTACCCAAAATAATGCTGCTACCATAATATCTACATAAGCAATCTCAATCTGCTTTAGAAAGTTTGGCGTTACTACTGTCAACAAAGCCGCAAAAACACTTAATTCTTTTCTTATGCCAATTGAAACCGCAATGCTGTATATAGCGATAAATGATATCAAGAAAAACGGAAACTGACCTAAATCAGCCAAGAATACGCTCTTAAAAGGCGCCATTAACCAGAAATAGAACAGACTTCCGTTTATAGGGTAATATGGTGGGGCTGGATTACAGCTTACAGTTATAGTATTAATCAGGTTACCATTTTTCAACCATTCGACAGGAAATGTAAAATGATAATTAAGGCTATCCCAGCCCAAAGGCGGATTTATTAAATTTAAAAACAATTTGACTAATATAAAACCTGAAAGAATAGCAAAAGCAAACAAAATTATCCTGTTTTCAAAAATATTAAATTCTGGTATTGCAACATATCTACCTATAGTTTTTTTAAATTTTCTTATTCGAGAAAAAACTAACAGAAAAATACAAATTAAAAGATTAATTACAATCAGATTACTCAAGGTTAAAAGAGAAAATACACCTAAAATCTGCTCAGTAAATATAATTTGGGCAATTCCTAAGCAGAATCCAATTAGAACCTTATTTAGAATACCGTAATCTTTAAAAAAAGCATTAATTATTACCCCAACGCAAAAGAATACAGATAGATTAAGTAAAACAAAAATAATCATTATTTTAAATTATTGCTGCAAACAGCTATAAAATCAACTGTTTTTCTTTTTTCACCATTTATCATTCTCTATTCACAATCTCCAGACTTATATCTACCCCAACCATAGCATCAAGACAAAATAGACCTATATCCTGAATTATTCAATATCTATTGCGCAGCATATTGATATGCCTTATTATTTTCTTAAGGCTCTTGCGAAACCTTCTCCTTATTGCTCCGATATTCTCGTTCTTTTTAACCCCAGCATAATCCCAAAAATACTTATAATTAAAAGGTAATTTTATACCGCTTTTATTAATTGCCTTACGCCATCTGTTTAAAGTTAACATACTATGTTCTCTTGTATAATAATAAACTGAATCAATTTTTACCCATAATCTTTCATCAAATTCCTTATTCTTAAGCATATCTCGGTAAATCTTTGTTCCTGGTAAAACATAAAGCATGGAGGCCCCAGGGCCGTGTGTTGACCTTATGTGTTTATTTAAATACTTTATGGACTCATCTATAGTCTCTTCGGTTTCACCAGGCACTCCTACGCAAAAGAAGGCTCCGGTAGACATCTTATCGGAATACTTCGCACAGATATCAAATGCATTCTTTACCTCCTCTTTGGTAATCTTTTTCTCGATTACTTTAAGCATCTTCTCTGAAAGGCTCTCTACCCCCCAGGTTATATGCTTACATCCCGATTCAACCAGTCTTGCAATCATCTCTTCATTCACCGGTCTAACTCTACAAGAAATGGCATACTCAATATCTTTAGTTTTTAAAATCTCGGCCAGATTAATAGTCCTTTCTATTCCAAGATTAAAGGTATCGTCATGAAAAAATATTCTTTTTGCCCCCATGCTTTTTAAGTAATCCACCTCTTCCCCTACTCTTTCCGGAGAATTCATCCTGACATTCTGCCCCCAAAATGAAGAAGTCGAGCAAAAAGAACAATTAACAGGACATCCTCTTGAGGTAATAAGATAAGCAAATCCGGAATCTTTTATTTTTTTAGATGCATAAGAATAATCCGGCATTGGCAAATCATCAAGATTGGATATTTTTTCTGTAACAGGATTGGCTTTAATCTCTGATTCTCCTGTTTTATAAACTAAACCACTAATATCTGTATAATCCCAACCAGATTCTAAAGCATTGCACAAATTATAAAAAGAGCTCTCCCCTTCTGACTGAATAATAAAATCAATATAATTATAAAAATATTTAAACATCTGGTCATACATGGTCGAAGGATGCACGCCACCTAATACAACAATAATATCCTTACTGATTTTCTTAAGGCTTTTGATAATTTTGTAAGCCCCCCAGCGATTAAACGAATTAAACGATACACCTACTATGTCAGGCTTGGTCTCTTTAACAGCAGCGAAGAAGCTACTCAAGCTTTTTTTGAACTTAAGCCCATTATAATCGTAAATATCTACTTCATGCTTCCGTTTAAGTGAAGCAGATAAATACCCCAAACCTAAATAATAACCCTTGAGGTTAATCTCCTGTGAGGGTGGATAAACTAAAGCCACTTTCATAAATTAAATATCCTTTCTATATTCTGCAAATAACTATAAAATCCAAACAATTATCTAAGTTGACATTTTTACTTTACAATTTTTTACCTAACCCCATACTCTTCTACCTCATCCTCAATTTTCTTAATCAGCTCTACTCCTGGATGACTTCTTGTTTTCTCAAGCTGGTTATACATCTCTAAATCCTCTGAATTTTCATACCATCCAACCATCCCTTCTCCCCTATGAGCCCTGCACCCATCCCAAGCAAAAACCAGAACAGTGCCGCATCCTGAAAACCCACAATAATAATTGAAGAAGCCAACGCAAATAATAAACTGGCAAAAACCCCGCTGCTTAATCCTAATTGGATTGCTCCTACATCTCTATTCTGACATAACCTTATCGATTTAACCATGTTTCTAAAAAACACAACAAAAATCCACAAAAAAGTAAGCAAGCCTATTATCCCGGCTTCAAGGAGAACCTCTAAAAATGTATTATGAACATGAAGATGCCTGCTCAATTCCGGATTATAAAATGAGAGGAGCCTTTCACATTGCCCTAATCCAGCCCCAAAAACAGGGTAATCTTTAAATATTTCTAAAGCTCCTTTATACATCTCTTCTCTTCCTCCCCAAGTAGATATATCGACAGATGAAATCGCTCTTTGTTTTACTTCTGGCGATAAAAAGAGAACTCCGACAGCAAAAATAATCACCATACACGATGCTATTTTCCTATTTCTCATAAAAGAGACAACCAATAAAGAGACTAAGATTGCCCCCCAAGCTGTCCTCGAAGAGTTTGCAAGTAAACAAGGGAATAAAACAATAACACCTATCAAGCTGCCCAATTTTAAAAACTTATTTTTCCCAAAAACTCCAATCATAAAAAGAAATGGCATACTTAACACTAAATAAGGAGTAAATGCGGTATGAATTCCGAAGGAAGAAAAAAGACGGGCTGAAGAATGGAAACAATTCCATACTCCTCCAATGCCTAAAATTACACCACCTAAAATCAAAGAAACGGTTAAAACTATTAAATTCTGCTTATTTTGAACTAAATAACTGCCAATCAAAAAAAATATAAAATAATAGAAATACCGTTCCATAAGAATACCATACCCATGATAAGGATCTAAGCTAAATACGACAGAAGCGATTAAAGCTAACCCAAAAAACAATAAAGATTTATTTAATGCGGTTTTAGCAAATATATTCTCAAAAAATTTAACATTATATTTCAATAAATTTATAATGAGCCATAATAAACCGCCTACAACTAAACAAATCTTCCCTGTTTTCCTAAAATAAGGAATAAAAATAATAAATAATGAAAAATTTACTAATAATGCTTTTTCTAAATAAAAAATCCCTTTTTTCATTCTTTGTTTACTTAGTTAAAGTTTAATTATGATAAAATACGGCTTGTAAATTATCTCAGCAATTATAACTTTTTACTCATTATATTGAAAGCCCGGTGTAAAGAGAGGAACAATCTCCTGTATTTTCTTTACTATTTTTCTCTCATCTCGTATTTTTATTAATTTTTCCAATTCTTTAATCTGACCTCTTAACTTTCGGGAATCAAAGTTATTAGACTGAGTGATATAAATCTTATTATGCTTGGTAACCTTATCCCGTTCAGCATCATGCAATGTTTCTTCTTTTAATTTTTCGCCCGGACGCAATCCTGTAAACTTTATAGCTATATCTTCCCCCGGCTTAAGTCCGGAAAGAGTAATTAAATTGCGAGCTAAATCAACTATTTTTATCTGCTCTCCCATGTCCAAAATAAATATTTCTCCGCCTTCCCCTATAGCTCCGGTCTGCAGAATCAGTCTTACAGCCTCATGCACACTCATGAAATAACGCCTTGCATCGGGATGAGTAACAGTAATGGGACCGCCATCTTCTATCTGCTTTTTGAAAAGAGGAACAACACTACCATTTGAACCCAACACATTTCCAAAACGAACAGCCATAAATTTAGTTCTGCTACTTTTTGCCTTTGCCTGCAAAACCATTTCAACAATACGTTTAGTTGCTCCCATTACACTTGTAGGGTTAACCACCTTATCAGTTGATATTAAGACAAAACGTTTCGCATTGTAATGTTCAGCGGCATAGATAAGATTCCTGCTGCCAATAACGTTATTCTTAAAGGCTGCAGCTACATTTTTTTCCATCAAAGGCACATGCTTAAAAGCTGCTGCGTGAAAAACTATTTCGGGCCTCAATTTAGAAAAAGTCTGCTTAAGCAGACCAACATCTTTTATATCATCTATAATAGTCTTTAAAGAAAGATT
>JAVCDA010000056.1 GCA_030765145.1 Candidatus Saelkia tenebricola | reverse complement strand
TATCAGATGGCAGGGTTGTTACAATAGAGTTGTTTAGACAAGAAGTTTCTAATCAATGGACACAGGTGATTTTTGATAGTGCAATATATGATGTTATGGAAAGTGTTGATCCTAACGAAATCAGTGGGCCTAGCGCTGCAGTAGCAGAGATATATGCTAAGTATGATGATGAGTATGGTTTAGCCGGTGAGATTCTTCCAGATGGTAGAATGATAACCTTGGCCATGTTTATGTCTGAGTTGGCTAAGTACATAGAGACGGAAGAAGTAGAAGCGCCTTAATCTTTGAGGAGGAGTAAATTCAATAGATGGGAGTTTTAAGGGGGCTAATTTTATTTTTAGTATCTTTGTGCTGTCTTTCAGACAATTGTTTACAGCCGAGAGGCAAATCCATTTTGAGACGTTCAAGAAATATAAATTCAGATATTGTTTCTATAGTTGAGGACAAAGTTTATATAGAAGATAAAGTTCTCGATATCGTAACATTAACGTTAAATTCAGAGAAAGAAGTTGAAGTCCATGTTGTGTTAAACGAAGAGATCAATGGGGAGCGCCATATAGATTGGGGAAGAGGAATTATCTATATAGGTGATGAAGCTATATATTTAGATGCTTTTCACGCAACTTTTGATGAGCTTATTGTTCGAGGTGATAGAGGGGATCTTGTAGAACAATTTCAGGAAGCTCATCCCGATGAAGAGATAATTGCAGTTTTACCTAATGGCAATACTATGTTTAATGATTGGTTTGTTAGTTTTGTCAATGGGGAGCTTTTTTACAATACTCAAGAGCCGATATTCAAGAGGACATACTCATCTTTAGTTGTGTGGGAAGATGGAGGTATAAGTATTGAAGACATCAATTTTGAAGATGTAGATGCGTCTGGACAGATTAAAGTGATAAATTCACTTGGCGGAGAAGATATAACCGATAAAATTTTATATACTACTTTTGGACAGAGATTAATTAAGGATGGGGATGTAGTTAATTTAGTTGATATATATGATGAATTTGATGATTTAGGGCATCTGTTTTATTTTCCTTTAATTCCGGTTGAGGGTAGAGAGATTATTGGCGGACCTTTGGTTGGTAAAATGCATGAAGATAAAACTATGGTCAAAGCTGCCTTAGAAGGAGAAGCAATTGATTTTGCCCTTGAAGATTTAGCTGGTATAGCAGCTAACGAGTTAAGGGAAAGATTAAATCAATCTGGATATAGAGAGGTAGCAAATAGTCAGAACGTTATTAATCAAGGTGAGTATGTGATAGAGGATAATAATTTAAGCATTAAATTAATCCGTAATCAATACCGTCATTTTATAGCGGGGGTTAAAGAAGGTCAATTGGTGACAATATCTATTTTAGGTAAATCAGGCAGTCATGGTGCAACCATTGAAGAAGCAGCGGAAATTGCAGAGAGGCATGGATTAGAGGATGCAGTTTTATTATGTAATGGTCGGGATGTCTGGCTTAATCATATGGGCGAATGGGTTGAAGACACAGGTAGAGAAGGAATTAGTTCGGTGATTATTATTTCCGGAGTGAAGGGAGAATGAAGAATATTAAGTATACAAAATGGGTTTATTTTATTTTTCTTATAGTATTTATGGGCAATTTTGTTTTTAGAGAAACTGTGCAATCTTTTGATTTCCTCGCAAGAAGGTCAAGATCTAAACAATTAAACACATTAGGCATGGCGACCGCTCTAAAGGAAGACGGTGAATTTATGGATCCTGTTGAGATATTGGATTTTGCTATCATCAATGGCTTAGATGGGGTCTTACAGGTATATATTGATGAACAGGCTGTAAATAGAACAGGAGCGTTAGCATCTAAATCAGAAGAGGCAGGAGTATTTTTAATTTGTCATAGTTTCCTAGGTACTCGCAGAAATATGACAGAGGACGATTTAAGAGCAGAGCTTATGGCAGCTCAGGAGATTTTATGTAATCAAGATCGGAAATTAGTAGTATTTCATTATGAGCCTAGCTGGTCTAGAGAAGAATTATTATCTTTTTTGAAAGTTTTTGAGGAAGCGGGGATAACTCCTTGCATAGAGAATCCCTTGATAAGCGAAAGCGCTGCACCGCAGTTTTTGGAGGACATAGTATTTTTGATTAATGAGGATATCGATTTTAATTTAGTTGTTGATTTTGGCAAGATTTTTAGTAGCGAGATTGGAAATGATAATTTAACTTACGAAGATAGAGTGGGTATGCTTAACTCATTAATGAGCATAATAGATAAGAATAATATTCCGTTTATTGCCCATATTATGGACTCTACATACCCCGATTTTAGCATTAGAGAGTACTATTGTCCTGCTGGAGAGGGTCGTATGCCTTATAAGGATGTTATTTTGCCGTTAATAGTTGGGGTACAAAGACTTATGCAATGCATAGTATTTGAATATGAGGATGCTAATAAGGTAGCTTTATCAGTTGAAAATTGGCATAAGATATTATCTGTTAGTGATTTGCATTAAAGCATGTAATATGGTATAAATATTATAGAAGATGGTTCAAGGTAAAGAGGGGCAAACGAAAAGGAGGTATAAGGTGAGATTTAAGTTATACTGTCTTTTAGCAATTGTTCTATGTTTCCAATTATTTATTCCAGTTGAATATCAAAACGTATCTTTAGCTACTCGTAGGTCGCGTTCTCTTCCTCAAATAGCAGTGAACTGGGAACGGTTCAAGAGTCTTGCTGAGCAATATAGGAATGGAGAACTTAGTGGGGCTACTAATAATCCTATGCCGGGTGAGGTTGTGCTTTTTCCTGCCGGACAGACTATTGACTATGCAAGTTTAACAGATGAAGAAAAAGCTCGTTATACTCAGGCAGGAGAGCAGATATTAAGAGATGGAAAATTTGCAATATTATATCTTGCAGGCGGTGCTGGTTCTAGATTTGATGGTCCTAAGATGATTCTTGCTGAAGTAGAGATTGAAGGCAGGCCTCGCACTCCTATGCAGGCTTTATGTGAAAATACTCTTTGGGCAGAAGAACAGTATGGAGGTACAATACCTATTCTTATGTCCACGTCTGAAGGCACTAATTCTGTTATAGGTAGAGTATTGGAGATGAATGATAATTATGGTTTAACTGATGAACAGATTGTACGTTTCCAAGATGAGAGTTCTGGTATACGCTTTGTTCCTCGGGTCGCAGATTTAGAGCTTCTTTTGCCTGCTAAAGATAGGGCAAATATGTCTGATCAAGATTGGGCTGATGCAGTTGCATTTTGCCAGGAGCATGGCGGGAAATCATTTGTGGATTTATATAGAGAAGGTGTTATAACCGATCCTAATAGCATATACTGTGGTACTGGCAATGATATATTGCCCAGTTTTGTTGCCGGAGGAGGTTTAAAGGCAGCAATAGAGAGCGGTGTAGAGATTGTCTATATTAGAAATGATGCTAATTATGGTAGCACAGTTGATCCTGTAGTAATCGGTGCTTTTGTTGAGTTGCAAAATCAGGGTATAGATGTTATGACTGAAATTGTTACAAAAGAACCCGGGGAGACCGGGGGTGTTGCAGCTCTTGTTGATGGTAGGCCACGCGTGCTTGAAACACCTCGGATGCCTAATGATTTAAATCAAGATAATTTCCCTGCTTTTAATACTAATACTTTCTGTGTTTCTGTTGATGGATTATTAGAAATGTATGGCTTTAGCAGTAGAGAAGAATTTTTAGAGGTAGCAGAAGACCAGGAAGAGCTGAGCAGAAGAGTGCATGCGGCTGTAAGGCAATTTCACAGCACCATGGTGGTGCGCATAAAAAATGGATTACCAGTATTGGAATTCCAGAATGTTTTAGGGCCTGATATGTCTCAGGTTCTTGATATGGGATTTATGCAGGTTGTAAGAGATGATAGATATCTTAACCTTAAATCCCCTGAAGATATAGCAAAGTATGAAAATGATATTAGGAGAGTTCTTAGTGGGTATTTATCCTACGATGTTAATGTAGATAGAGTAGCTGCAACAGGGTTGAAAATAATCAATGCGTATGAAGCAGGTAAGTTAAATAGTTCTAGCGATCAAACTGGAGAGAGAACATATAATAACGTAATGGAATGGCTTGGGCATGAATATGGTCAGAGTTGGAAAGAGATTGCTGGGATGGTTAGCGTTGCTGAGAAACTTGAGGCAGATTCCAAAGGCGAAGATATGAGTGGATGGGCTGCTATACAAGACGCATTTTATAAAAATGCTGAATTCGGAACAGCCGGTATGAGAGGAGAGATGGGTGTTGGGCCTAACAGAATAAATATATTTGCCGTCAGGCGTGTTGCCCAGGCTGTTGCTGATGATTTAAAAGCTAAATTTGATGCAAGCGATTTAGCAGATAGGCCGTATATTATTTCTTATGATACCAGAGATGGTTCTAAAGAGTTTGCCCAAGAAGCCGCGAGTATATTAGCAGCTAATGGAATTAAAGTTGCAATTGCAACTGAAGATAGGCCTATTGGTTGGTTTGCACATATTGTTCCTACTCTTAATGGATTGGGTGGCATGATGATTACGGCAAGCCATAATCCAGTTGGTAATAATGGGATTAAATTAAGCGCTGCCTATGGCGGTCAATTATTACCCGAAGATGGCGCAGCGATAGCGGACAATTATCCTAATGTAGAGCTGTCTTCTGTTCAAACAATGGATTATGCTCAGGCGAAAGAAGAAGGGTTAATTAGCGAATTAGGAGAAGCTGAAAATGAAGAGTATATGGCAAGTGTTCTTGGGTTAGCTCGTGATAATAGGCTAACTGATGAAGATCGAGATCGAGTTACGATTGTGTATGATGCTCTTTATGGAACAGATAGAGAAACTACACCTGATGCACAAAGAGATTTAGGGCACAATGTTGTAGAGGTTTCGGAACATGCTATAAATAATCCGAAATTCCCTGGTGTTCCCGCGCCTAATCCGACTGTTGATGGTGTTCTTGATTTAGCAAGAGAGCAAGCTAATGGAATAATAGGAGAAGAGGTTCAGTGGAGACAGTTAACAGGAGATGAGACATGGACCTTGATGACTGAATATCTGTTGAATCGTATGTTAGAAGATGGCGTTGATCTGCGTGGTAAAAAAATAGTTAGATCATGGGTTACAACAGGTGCAATAGATGCTGTAGTAGCAAAATTCAATGAAAAACATGGTTTAGATATAGAGGTTATAGTAACACCTGTTGGGTTTAAATGGATTGGAGGTTTGGCTGAAAATGATCCTTCAATAATAGCTGGTTTTGAAGAAAGTAATGGAGGAACACTTCTTGCACACTCTTTAGAAAAAGATGGCACTTTAACCGCTGCTTTGTTTTCTGAAGCTATAGCTTATTGGAATCAGCAGCTTAATCCGGATGGGCAAGCTATTGCGATCATATCTAATGATGCAGATGGAGATAGATTAGTCGTTGAAATTCCAGAGAATTCTGTTGTTGTACAACAACTAGATAGAATAAGAGCAGAATGCGGGGAAATTAACAATATAGTAGATAATACCAGATTTGAAGGTCCTGAAGGCATGGCTCAGCGTGATAGTATAGTCGATAGTTTAGCTACCAATCCACCTGCTGCGCTTGGTGCATTTGAAATTGCTGAGATCCAAACAGAAATTCTTGGTGTAGCAGACGGGGTAAGAATAATATTGGAAAATGGTAGTTTAATAACGCTGAGAAAATCAGGTACAGAGCCGATAATGAGAATATATATTGAGGCTGTGGGTGATACATCAAGAATTCTTGTTGCTATTAAGGGGTATGTTGCTGAGCAGCTTGCATTGATGAATTAGTGAGTATGTTTTAATATTCAAAAAGGGGAGATAATGAGAATAGTTTTTCGGAAAGGGTTAATTTTTACTTTCTTATCGTTGCTGCTTTGTGGTATTTTATCAGAAACGCAGGTTATCTTTTTAAACGAAACTTATTATCCAAAAGGGGAATCAATGTCTGCGAGAAGAGCTAGGGAGTCGGTTAGTATTAACTCTGAAGATTTAGCTATTGAAGTTCAATATATTATGGATATGCTTGGCATCGTAGATACACCAAGGATAGTCCAGATAATTAAAACCTCAATAGATCCGGTTGCTTTTGTAGGTGAACTATCCAGGGTGTCTGGTCAAGATACAGAGCAAGTCCTGTCTTTATTAGATGGTATTGACTTTTTTAGTGCACTTGCTGCTGATTATAGAGTAAGAACAGCTGAGTCTATTGACCCTTCAGAGTTTGATTCTCAAGAGTTGAACGTATCTATTTCAGCTGGAGGTTATGCTAGCGAAGGCGGTATAGAGGGTAGCCAAGGGCAATCTGTTACAGATTTTCTTGATTTAAAATCTAGATTAGCAGCATCGGTTCCTTTTGTATTTAGAGACGATATGGTCTCTTTTATGGGCCGTTTCTTAGGTTTATCTGATATAAGTGCTCAAGCAACACCTGATCTCTTTGAGATAGTTGATGTAGTAGCAGATTTTCTTTCTAAATTAAATCTAGCAGATATAAGGTATGTTTTGTCTTCAGGTATAGGTGCTAATGAGATGTACTCTCATCAACTATCCGAAGCAGTTAACGCTTACTTTATTTCTCAAGGTGTAGATTTTGAATGGATAGTAGTTAATAATCCTGCTCATTTAGGTATTATTCCTGATGGGGCTACCAATGAAAACACTATTGTATTTGAGATGTCAAGAAGCGGTAGTACAAGAGAGACAATCCACTTCTTTGATGCTACAAAAAACAGGTTCCAAAATAGAATAGTTGTTGCAAATAAAGGTGATTTAAAGGATGCAGCTATTGCATTATCAGATCAAGAAGGTGCAAATGTACTCATCATAGATAATACTCCCGGTGATATTGGTGGCAGGCAGATGAATAGAAAGACTCTTATGGTCTATGCTCCTCTATTTGTTGCTTTAAGTGCAGGGTCAAATGATATAAATAAAGGTATAGATTATTTAGAGGAGTATTGCGAAGCTTTATATAACGCTAATTCTGATTTAGATTATGGCTCAGATGTAAGTAGCGCTGTTAATTTAGCTGAATTTTTATTTAGACAGAGAGCATCAGGTAGAAATAAATTTTCTGTGGTTTTTGATTCGAGTCTGGCAGACACTGCAACAGAGTTGTTCCAGTTGCTCAATGAAGGCGGCAATAAAAATATTGCCGGAGGTTCTAATAATAATATCTTGGTTAGTTACGATTTAGCAGGCGATAGGTCTATCTACGAGACTGTCTTTAATAATGCTTTAGATACACAGCTTCCAATCTTTCTCTTAGATCAAAGCTTAGATAGTTATGAGACGACTTTAGCCTATGTTGAAGAGTTAAGAGCAAGTGGTATACCATGTATTGTTCTCTCAGTTAATATGAGTGAAGATCTAGATAATAACTTAGGTGTTTTAGCTCGAACAAGTGCTCTCCTGCAGGATATGGTTGTTTATTACACCTATATAACAAACCAAGATGCTAATTCTAACCCAGCAGTTAAGTTTGTAAGAGAGATAACATCGGCTATGTTTGAAATCTTAGAAGAGAAAAGAGCGAGCGGAGATAGCGATGTTAGGATGAGTTTTGAAGATGTTGTTAATAAGATAAATGAACAGCAAGAGCTTGCTCACAGTGCGGCGGAAGATTCTATCAGTGCTCAAGGGGTTGCAAGAGTTGCTTCGGTAAATGCGGCAATGGTTCCTCTAACAGATGCTCTTTCTTCTCTGTCCAGGCAATTAAGTATTGCAGATAGATTTGTTGCAACAGCATTAGTTGGTTCTATATCGAGTTCAGTTATCAGAACAGATGTTGGTGAGGCAGGAGGGAGTAAGATACAAGAGATAGACGTTGCCTTCAGGAACGCTAGTATATGGGCTGTTTTGGGGCAGTTTACTCCTGATTTAAATATCCCCTCTTTAAGTCAACAGGTTGTTTTGGCTGATACTGAAAACACTAGAGTGTCAGTTGCCGTTGAACAGGATAGTCAGATTGATATATCGGGTAGCACTTTAGCTGAACAAATAGCTGCCTATTTGGGTGCTATGTATCAAGATAGAGGAGATACTTTGGAGCAGTTATCGTTAACCTATATGGAGGTTGATTCAGATAATCCTATTATTGGAGAGATTGCTCAAATCATGGTAGATGCTGTTGCTAGTGAGAATATCACCTGTCCTTTACTTGGACTTCCTGGGGTTGCTCATCAGGGTATAGAGGCTATCATGTCGCATCCCACAAGCATATTTAATATCGCTATTGTCTATACAAATACTTACGGAGAAGGACTTGGAACTCAGCAGATAGATGATATTGTTACTGTTGACGATGCAACGTATGTTTACGGTATATCTAACGTTGCCAGAATGGCTTTAGGTGGGACACCCAGTGTTATATTTGAGGTTAAGAATGGAGAAGATCTTGAGATGATTAGGGATGTTCTTGGAAGGGCTATGATGATTTTTCGCACAGAATATTTAGGTAACTAGTAATTCTTTGTAGCATTCATTCTAAGTACTAATTCTGATTTTTTTTAATTTTCCTTGACGCTTATTTTCAAAGGATTTACAATAATTACTGTGGAATGGCCCTAAAGATTTAGGGATAATTCGCAGACGGCTAACGCCTAATGCTCGTTTCCCCAAAGGGATAATTCGCAGACGGCTAACGCCTAATGCTCGTTTCCCCAAAGGGATAATTCGCAGACGGCTAACGCCTAAAATTTCCAGCCTCTGGAGAGGCTGAAAGTTTACTGCTCATTAGGAGGTGAGAATATGGATTGGAAAGCGATTCTGTGGGATCCGGTAAGCGGTATCTTTGCAAGAGCTGTAAATTTCATACCTACTCTTTTAAGCGCCTTGGCAGTTCTTATTATTGGCTGGTTTGTTGCCAAAGCCATTCAGAAAATAGTTGCTAAAGTTTTTTCCTGGATTAGACTTGATATGCTGTCTGATAAATCTGGTCTTTCAAGTCTTTTGAGTAAAGGTGGAATCAAACATACCTTTTCACAGCTTTTAGGGGCTCTTCTATACTGGTTTGTAATGTTATTGGTGTTTATTTCTGCTTTGAATATCCTTAATCTCAATGTAATAGCTCAGCTGATGGATAAAATCATTTTCTATATTCCTAATGTGGTTGCTGCAATTTTTGTTTTTGTAGTTGGAATGTATTTAGCATCTTTTTTGGCAGGGATTGTTAAAACTGCAATGCGTGGAGTTGGCGTTCAGGAGTCACATTTTTTAGGCAATCTAACAAGAACGGTTGTGATACTTTTTGCGCTTATAATATCTCTTCAGCAGTTAAGAATTCAAGCCGGGATACTTTCTTTTGCTCTTCAGATTGTTCTTGCCAGCGTAGGGTTAGCTATTGGTTTGGCATTTGGAATTGGCGGTAAAGACTTTGCAGCCAAGATGCTTGAAGAATGGAAAGAAAAATTAAGGAAAAAAGAAGAAATAACTCAGTAATAGATTAATAAATTCAAGAACTTAATGCCCCGCAGAAAAGTTTTTGCGGGGCATGTTTTTTCTATAAAGAATTATAGCTTGGGGTGCTTTTTATTTGCCCGAGGTGATTTTAAGGTTAGAATAAGGAGAATATTGTTTAAGACCAAGACATGTTGTATATTATGTTTAAGAGGAGGTTTTTATGGTTAAAGTCAAAACAGCGTTAATAAGTGTATATAAAAAAGATGGTCTTTTAGATTTGGTTCGTATTTTAGAAAAACAGAATATCGAAATAATTTCTACAGGCGGGACGGCTAAATTGCTGATTGAGGAAGGCATCAATGTTACTCCTGTTGAGGATTATACAGAATTTCCTGAGATGTTAGGAGGTAGAGTTAAAACTTTGCATCCTAAAATTCATGCCGGGATTCTTGCTCGCCGCGAGAATAAAGAGGATATGGAGAAACTTAAGGAGTATGGGATTAAGCCTATAGATATGGTGATTGTAAACCTCTATCCGTTTGAAGAAGTTATTCAAAAAGACGGAGTTAGTTTGGATGAAGCAATTGAGTTTATAGATATCGGCGGTCCGACTATGATCCGTGCTGCGGCTAAGAATTATAAGGATGTTGTTGTTCTATCTAATCCCTCCCAGTATAAAATTGTCATAGATGAGCTGAGTAAAGGTGCTTATGTGTCTCATGAGGTATCTTTTAAATTAGCTCAAGAGGTTTTTAACAATATGTCTGGTTATGATTTTAACATTGCAAATTATCTGAAAAGCATCTCAGGTGAAGAAAACATATTGCCTGAGAAGGTCAATATTATGCTGAATAAAGTTTCAGACTTACGTTATGGAGAGAATTCTCATCAAAAAGCAGCCTTGTACAAGAGTTTAGAGCGTGGTGGATTTGATATAATTAATGCAGAACAATTGGGAGGCAAAGAGCTTTCTTTTAATAACTGGATGGATTTAGATGCAGCAGTCAGGTGTGTTTTAGATTTTAACAAACCTGCAGTAGCTATTATTAAACATACTAATCCTTGCGGG
This sequence comes from Candidatus Saelkia tenebricola, assembly GCA_030765145.1. Classification (GTDB taxonomy): domain Bacteria; phylum Omnitrophota; class Gorgyraeia; order Kaelpiales; family Kaelpiaceae; genus Saelkia; species Saelkia tenebricola. The sequence goes on along the minus strand of JAVCDA010000056.1, from coordinate 12,208 downwards.
GTAGCGGTTTCTAACAATTTAAAAGAAGCATTCATAGCTGCCCATCAATGTGATTCTCTTTCTGCTTTTGGTGGTATTGTAGGTGCTAACAGATTGGTTGACAAGAATACTGCAACAGCAATAATTGATTCTGGTTTTATAGAATGTATTATTGCTCCTGGGTATGAGGATGAAGCAGTTGGTTTTTTGAGCAAGAAAAAGAACTTAAGAATTATGAGGTTGGATCCATTCCCAGCAATATCTTATTCTGGCGGTTTGGATTTTAGAAAGCTTAGCGGAGGGTTTTTAGTGCAAGATCAGGATTCGGATATTGTGGATAAGAACAATCTCAAATGTGTAACTAAAAAGAAACCAACAGAGTCAGAAATAGAGACTTTAATTTTTGCCTGGAAAGCTGTTAAGTGTGTTAAGTCCAATGCTATAGTTATAGCGCATGATTCGGGCAAGGATACTTATACAACTGTTGGTATTGGTGCCGGGCAAATGTCCAGAGTTGATTCAGTTATAATCGCAGCTCGTAAAGCAGGAGATAAAGCAAGAGGAGCTGTTTTAGCGTCTGATGCATTCTTTCCCAAAGAAGATTCAATAGAAGTGGCTAAAGAAAATGGAATTAGTGCAATAATTCAGCCTGGGGGGTCGATTAAGGATGAAGATGTCATCAGGAAAGCAGATTCACTTGGTATTGCTATGGTCTTTACCGGCTCAAGGCATTTTCGTCATTAATTTTTATAGGGGCCATGGACTATAAAGAAGTTATTTCCTATTTAAATTCGTTTTTTGATTTGGAAAATATTTCACACTATGATTATTCTCGGGAGTTAAATCTCGATAGGATGAGGGATTTATTAGTAGTATTTGACAATCCTCAGAATCAGTTTAAATCGGTTCATGTAGCAGGGAGTAAAGGTAAGGGTACTGTTGCAGTCTCATTGTATCAGATTCTTAAAGAGTGCGGTTATAATGCGGGGTTGTATACTTCGCCTCATTTATTGTCATTTAGAGAAAGAATAAGAGTATCAAGCAATGTTACAAAAGACCCATTGGGGTTTGGTGATACTATCACTGAGGAAGAAATAGCCGAAATCATCAGTCAGATAAAACCATCTCTTGAAGATTTCTCAAGCAAATCTCGTTGGGGTAAGCCTACATTTTTTGAAGTTTATACATTGCTTGCGTTTTTATATTTCGTAAGAGAAAAGATAGATCTCGCAATAATTGAGGTTGGATTAGGCGGTAGGCTTGATGCAACAAATCTTATTAATCCTATAGCCACTGCTATTACGAAAATAGTTTTTGAACATACTGATAAATTAGGCGATACAATATTAAAAATAGCAAAAGAGAAAACAGGCATATTAAAGAAAGGAGTGAGTTGTGTTTTAGGTGTTCAGAAATGGGAAGAAGTAGAGACTATAGTTAAAGATAAAGCAAAGGATATTTCCTTACCTCTTTTTATTGTCGGTGAAAATATTGAATTTATGAAGGATAGAAGTTCTTTTTCTATTAAGATAGATGACCATATGTATCAGGATTTAAAAACTAATCTTATGGGAAGTTTTCAGCTTGAAAATCTCGCGGTTACAGTTGCATTAAGCCATCTGTTAAAAAAAGAATTTTCTATATCTGATGAAAAAATAAAGTCAGCTTTGTTAAATATTTATTGGCCGGGTAGAATGCAGATTGTAAAGAAAAACCCTTGTATAATTCTTGATGCAGCTCATACTACAGAAAGTATTTCTATATTGGGAAAAGAGTTAAAAGATAGATTTAAAAATAAAGATATCACAACTATTTTAGCCATCAGTAAAGACAAGGATAGGGAGGGAATTATTAAGGAGGCGGTTTTATTTTCTAAAGAGATAATATTTACGCACATAGATAACCCAAGGTTGTCTGAGTCGGAGGAGTTGTTGCTGATTGCTGAAAAATTATCATTAGATTGTTTTTCTCAGGAACATAATTTTATGGGTCTTATTAATCGGGTTTGTGAATATGATAAAGATGACAAGATATTTTTAATAACCGGTTCGATATTTTTAGTTTCACGAGCTCTTGAGGTATTTAAATATGGATTATTACAAGTTAGATGATACGATAGTTGCAATTTCGACTTCACTCGGAAAATCCGGAATCGGTATTGTCAGGATGTCTGGTGCCGGAGTTTTAAAAATAGTAGATCAGATTTTCTCTTCAAAAAAAGGAGAGTCTTCTTTGAGCTTTCAGTCCCATACTATTCATTACGGTTTTATTACAGAAGACATTGATGTAGTTGATGAAGTTCTTCTTAGCGTAATGCGTGCTCCGCGCACTTATACTAAGCAGGATATAGTTGAGATAAACTGTCACGGCGGTATTGTTGCTTTGAGAAAAGTATTGAATCTTTGTGTTCAAAAAGGTGCTCGTCTTGCAAATCCGGGAGAATTTACTTTGCGGGCATATCTTAATGGTCGCATTGATTTAACTCAGGCTGAAGCGGTTCTTAATATAATAGATGCCAAGACTGAAGAGTCATTAAAGGTTGCCTCTAGACAGTTAAGCGGGGGATTGTCTGATGTTTTAAACGGTTTAAGAGAAAAGTTAATTGAGATTATTTCTGAATTTGAGGCTGTATTAGATTTTCCGGAAGAGGAAATTGAATTAAGTAGGAAAAAGATTATTTTAAATAAATTGAAAAATATATCTGATGAATTAAAAAATTTACTTAAACATTCCAAAGAAGGACGTCTTATGCAAGAGGGGATTAAAGGAGTTATAGCCGGCAGGCCTAATGTCGGTAAATCATCTCTTATGAATGCTCTTTTAGGTCATGATAGAGTGATTGTCACTTCAACGCCTGGTACGACAAGAGATGTAGTTGAGGAAGTAATTGATTTAGGGGGTATCCCGTTAAGAATTGCTGATACAGCAGGCATAATTGAAACAAAGGATTTAATAGAGCAGGAAGGTGTTATGCGTGCTAAAAAAGAGATTGAAATAGCTGATATTGTAATTGTGGTTTTAGATGCAAGTTCTTCTTTAAATAAGGATGATGAGTTTTTATTCCAGCAGGTAAAGAATAAGGAGCATATAGTTTGCATTAATAAAATTGATTTAGGAATAAACTTAAATTTTAAAGATATTAAGAAGTACGGCGTTAAAAATCCGGTTCAAACTTCAGCTATCAAAAGATTAGGGGTAGAAGAGCTGAAGGAGAAAATATATAATTTATTTATGGATGAAAAAATAGATCTTTCAACTCCAATAGTTACCAATTTAAGACATCAGGAGGCAGCAAGTAATGCTTCCGTTGCGCTTGATGCTGCGGTTAAAAATTTAACACAAAGCTTGTATCTTGAATTAGTTACACAGGATGTGAAAACAGCTTTAGTTGAGATTTCGAAGATTTTAGGTAAAGAAGTAACCGAAGATATCATAAATTCCATCTTTTCCCGATTTTGTATAGGGAAATAGCTGTTTTTTAAGTCATTTCCTAATTAAAGAAAATATCCTAACCATTTGCCTTGATTAAGTTTAAATGGTATACTTTATAAAGAAGGTAGAAATAATAAGTTGTGAGTTTCAAGTTTAGGGGGGGGGATTTTAGGCGGATAAAATCGGTATAATTTTGTGATATTTTTTAACTGATATGAGTTATAAAATTCGTATTTTGGCATTGGCAGCAGTATTTCTTTGTTTATTCAATGTAACGAAGAGTGAAGCTCGTCGTGTTAAGGGTGTAGGGGTTGATTTATATTCTTGGAGTGCTGAAGAGGTTGCTTTAGTAAGAGAAGGCTATGTCTTGATTTATGATAGCAATACAGGCCAAAGGATTGGCACCTTTAATCGGCATGTTCCTACGCTGTTTTTAGCAGGCCATGATGGAATAGTAGTTAAAAAGAGATTGGATAGCGGGGGTTTTTTTAGCCTGGGGCTGCCAAAGATGCATTATTTTCCAAATTATCCCAGTGCCTTTGTTGTAGCTGAGATACCTTTTAATTACACTGTAAGAGGGCTAAGTCTTTATAATGATGAAGGCGTGCTGTTAAAGAATCATAAAATAATAAAGATATTTTCCGCTGCAGGAGAATTGATAGACTGCCATTCTAATCTTTCATCCGAGGAGTTTAGCGTACTAAATAATGTTAGTATAGAAACGGAGCTTGACAGCAACGGTTATCTTCAAATTGGAGGGCAGATAAGAGGGCATTTTGAGAAAAATTCACATAGTAAAGTTCTGGTTAAAGTTCATCAAGGTGTTATAACAAGTGTTTCGTTTTTAAATCAAGCAGGAGATATTTTTGAAACTAAGGAATATAGCCTACTCTATGATAAAAATTTTAATTTAATCGATTCTTTTCGTCGCCGGTTTCCCGAAAATTTTTTAAAAGGGAGTTTTTATGTGCAGAGGAGCATTGGCGAGAACGGAAAACTGTCTTTTCGCGGAAGAGAAATTATCAGCTCAGAGCAATATGTCAACTGCGCAGGATTTATGAAAATTATCAATGGTAGTGTAGAGGGTTTCTGGATTGTTAATGGAGATGAAGTTATTGCAGGAAGAGCTCCTTCAAGTTTTAATGCAGGAGGTTATATAAATAGTTTATGAACGGTAAAAAATTAGCAATTTTAATAATAGTTTGTCTTTGTGTAAAATCAGTGGATTTTGCATATGCCCGCAGGATAAAAGAGGATATCCCAGCATTTAATTATCAAACTCTTGTTATAGCGATTGCTCAAGGTAAGAGGTTAGTTGAAGAAGACAATCATCCTTTAAATGATATCAGGTCTAATTTTAGGGGTCGTTTTGCATTATATTATCTTGCTCAAGCCTTAGAAGAGGCTATAAAGGATAGGCTTATTAATTGGGATGGAGCTGTAGGTAATTTTGAAACAAGCCGGCTTAATAAACTTTCCAATCAATATATAGAGAGTTTAGGTGCAGTAAAAGTAGCGATATCACAGGGGAGATTTTTTAAATGGAAACAGGAAATAGACTCGAACTTAGAAAGATATAGTGATAATGAGGGTCAAATTCGTTTTGCGTTTGATTATGGTATTGAAAATGTTGCCAGGTTATATGATATTTTTGGTGCTCAGTATGGCTGGAATAAGCTTCATGTTATGTTAGGGCAGATATCAAAAGCCATAGATTTATTTGAGATAAATGCAGTTCATTATAAGGGAGAAAATGGACAGAAGCAATTAGCCCAAGAATCACATATCAGCCATCCTGGGATTCTTTATTATGTAAGGGGTGAGCTTGGGGGGTATCAAGATGATGAATTTAGATGGTCTGAAAATGTATTTACAAGTAAAGAGTTGGATAAAATAAAACAGGTGATGCAGTCTTTATCAATAGAATCTGAAGCGGATATTTTTGATTTAACATCTGGTATACATAGAGATCTTTTTAACTTGGTTCAGCAACATAGTAGAGAAGAGGTAGTAGAGTTTCTTAAAGAAGCAGGCACCCTAGGAATAAGTTTTATTTCTGAAAATCCGGGGAAGTTAACTCAACTGTTTCAATTGGTGCGGATAGATAACTGGCAAGGTTTTGTTGCTGATTATATAGCCATAAGCGAGATGATAGAGGAATGTTGTAAAATGTATGGTACTGAAGCCAGGGAATTGTCTGATTCTGATCAGATAATGTATCAGGATGTTTTAGGAATTCTGGATAATCAAATCAAACATCACTTGCACTACGTGAACGATTTAGTTTTTGATTATGCACTGAAGTTTTCCAATATTGGAGGAATAGCAACTCAAGCACAAGAAGATTTCAAGCTTCTTTTGGATACGATTTTTCTTTATAAATCAGGAGAATTACAGGAGAAATCTCATTTTTCTCAATCTCCATATTTTCATATATTTGATGTTAAAGGAAGAAATCTCCATGGAATATCTTTAACTTTGCATGAAGAAGAAACTGTGATGAGCGAAGCCAGTATCCGTTGGAATATTACGCGCACATATGCTGACAGTATTTCCTTAAGGCTGGATAAAGACAGACACACACAACAGATATACCTGGATATATCTTCAACGGCTTTAGAAGAGATGTATCAGATTATGAACAGAGAATCAGGGCATCATTTTGAAATTAATGTTCCCGGATTGAATTCAAGAGATATGTTTAAAACATTAGTGAGGATTTTTTATTGAAAGTAATGAAAAATTTAATATTAATTATTTTAGTTACAACATTTGTTTGTTCATCTGTAAATGTTTCATATGCTAGAAGAATTAAAGAGCCGCTTCAGCCTCAGAAGGATTATTACATTGCGCTACGAAATCTTTTATCTAAATATGTCCCCCTTAATAAATCTAATGGTTTTATGAGAGAATTTATCATAAATCAAAGAATATATGATCGCAATTCACCACAGCTTCAAGATGTGTGTAAGAGTACCAGGCAGGCAATTTTTACTATGGAAAATTATGGAGTGGCCATCCCATTAATTCATTATTTTATTAATTCTGTTTTGCCTGCAATGCAGACAGAGCTTTATAATTATCCCGATCCTCAATCATACGGGGAAGTTTTAAGTATTATTGCAAGTGGTATAAGATTGGTGGATGAAGAAACAACTGATACCCCTAAGAGTATATATCTTGAAATCATTTCCCATAATTCCAGCAGAGATGATTCGGTAGGAGCATTTTTTGCGCAGTTGTTCAATGTGTTTATGAGCGAGCCATTGGATTTTAAAGCAGATTATAGCAGATTAGAGAGAATAATTTCTGACAGCTACTATGTGCATACGAAACATCAAATACTAAGAAAAGCATTTGAAAGTGCTATTCAATTTTCTGAGGATGTGTATGCAGGTATGCCTGAAGTTGAATTGTTGATTACAGGTGCCCTGCAAAATAATCTTTTCATTAAAGCATATTCTATTTCTGCTTTAGCTAGAATCTGCATGGCTGAAGGTATTTCTCAAGAAGGGCGAGTGTATGTTTTTCAATCTGCGCTTAATGGTTTAAAGAGTATACCCTGGGATATTTGTTTTGATAGAAACGGTGATATTCCGGATGAAGTTAATTATCTTGCAGTTTGTATTGATTATCTTGCAGATGCAGAAGCAGTTTGCCGTGAGGAGTTTGGATTAGATGTGGATTTGGCTCAAGATGAAGAGTTTGTTAGAATCTTCAGGCTTTTACTGATGCGTGGATTTGATTTCGAAACACAGGCAAGATTAATAGGTGAGAACTAAAGGAGAGATATTGAAAACAATAAGATCTGTGGCGTATGTTGTGTTTATTATTATAATGACGGTTTCATTTTCCAAAGATTTAGAGGCAAGGAGAGTTCAGGATGTTAGTAGTCTTGAATTTATTCTACAAGAGCTAAATCAAAGGATTGATTCAATAACTGTAGATTTTGCTTCAGGTGTTATCAATGTTTATGACGCAGAAAATGGTTATTTTGATGTTGTTGAGTCATGCTATGTTCTTTTGTATAGTGAATTAGAATATCCTGAGTTTATAGAAACATTGCGTACTATGGATAGCGCAATGCAAAGATATAATAAATATGTTGATTTTGTTGAAACAAACAATTCTAAGCAGGCAATGTTACGTTCAGTTGTTTTAGACATGTCTCTTTTTTTGCAGTCATCATATGGTTATGCCCAGGGATTAATTGCGGGTATCTTGCAGAATACAATTCCTCTTCTATCTAACAGTCTTTTAGGTAGAGAAGTAAAGGTAAAGTTAAAGAATGATTTGCTTCCGTTACTAAATAGCAGTGATTATGCAATGCGATATCACGCGGTTAGATGTGTTGGAGCGTTAGCCAAAGGTTATTTAAATCCAGCTATACAGAGTGAGCTTGCAATAGAAATAGCTAAGTTACTTTCTGATAGCGATATGTATGTAGTAGGTTCAGCAATTAAAACATTAGGTGATGTGCTCAGTTCTATAGAAATAAATGATGATTTGCGTGATGAGATGATATCTGAGCTAATAAATCTCTATGTACTTCCGATTTATTATCCCGTGAACAGTTATCTTGAAGATTCTCTTCGAGAATTGATTGGTAATGATCCTGGAAAGTGGCGTGAATATTTTTCAGATATTTTAGGTAGACACCAGATTTTAGATAGAAGAAGTTTGTTGAGTTATATTTTTGGAGATGAGCAATAAATAGTTAACAACAAAGTAAGATTAGGAGAGATAAGTGAGAAAGAATATTTTGTGGATATTTATTTGTCTTGGCGTAGTAATTGCCAATTTTTCTGAGGCAAGAAGGATAAAAGAAAGTAGTGTTTGGAGATTTTTTCAAACTGAACCGACAAAAAGTTTCAGAATAGCAGTTGATTTTAATGGTACTATTGTTTTTGGTAGTTCGAATATAGTTGTTCGGGAAGGAATTCTTGATCTCTTAGGAGAATTAAAGGATAGAGGCCATGTGCTTATATTGGCAACCAGTGAACCATACCAATGGTGCATTGATATGGTGCCTGGTCTTGAAGCGCTAATTTCAGAGCATAGTGATCAAAAGGCGATAAGGAGGATTCTAGCAGATTTTATTATAGATGATGATATTAATTTGATGAATGGTTTTAAAGAGATTGCAGAGCACAGAGGTGAAGATCCGGATAAACATATCATTATTCCTGCGCCGAATCAGTACGATGCAGCAAATGCCCCTTTAGGGTATATAGGAGCAATTGTTGATTCTATCCAAAATGCAGGGGGATGATTTAGCGGGGTAATTAGTTTTATGTTTTAGGGGAGGGGAGTTGAGGAAAGGCAAGGAGTTAATTCTGGTTCTATCAAATATATTTATTTTAGGAGTATGCTCTTTTTCTTCTTCTGCGCGGCGGGCAAAAACAACATGTTATCCATTAGAAGAGTATAATGTTGTCGGAATAGAGCTTAGCGAAGCGAAAGTCAATGGATCATATTCTTTTCCGTTTCCTGTGAGCATTTCACAGCATCATGTAGCTGCTTACTTATGGATTAAAGAAATGATTGCTGAAGGGAGGTTGCCTAAAGGTCTATCTTTGGTTTATCTTGATACCCATATTGATTATATGCTTTCGGATAATAAACCTGTTCAAAGTTCAAACTGGGTGCGGTTTGCACTAACAGATGAGATATGTTCTGAGGCAATTTTAGCTCTTCCGGAATGGTTGGAGGTAGACGAACACCTTTATTATAGGGTTACTCATGTGTATGATCCAGCGAGTAAGATACGAATGTTTTATGAACATGATTTAAATGTTTTATCAGAATTAGAAAGTCTTTCGGATGGTGAAACTTTAGGGCCGATAATCTTGTCTATTGACTGTGATTATTTTTCAAATATGGGTTATCCTAATCACAGAGTTTCTCCCCGCGAGATAAGAGAAGAAATAGATAAAATTGTTAGAATTTTAAAAGAAAAAAATATCCAGATTGCAGCCTTAAATATTGCAGTTTCACCTGGATATACCTGGCTTGACCAGGAAATATTCATTAAGGATGCATTGCTGGAGGCATTTTCGGGGGTATTAAAATGAATGAAGCAGGTATTTTAATAACTGCGATGATATTTGTTTTAACCTCAATTTTTTATCTAATGTTTTTGTAGGGTGTTTGAAGAAGAGTGTTTCAGAGCTTAGTATAAATTATTTTTATATTACTGTGCTGTGGTTAGAGGTGTTTCTTGTAGGCTTATTTAATTGTTATGGGAATATATTGAATTTAAGAGAAAAATTAAGTTTAAATAGATGATGATAACTAAATATATTGCGTTGTATATTGTAGTGATATAGTATAAATATAAAGGCGGGGAGATGAATTTTAAAAAAGTAGTATTTAGAGTTGGAGTTGTGTTTTTTTTAATATTTAATTTATGGGGTGGTTTTTGTGATTTTGGGAACCAGATATATAATTGTATACGAAGGGTAAGCATTCCTGATGTAAATGCTTTGTTCTCAAGTTTTGTGGAGAAGGAATTTTCTTCTCAAATAAGAAGTCAAATATCTCAGTTTCCAAATACCATAAAATTATGGGGAGGACATCTTGATCATACCCGCAATCTTATGCGGAAGGCAGCTCAAATTGCGCTTTCTGAAAAGAAAAATATTTTTCCTTCGAGAGCTCTTATTGTTGGAGCAGGTAATTGTTTTGATATTCCTTTAAAAGAATTGACCGAAATGTTTGACGAAATATATCTCTTGGATTTAGCACGTGAAACAATCATAGAGATTATTGAGACGGGGAGATATTATCAGCTTCGAGAAGCAGATGATGGTTGGTATTTGCAAGAGGATTATCTTAGCAAGAATGATCTAGCAAAGTTAGAATTTATTTATAGTGACGCATCAGGAGGGGCTGCTTTTAAGATGGCAGAGCGGGTAGATGATTTAGTAGAAAAGTCAAACAGCGGGCAGACTGTTACAAGGGAAGACATTATAAATATCCTGGATAATATAGAATTAAAACAGGTTCCGTTTGATGATGGATATTTTGATTTTGTATCCTCTGCAACAGTATTATCTGATTTGCTGGTATTGCCTGGGATTTATATTGCAAGCCGTTTATTTGAAATTGATATGGCTGCTCATGCTAATGAATTGGAATGGGGTAAGAAGCTTTTTGCTCTCAATGAAAGGGTTTCAGAGTTTCATGTCAGAGAATTAGAAAGGCTATTGAGTCCTAACGGGAGAGTATTTGTATCCGCAATAGAGTATACTGTGGAACTTTTTCAACCGGGAGATGAAGGTAGCGGCGGTGATTTTTTAAAAACAGGTAATTTTATCGGGCATAGTACCAGGGAGATTACTATGTCCAAAGATTTATCTAAACTTGTACAACCTTATTTTCAACAAATAAATAGAGAACAGGATTCTAAAAATGAATGGCTCTGGCAGAATGGAGAAAATAATGCCGTAGCTATTACCGCTTTAGTGTTGGCAAAAAAAGATGAGTTTTTAGAAGGTACTGACAAAATGTCTATAGATGCTATCCGATCGTTAAGTGAGACTATGGAAAACATACATATGTATCCACATCCTTTTATTGATACTTTATCTCATCTTGCTGAGAAACTGGCGCCATTGCAGTGGTGGGAATATTTGGTAAGTTTCTTGGTAAAAAACAGGCGGTTGTATTATATGATGCATAGTGAATTTGAAGAAGAAGATGTTGTTTTTGAAGAAAATTTTACCCCGTATCTTTATAGAACCACACCAGGTTTTTTAACTATAAATAATCTCAGGCAGATATTTTTCGGAGATGGTCAAGATCATATCAAGGGTATAACTTTGGGTGGAGATGTTGTTTTAACAAGTATCATGCGGATAGCAAATAATGTTGATTTAAGGGACACTCATTTTTATGCGGCTAATTATGTAGGGGAAGGGTGGCAATTAAGCAATGTTAAAATGGGACGCAGTGTCCTTTCCGATGGTATTACTAATGGAGGAGGAGTTGTAACTTCAAGATTGAGCAATATAACAGTTATTCATTCTTATGTAGGAGCTGGTGCGGATATTAGGGCTAGTTTATTAAAAAACACTGTTATCCCGGAAGGCCGTGTCTTTAGGAAAGCGACAAAAGTAGAAGGAATGATGAGTGAGGATATTACTTTGGCGGATTACTTGGAAGACTATGTTGATGATATTGAATTAAATGTTTTATTATCAGGAGAAAACAGGATTCCTGGGAGCGATATAGATTTTCTTCCATATGCTGGACGTTTGACTAGTATTGCAACTGCTTTATGTATTCTTTATCAACGGAATGAACAGTCTATTGTTGAACAATTGTTGTATACTTTGCCTGCAGATATTGCAGATAGTATCAGAGAAAAAATGTCTGTTATTTCTCTCTTTGTTAGCCATGATTTATATAACAGATTGAATTAAGCTCAGCACTAGGAAGGTGTTTGTCTTGACAAAACTATCGTAAAATAATATATTTATACAACTGAAACATTGATTTTGATTTTTGATAATATTGGTATTCCTCGGTAGCTCAATAGGTAGAGCGGGTGGCTGTTAACCACTAGGTTCGAGGTTCAAGTCCTTGCCGAGGAGCCAATTTGTAACATAGGCAGAACTTCACTTTTTGAGGCTCTGCCTTTGTTGTTTATTGTCGGTATGTTATAGAAAACTTCGGCTTCTGGGTGGTTAACTACAATCCGCTCGATAAAGGAGCGAAGGAAGGACTTTTGCTCAACGATTGAGCCTTTGCTCAAAAGGTCGGCAAGGTCTTGCACATAGGCTTTGAGGTTCTT